>JBKPOU010000157.1:0-3234 GCA_046733255.1 Pseudomonadota bacterium
GGCTGACCGTTCCGTTCATTTCGACCGGCGCGATTCCAGCGCCGACGAACGGTGGTGTCAGAGGGTATCGAGCGCGTGAATGACGAGGCCGACGAGACCTCCGACGAGAGTGCCGTTGATGCGGATATATTGAAGGTCGCGTCCGACTGCAGCTTCGAGCCGCGCTGTGACGGTGCGAGCGTCCCAGCTCCTTATGGTCTCCGACACCAGCTTGACGATAGAGCTGCCGTAGCTTTGCGCCATGCCTGCGGCGGCGCGGCGGACGAACTGGTTGATCGCCGATCGAATGCGCGGGTCCTGCTCGAGCGACGCCCCCATCGAGCGAAGCACCTCGCCGAGGCGTCCGGCAAGCGCGGCGTCCGGATTGCGAGCGGCGCGAATGATCGATTCCCGCCCCTTCTGCCAAAGCGTGTCGATCCACAGCGCCACCGAGCGGTTGGCGAGAAGCTGTTCCTTCATCTCCTCCACCTTCGCGCGCGTCTCGGGGTTCGTCTGCAGGTCGTTGGCGAGCTGCGCGAGCGCCTCCTCCACCTTCATCCGGACAGGGTGCGCAGGATCGGTCGACATTTCGGCGGTAAGCTTCCGCAAGCCGTCGAGGATGGCGTCCGCAAGCTTGGCATCGAGCCCAGCAAGCTTCAGCACCCAATTGGCCTTCTTGTGGACCATCTCGCGGATCAGCTCTTCATTTGCCTCCAGCGCCCGGGCCATCCAGCGGATTGCGGCCTCCAGCATCGGCACGTGGCGGTCCTCGTTGATCGCCGAGGCAAGCGCGTGGCCGAGGAGCGGCGCAACCTCCATCTTTTCGATCCGGCTGGCGATGGCGCCCTTGACGATGCCTCCCAGCCGCTCGTCGTCCAGGCCTTCGAAAATATCGGCGATCAAACGCGAAGCGCCGTGGCGGATTCGCGTTCCCTCCGCCGGGCTACGCAGGAACCGGCCTGCCGCGCCCGCTATGTCGATGTTGCGCATCCGCCGCGCGACCACCGACGGGATGAGAAAATTCTCGTTGATGAAGTTGGCGAGCGCTTCCCCGATCCGGTCCTTATTGCGCGGAATGATCGCGGTATGCGGGATCGGAAGCCCGAGCGGGTGGCGGAACAGGGCAGTGACCGCGAACCAGTCGGCCAGCCCGCCGACCATCGCGGCCTCCGCGAAAGACTTTACGTAGGCGAGCCAGGGATAGGCCGGCTGCAGCCAGCGGCTCACCACGAAGAGCGCCGCCATCGCGACCAGCAGACCCGTAGCCGCGCGCTTCATGCCCTTCGCCCCGGGCTGGGCGGGATTGAACCGCGCGAGTGCTGCCGAGCTCATCGGTCCGCCATAGCCGCCCGATGGCGCGGAATCACTCCGCGGGTACGGCGTGCCCGGTCGAGTGTGCGTCGCTTCCAACGAACTTGTGGAAAAGCCGCCCGATCCGCGTTTCAATCGAGATTGCAATCGAGAAATAGGACGGCACGAGCAGCAGCGTCAGAACGGTCGAGAAGATGAGGCCGCCGATCACGGTAATGCCCATCGGTGCCCGCCAGCTATTATCGCCGCTGATCGAGATGGCGGTTGGAAGCATGCCGGCAACCATGGCGACGGTCGTCATGACGATCGGCTGGGCACGCTTGTGGCCAGCTTCCCAGATCGCCTGGTTCTTGGCCATTCCGTGGTTCATCATCTCAACCGCGAAGTCGACGAGAAGGATCGAGTTCTTCGCCACGATGCCGAACAGCATCAGGATTCCGATCAGCACGAACAGCGACACGGGTTGCCCCGCGATGTGCAGGGCGACTGCTGCCCCCAATGGAGCGAGCAGCAAGGAGCCCATGTTCACGAATGGCGCCAAGAAGCGGCGATAGAGCAAGACCAGCACCGCGAAGACGAGTAGCACGCCCGAAATCAACGCGACCGCGAAATTGAAGAGAAGCTCGGCCTGCCATTTCTGGTTGCCGAGGTTCATCTTCTGAACGCCCTGCGGAAGGTGCTTGAGCGAGGGCAGCTCGTTGACCTTGGCCCAAACGTCGCCCTCGACCACTCCAGGCGCAAGATCGGCGCCGACTGCGAGCCGCCGAAGCTGGTTCGAGCGCAAAATTGTCGTCGGGCCCGATCCGAAGCCGATGTCGGCCACCGACTTTAGCGGCACCGAGCCGCCGCCGGCAGTCGGCACCGGAAGGTTCTCGAGCGTCGAAAGGTCGCGACGCGCATTCTCCGACAACGACACCGTGATCGGGACCTGGCGGTCCGACAGCGAGAATTTCGCGCTGTTCTGCTCAATCTCGCCAAGCGTCGCGATGCGGATCGTCTGGCTGAGTGCGGCAGTCGTCACGCCGAGGTCCGCGGCGAGATCGAAGCGCGGCTTGATCGTGATTTCGGGTTGGGCGAGCTGGCTTCCGACGCGCGGCGCGCGAAGGCCGGGGACGCTCTCCATTTCCTTGGCAATCTTGTTTGCAACAGCGGTCAGCTGAACCGGATCGTCGCCGCCCAGATAGAGCATGATGTCGCGCGAGTCCGCATCCGGCCCCCCGCCGTTCTGCGTCTGGAAGCTGACCCGCGCGTCCGGGAATGCCGCGAGCTTGGGCGAAAGATTGCGCTCGAATTCCGTGCTCGTGAGGTCGCGGTCCTTCTTCAGGACGATATTCACCCGTCCGCTTCCGACATTCACGCGCTCGAACACGCGCTCGACGCTGGGATCCTTCTCGACGATGGCCGCAACACGATCGGTCGCGACCTCGGTCTCCTTCAGCGTGCTGCCGGGAGGCATGGTGATGTTGGCGCGCGAATAGTCGCTGTTTTCCGGTGGGAAGAAGGACTGGGACAGCGTCCCGAACAGGCCGACGCTCAGCAGCAGCGTAACGAGCCCGGCTGCGACCATCGCGAGCCGGTGATCGTGCATTCGCGCGTTCCAGCGCGCGATGACGACACCGTACCATTCGGCGAAGCTTTCGCTTCCGATGCGCTGGACGAGCCAGACGATCAGCCTTGCAGTGTAGTAGCAGAGCGCCGTACCTGCGGCGGCTCCGAAGATGAACGCGACCGCGCCGGGGATTCCGACCTTGCCAATTAGCATGGTGCCGGCGCCGGTCCCGACCAGGAAGGCCGCGATCACAACCAGCAGGAGCAGGAAGGCGTAGAACCAATAGAGCCAGCGCCGCGGGATCTTCGGCAAGCGCTCGAGCAGAGCATGCGCCTTGGTCGTGTCGAGGCTCCAGTTGAGGACCTTGAGGTAAACCTCCATCCACTTCCAGTTGG
>JBKPOU010000158.1:0-3738 GCA_046733255.1 Pseudomonadota bacterium
CGATCACGAGCAGTTCGCAGCCGTTCAGCAGAATCTTGCCGCGCTGGAACAGGTCCATGAGGCGTCCCGGCGTCGCGATCAGCACGTCGACGCCCTTTTCGAGCGCCTTCACCTGGTCGCCCATCTGCACGCCGCCGATTAGGAGCGCCATCGAAAGCTTGTGGTACTTGCCATACTTCTCGAAGTTCTCGGAGACCTGGGCGGCGAGCTCGCGCGTCGGCTCCAGGATCAGGGAGCGCGGCATCAGCGCACGGCTGCGGCCATGAGCGAGGATGTCTATCATCGGCAGCACGAAGCCGGCGGTCTTGCCGGTGCCGGTCTGGGCGATGCCGACCAGGTCGCGGCCCATCAGCACGGACGGGATCGCCGCACGCTGGATAGGGGTCGGCTCCGTGTAGCCGCTGTCCTCGACAGCGCGAAGCAATTGGTCGGAAAGGCCGAGGTCGGCAAAAGTCATGCAAAATCCGGATGATGAAAGCTGAGTGGCTGCATATGTTACGCAGCCTCCCTCGTCACATTGGGGCTAAGGCGCGCATTTCAACCTTGTCAAGGAACTAGCGGGCGATCTTGGGCTCCAGGCGCCGGAATCTCTCGATCCTGCAGCTGCTGCCCATGCGCGAGTGGATGGTGTCGCGCTTGATGCAGACCTGGCCGTCGTCGGGGGTCAGGTAGAAGCCGTTGTAGAAATCGAGGGCTGGGCAGTCCTCCGAGAGCTTCGCCCGCAGCCGCGTCCGGTCATAGAGCACGAAGTCCACGTGCTCGCGTCCCGACAGCATCGCACCGCGGATGCTCTTCGCTGGGATGCACCTCGGGCCCTTATGCTCTTCCCACTCGATCGCGGGGGCCGGGCGTACGGGGATGCGCATGATCACTTCCTGCTCGACCACGAGAGTACGCACCTCGTCCCTCGGGCCGAGAACCATCATGCCGAACATTGCCGGCAGCAGAGAGAGAAGCAGCGAAAGCGGCATTTCCAGTGAAACTACGGGTCCCCACCGCGAGATGCGGCCAACCCGTTGAACAATGAATGAATTGCCGCCGCAAGCGAGGCCTGCGCCACACAGGTGAACGGCACTTGCGAAACCGGAAGGCCTTGAATAGAGCGCACCGGACGATTTTTCCCGGTTCGTGGGAAGGCGCAACGGCGCACCCGGACCGGCACCCAGGAGACTAAATCGACATGGCGACTGCCGCGCCCACTCAGGAATTGCCGCTTTTTTACAATGCGCTCGAGCCGCTGAATTCCGGCCAGCACGCAAGCATGAAGATCCGCCGTATTGAAAAAGCACCAACGATCGGCGCGACCCACGCGGTTCCGGTGACGGTGGACGAGTTTGCTCTGCTGCAGCGCCACTATCCGATCGTCTTCTCCGTTGGCCCCGAGCCGGTTCCCTTGGCCCTGATGGGTCTTAGCGAGGGCACCAACGTGTTCCTCGACGAGAATGGCATCCCGAAGGATCCGGCGACCTACATCCCGGCCTACATGCGCCGCTATCCCTTCCTGCTCGCTCGCCTTCGTCCGGACAGTGACGAGCTGTCGCTCTGCTTCGACCCGACTTCGGGCGCAGTCGGCGACTTCGAGGACGGCGAGCCGCTGTTCAACGGCACGGAGCCGTCGGACGCGACCAAGGCGATCCTTCAGTTCTGCGATCAGTTCGAGACGGCCGGCCAGCGCACCGCGGCCTTCCTTCAGGAACTGAAGAAGTCAGACCTGCTGATGGACGGCGAAGTCGCCATCCAGCCGGAAGGCTCCGATCAGCCATTCGTCTATCGCGGCTTCCGCATGGTCGACGAAGAGAAGCTCCGTGAGCTTCGCGGCGACGAGCTGCGCAAGATGAACCAGAGCGGCCTGCTCGCGCTCATCTACGCGCACCTTTTCTCGCTGTCGCAGATCCGCGAGGTGTTCTCGCGCCAGGTGCAGCAGGGCAAAGGCCCGATCCCGGCGCCGCAGCGGGTTCCCGCCGAAGCGTGACCGGGTTGCGGCGGGTCGACTTGAT
Source organism: Pseudomonadota bacterium (assembly GCA_046733255.1). GTDB lineage: Bacteria > Pseudomonadota > Alphaproteobacteria > Sphingomonadales > Sphingomonadaceae > Sphingomicrobium. The sequence continues at coordinate 1,998 of JBKPOU010000158.1, forward strand.
CGGTCGCCGCGGCTTCCCAAATTGAAGGCGCCCGGGCAGCGCGGCTTCCCCTCATGCGCGACCCGGGCCTCGCACCCTCGGGTGCGTTCCTCCCTGAACTTGGGCCGCTCCGGCAACGGGGCGGCCTTTTTTGAATTACCTATTCGGCTGCCTGGGCGAACCGGCGGTCCAGCAAATGCTGGCCGAGGCGAAGTGCGAGCTGTTCGATGAGGCGAGCGCAGCGCGCAAAGTCCTTGCCGGCGCTCGAATTGTCGGCAGCAAGGTAGAGTTCGCGATCCATCTCGATCTGGATCGCGTGCACGCCCGTGTGCGGCGCCCCGTGCCGCTGCACGATATGGCCCCCGGCGAACGGCTGATTCACGCCCGCGCGGAAGCCCATCGACGTCACGATCTTCACCGCCTCCGACGTCACCCAGGGCGAGGCGCTTTGCCCGTAGCGATCGCCGATGATCACCGACGGGCCGCTCTCCGGCGACGGCATGGAATGGCAGTCGAGAAGAAGCGCGCAGCCGAACCGATCGAGCAATTGGCCAAGCTGCTCTTCGATGGCGCGATGGTAGGGCCGGTGAACCTGGTCGAGCCGGTCCTCTAGTTCCTGCCGCGGGATCGGCTGCCGCCACAAAGGCCCGTGCGTCGTCCGCCCGGGGACGATCCCAAGCCCGCCACGGGCGCGTGGGCTCAGTGAAGCGACCGGTCCTGTCCGCACCACGGTCGGATCGATCTCATCTTCCGCGCGATTGCAGTCGATCGCCGCGCGAGGCGCCTTCGCGACGACCGCACCGATCCCGGCGCCGATCGCTCGGCCCGCGAGCTCGTCGACCCGCGGATCCTCGAGTGTGTGAAGCGCTCGCTCGCCACCCTTGGACAGCGCAATCAACCACTGCGGATAATCGCGTCCCGCATGCGGGACCGAAAGGAGCACTGGAACGTTAGCGCTGGGAAGGTGGATGGCCGGCGGTGAAAGCGGCATGTGGGGCAGGTACTCCTGTTTCGACTGTCACGTTTCGGGTCAGTCTCGTGCCATCACGCTGGAAAATATTAAACGTTCCGAGCATAAGTGCACATATGGCGAAAATTCTTCTAGCCGAAGACGACGGCTCGATGCGCGAGTATCTGCAGCGTGCGCTGCAGCGCGTCGGTTATGAAGTGGCTGCTGTCGGCTGCGGTACGGAAGCCATGCCGCTCCTCCAGAACGAGCGCTACGATCTCCTCCTGACCGACATCGTCATGCCGGAAATGGACGGGATCGAGCTCGCCCAGAAGGCGTCGGCGATCGACCCGGAAATCCGCGTTATGTTCATCACCGGCTTTGCAGCGGTCGCGCTGCAAGGCGGCCGAACGACCCCTGGAGCCAAGCTCCTCTCGAAGCCGTTTCACCTGAAGGACCTTGTGGCCGAGGTGGATCGGATCTTCCAGACCGAAGATCAGCACGGGCAGCTCTAGGCCGCTCTTTCTCCATTCAGCGTGATCCAGGTGGCGGTTGCCGCCGCGACCACCTCACCATTCGCGTCGTGCAAGGCGCTGCCGACGCGGTGTTTCCGGCCCTGTGTGTCGATGGGCCAGCCGGTGACGATCAGCGGCTCTCCGACTTGCACGGGGCGGTGGATGACTGCTGACATGCGCCCGAGCAGGGCCATGCCCGCCTTGTCCTCCGCGGCGAAGTAACCTGGGCAATCGAGCGCGGCCCACAAGAACTCCGGGCGCACCCTTCCGCCGCCGTCGCTCACCGTCTCATCCGGAG
>JBKPOU010000159.1:0-28936 GCA_046733255.1 Pseudomonadota bacterium
CTATCGACGCGTCCAACGGCGGTCTCGTCTGGCAGGTTCGCCCTGGCGGTCCGCTTCGCGGCTCCCCGACCGTTGCCGGCGAGGCTCTCTATGTCATGAGCCAGGACAATCAGATCTATTCGCTCAAGACCGCTGACGGGACGCCCAACTGGAACCAGGCCGCCTCGCTCGAAATCGCGGGCGTCTTCGGAGTCGCCTCGCCAGCCTTCGCCCAGGGCACGATCGTCGCCGGATTCTCGTCGGGCGAGCTCGACGCCTACCGCTACGAGAACGGGCGGATCGTCTGGCAGGACGCGCTTGCGCGGACCAGCATCCGGACCAGTGTTTCCTCGCTGTCAGACATCGACGCCGACCCGGTGATCGACAATGGCCAGGTGATCGCGATCGGCCAGGGGGGCCGAATGGTCGGATTGGAGCTGATCACGGGGCAGCGGATGTGGGAGCTCAACCTAGCCGGAATCGCGACGCCGTGGGTTTCAGGCGACTGGATTTTCGTCGTCACCAGCGATGCGAAGTTGATGGCGATCGCCAGGGCCACCGGCAAGGTTCGCTGGATCGCGCAACTTCCCGCGTTCCGTCACGAAAAATCCAAAAGTGGCCCGATCAGCTATGTCGGCCCCATCCTGGCGGGCGGCCGGCTGATCGTCGCCGGGTCCAATGGCGCGCTCATAAATGTGGATCCGCTGACCGGAAGCTTCCAGAGTCAAACTGGGATCAAGGCTGGCGTCAGCCTCCCGCCGGTCGTCGCCAACAACACGCTCTACATCCTCGACGACGACGGCAGGTTGCACGCCTTCAGATAGTGCTCCTGCGAAGGTCGGAGCCCAGACTCTTTCCGGTTTAGGACTGGACCCCGCCCTTCGCAGAGGTACAGCGAGTGCCCATGCCCTTACCCACCGTCGCCATCGTCGGCCGGCCCAACGTCGGCAAATCGACCCTGTTCAACAGGTTGGTCGGCAGGAAGCTGGCGCTCGTCGACGACCGGCCGGGCGTGACCCGCGACCGGCGGGAGGGCGAAGCGCGGCTGCTGGGGCTCGAATTCCGGCTCATCGATACGGCGGGCTACGAGGACGAGGATCCGCAGACCCTGCCAGGCCGGATGCGCGCGCAGACCGAGGCCGCAGTTCGCGATGCCGACGTAGCCCTGTTCCTGGTCGACGCTCGCGAGGGCGTGACTCCGCTCGATTCCGAAATTGCACGCTGGCTTCGGGTGGGCGCAACGCCCGTCGTCCTCGTTGCGAACAAGGCCGAGGCAAAGGTCGCCGAGGCCGGAGTACTGGACGCCTATCGCCTCGGCCTTGGCGATCCGGTCCCGGTCAGCGCCGAACATGGGGAGGGCGTAGTCGACCTGTTCGAGGCGCTTCGTCCGCTCGTCGAGCGGGAGGAGGCGGAAGGGTCGGAGGAGCGTGACGAAGCCGCGCCGCTTAAGCTGGCGATCATGGGCCGCCCGAATGCCGGCAAGTCGACGCTGGTCAACCGGATGGTTGGTGAGGAACGGCTGATAACGGGCCCGGAAGCCGGGATCACGCGCGACGCGATCACGCTCGACTGGGAATGGCAGGGCCGGCCCGTCCGCCTCGTCGACACGGCGGGCCTCAGGAAACGCGCGAAGATCACCGACAAGCTGGAGAAGCTTTCCAGCGCCGATGCGCGGCGGGCGATGGAGCATGCCGAAGTCGCGATCCTTCTTCTCGACGCAACCCGCGGCCTCGAAGCGCAGGACCTGCGCATCGCCGAATATGTGATCGAGGAAGGGCGAGCCCTGATCATCGCGATCAACAAGTGGGACGTGGCGGAGAATGCGTCGTCGCTTTTCAACGGGGTCAAAGCGGCGCTTGAGGAGGGGTTGGCGCAGGTGAAGACTATCCCGGTGCTGACCGTTTCGGCGAAGACCGGAAAGGGCATCGACCAGCTCCTCGGCGCCGCGTTCGAGCTTCGCGACCAATGGTCGAGGCGCATCGGGACGGGCGAGCTCAATCGCTGGTTCGAGGCTGCGGTCGAGACGAATCCGCCGCCGGCGCCGGGCGGGAAGCGGATCAAGCTGCGCTACATCACCCAGGTGAAGACGCGCCCGCCGAGCTTCGTCCTGTTCGGAACTCGCGTCGACCAGCTTCCCGAAAGCTACCGCCGCTATCTCCTGAACTCGATGCGCCGCGACCTCGGGCTTGGGCCGGTGCCGCTGCGGCTGACGATGCGCTCACCGAGCAATCCGTTCGATCGCGGCCGATAAGGCTAAATTTACCGTTTGCTGGCTAGCTGTGGGCGAGCGGGTCCCTGCAGAGGGCCCGGGCGCGAGGAGATTAGATGACCGACGGTCAGGACATCGTCGACTGGGTCCATTTCGAGCGCAGCCGGTCTGAGCTCGGGCCGGGCTTCATCCGAATCCTCAGCTATTTCCGCGAGGACGGGACGAAGTCCGTCGCCGAGATCGAGCAGGCGATGCGCGAGCAGAACACGCCCGCGCTCGTCATTCCTGCGCACACGCTCAAAGGCGAAGCACGCCAGCTTGGCGCCGAGCCGCTGGCCAAGATCGCGGAGCTAATCGAATCGACGGCGCGCTTCTGTGTCGAGACGCATCGATTTCCGGACGAGCTGGTGAAGGACGTCGTCGAACTTCGGAAGGTGTTCGAGCAAACGGTGGAGCTTTTCGACAGGGCGACCAACCCGCTGATGTCGCGCACGCGGACGGCCCCGACGGGCTTTGGCCGCAAGGCCGGCAACCAGGACTTCGGGCGGATTTAAGCCGCCGCGACTGCGGCAGCCTCACTCCGCTTTCGCATTGGCTGCAGCTTCCCTCTCGCAAGGCTCCGCCACGCCCATTCGAACGGGCCGTAGTTGAACCGCTCGAGCCAGGGCTTCGACCATAAGAGCATCACCGACCAGATGACGGGCGCGAGGAGCCAGGCCTGCCAGCGCGAGAACGAGCCGTAATAGCCGAGGCCCCAGCCGTAGAAGACGAAGGTCGCGAGGATGCTCGTGCCGAGATAGTTGGTGAAGGCGCAACGGCCCGCGGCCGCGATGCGCTGGGTCAGGGACCCGGCGCGGCGCGACAGCAGGATGATCAGAGCCGCATAGCCGAACGCCATCAGGGTAATGAACGGGGTCTCGGCGACGATGAAAGCGGTCATCATTCCGACGATATAGAAGTTGGAACCGATGTCGTAGGCGACGACTGCCGCTCCGGCGAGCGCTCCGGCAGCAATCGCCGGAACCGCGATCCTGCGATAGCGGGAGTCGGACCAGTGGCCCGTCAGGAAGCCCGACTTGAAGCCGGCCATCCCGAGCAGCATCAGCCCGACGGTATCGGGGATGAACGGCAGCGTGTTGCCGACGATATCGTCCCAATTCGAAAGTTTGTGGCCGACGAACTGGGCGTAGCCGCCGAGATGCAATGCCTTGTCCTTGGCGATCGCCGCGGCTGATGGGTACATCTTGCCGAGCCCGTCATTCCATTCCTGGATCGCCTTGTGTGTCGCGCCGGGTGCGTGGGCGGCGATGTCCGCCTGGTACTGGCTGTAAAGAAAGCCCGCGAGCAGAACCATGTTGGCGAGCAGCAGCGTGATGCCCAGCCCAACCAGCTTCTCGGGGGACATCCGGCGGAATAGGAAGGCGATGAGCCCGCTGATCGCGTAGAGCGTCAGGATGTCGCCGAACCAGATGAAATAATAATGGAAGAGGCCGAAGCCGAAGAGGACGATCATCCGGCGGCAGTGGGTCCACCAGCCTGATCGGCCGGAAGCCTCGGCGCGCTCGATGACGAGTAGCATCGACGCCCCGAACAGCATTGAGAACAAGGTGCGCATCTTGCCGTCGACGAGCACCATGTTCGCCGCCCAGAGCGCGAGGTCAGCGCCGCTGTGGCCGCCATAGGCGCCAGGGTTGAAATAGGCCGCTTCGATCATCGCGAAGGCGATGACGTTGACCGAAAAGATGCCCATGACGGCGACGCCGCGGATCACGTCGAGAGTGAGGATCCGATCCGGTGAAGTCGTCGCCATATCGCCCCCCGTCAGCCGGAAGGGAGCCTAGTCGTCGCCCGGCTCGGACTGAAGTTGTATATAGTTATGAAGGCCCATCTGCTTGATGAGCTCGAACTGCGTCTCGAGAAAATCGACATGGCCTTCTTCGTCGCGAAGCACGTCGGCGAACAGGTCGCGGCTGACGAAATCGCCTAGCTTCTCGCACTGCGCCACTCCATTGCGGTACATCTCTACGGCTTCATATTCCGCTTCGAGGTCCGCTTTCAGGATTTCCTCGACCGTCTCGCCGATGCGCAACCGGCCGAGCGCCTGGAAATTGGGAAGGCCGTCGAGGAACAGCACGCGCTCCGAGAAGCGGTCGGCGTGCTTCATCTCGTCGATGGATTCCTTGCGCTCGAACTCGGCGAGCTTCTTGATTCCCCAATTATCGAGCACCCGGTAGTGCAGCCAATATTGGTTGATCGCGGTCAGTTCGGCCTTGATCGCCTCATTGAGCAGTTCGATGACCTTGGGGTTGCCTTTCATCGGGAGCTCCTCGCGTCGCGGCTTGCCAATGCGCCGCGGCGGGAGGGGAGGTCAAGTCAGGCGACGATGCGAAGAGGAGGGCGCTTGCCGCGCTGCTCGCCGTCCATCAGTTCCTGGGCATAGTTCAGACAGCTTCCGCACTGCGGCTCACAACCGAGCTTCTCGTAGGCTTCCTCGGGCGTGCGTGCTCCGGCACGGGCGAGATCGCGAAGCTCGCTCTCGGTGATGGCATTGCAGACGCAGACGATCATGGTGATCGTTATAATCGATAATGCGAACCATTCGCAACTGTTTTCGAATGCCGCGCCACGCTGACGAAGACCAGGCCGACGAAAACGATGTGGGCGAACAGCTGGGTGGCGATCGAGATCGCCTTCGGCGGCAACGGCGTTCCGAAGCGAAGCGGAACGACCACCCAGTTCATCGCGAGATAGGTGATGACGCCGAAAGCTAGCGCCGTCCTGTATGGTGTTTCGAGAAGCACCGCCCGATGCCGGACGAACGCCATGAAGACCGTCGCCATGATCGCCATCAGCGTGAAATGGACCAGGAGTCCAAGGATCGCGCCGCCCGCGCCCATTTCGGTCGCTGAGGGAAAGGGGCCGGACGCGACATAGCGCAGCATGTTGCCGATCTCGCGACCATAGATGAGCGTCAGGATCATCGCGAACAGGATGTCGAGCGTTCCGCTGATCAGCGTCGCGAGCGCAATCGGCTTCAGCATGATGACCCCCGTTTCAGCGGAGGCTAACGGTTTTCCTTGCGGATGACGAGCTTCAGCCCGGACCACGTGTCGTCGACCGCGCAGACCTTCACATCGACCAGGCCAATCGGAAGAGCGACGGCGCGGATCGTATCTTCCGTGATGTCGGTCTCGACCTTCGACGCCTTCTTCGGCCAGCTAACCCAGATCATTCCCGCCGGGTCGAGCATCGGTAGCAGCAGGCGAAGCTTGCAATCGAGCATGTCGCGGCGCGTGACGAAGATGTGCGCTTGGTCGAGCGGCCCGATGGGAGTGGACCGGTGCTTGATCGACACCGCGCACCCATCGATCTCCGCGCGGACGCTGTCCGGCATTTCGTCCCACCATACCCGCATGCCGTTCTTCAGCGACAGCTTCTGCGCGAGCGGCGTTCCGGAATAGCCGGCGGTCATCCGCTTCTTCTACGCCAGTGCGGCGTCCTCGCCCATCAGGCGCGGGAAGAAACCTTCGTGCGCGGCGCGCAGGTCAGTGAGGCTGACCGATTGGCGTCCGCCGCGTCGGATCAGGTCGAATGTCAGTGCGTCGCCGCCGGTCGTCCCGATCGGGACACTGAAGAGCTGGGCAGCGCTGGCGGCGGCTCGAACTGCGTCGGGATCGCTCGTTGTCACGACGTAACGGGCCTGGTCCTCGCCGAACAGGATCGCTCCGGCATTCGGGATTTCCTGCACCACCGTCATCTCGAGCCCAATGTTCCCGGCAAGAGCCATCTCCGCGACCGCGACGGCCGCGCCGCCGTCCGAGCAATCGTGGACCGCTGTGACCAAACCTTCGGCGATTAGATTGCGGATGCATTTCCCCGCGCGGCTTTCGGCAGCGAGATCGACGGGCGGCGGCGGCCCGTCGCGGCGGCCGTGGCAGATTTCGAGCCAGAGCGACTGGCCGGCGTGGCCCTTCGTGTGGCCGATAAGGATGATGTGCTCGCCCTCATTCTTGAACCCGATGGTCGCGCTTTTCGCCCAATTCTCCAGCAGTCCGACGCCGCCGATCGCCGGCGTCGGAAGGATCGCGCTTCCACCACCCGTCGCCTTGCTTTCGTTGTAGAGGCTCACGTTCCCGCTCACGACCGGGAAGTCGAGAGCGCGGCAGGCCTCGGCCATGCCTTCGACGCAGCCGACGAACTGGCCCATGATCTCGGGCCGCTGCGGGTTGCCGAAGTTGAGGCAGTTGGTGATCGCGAGCGGCTTCGCCCCGACCGCGCAGAGGTTGCGATAGGCTTCCGCGACAGCCTGCTTTCCACCCTCGACCGGGTCGGCATGGCAATAGCGAGGTGTGCAGTCGGTCGTGATCGCCAGCGCCTTCTTCGACCCGCGCACGCGCACGACGGCTGCGTCTCCTCCGGGCCGCTGGACCGTGTCAGCGCCGACGGTCTGGTCGTACTGCTCCCACACCCAACGCCGCGACGCGAGTGCGGGCGAACCCATCAGCTTCAAAAGGTCCGCCGCGATGTCGGTGCTTTCCGGAATATCGGTCAGCGGCTCCGGCGCCTTCGGAATCGCATAGGGCCGCTCGTACTGCGGCGCTTCGTCGGCCAGCGGGCCGAGCGGGATGTCGCACACGACTTCGCCGTTCCACTCCAGCACCATGTGCCCGGTGTCGGTGACCTCGCCGATGACCGCGAAGTCGAGCTCCCACTTGCGGAAGATGGCTTCGGCCTCGGCTTCGCGGCCGGGCTTCAGCACCATCAGCATTCGCTCCTGGCTCTCCGAGAGCATCATCTCGTAGGGCGTCATGCCTTCTTCGCGGCACGGCACCTTGTTCATGTCGAGCCGGATGCCCGCGCCGCCCTTGCTCGCCATTTCGACCGAGGAAGACGTGAGGCCCGCGGCGCCCATGTCCTGGATGGCGACGATCGCGTCGGTCGCCATCAATTCAAGGCAGGCTTCGATCAGCAATTTCTCGGTGAACGGGTCGCCCACCTGCACGGTCGGGCGCTTCTCCTCGCTGTCCTCGGAGAAGTCGGCGCTGGCCATGGTCGCGCCGTGGATTCCGTCGCGCCCGGTCTTCGACCCGACATAGACGATCGGGTTCCCGATGCCCGACGCCGCCGAGTAGAAAATCTTGTCCGTCCTCGCGACGCCGACGGTCATCGCATTGACCAGGATGTTGCCGTCGTAGGCGGGGTCGAAATTGACCTCGCCGCCGACGGTCGGGACGCCGACGCAATTGCCGTAGCCGCCGATGCCGTGGACCACGCCGGCGATCAGGTGCCGCATCTTGGGATGATCGGGCGAGCCGAAGCGAAGGGCGTTCAGGTTGGCGACCGGGCGAGCGCCCATGGTGAAGACGTCGCGCAGGATGCCGCCGACGCCTGTCGCCGCGCCCTGGTAGGGCTCGATGTAGGACGGGTGGTTATGGCTCTCCATCTTGAAGATGGCGGCGTCGCCATCGCCGATGTCGATGACGCCGGCATTCTCGCCCGGGCCCTGGATCACCCATGGCGCCTCGGTCGGAAGCTTCTTCAGGTGAACGCGCGAGCTTTTGTAGCTGCAATGCTCCGACCACATGACCGAGAAGATGCCGAGCTCGACGAGGTTCGGCTCGCGCCCGAGACTCTCGAGGATTCGCGCATATTCTTCCTCGCTGAGCCCATGCTCGGCGACGGTTTCGGGAGTGATTGCGGGAGCTTCGAGCACGTCCATCCGCGGCCCCTTAGCGGGAGTCTTAGCGAGCACAAAGAAAACCCCGCGACGTTGCCGCCGCGGGGTTTTGGCAACTTATGATCCAGCAGGTCAGGCCTTGCAGCTCTGGCTTCCCTTGCCCGGGCGCTCGAGCGTGATCGTGCCGCCGGTCGGCGAGCCGGTCAGCGAATAGCCCTCGGCCACCATCGGCTTGCCCACCGCCGGCGCGGTCAGGGTAACCGGGACGTCAGTCTGCTTGCCACGGAAGTTCGCCGAAACATTATCCGACAGCCAGTCGATGTAGACGACGCTATTGTCCTTGCAGCGATAGATCTTGCTTGCCGCGATTGACGGCGGAAGCGTCACCGGCGCGTTCGCCGCGGGCGACTGGTTGGCGACGTCGCTGTCCGGACCGGCGACGATCGTGTGGTCTTCCTTGTTGCCGCAACCGGCGAGCGCAGCGGTTGCAGCAATGGCGAGCAAAAGCGGAGTGCGAGTCATATCGGGCAAATCGTCTCGGGACGGCTGTTCGTCAAGGGCGCTTCTTGCATTGTATCGAAGCGGGCCATAGCTTTGTCGACGTGCCCCAACGAGCCGGAACGACTGCGCAGCGGGTCCGCATCGGCCTGACGGGCCTTGCGTTCGCTTTCCTGCTGGTCCTGCTCGGAAGTATCGTCAGCCGCTCGGGCCGCGACGACAATGCGGCCGTGACTGCCAATTCCGAAAGCGATGCGCCCAAGGAACCGCTCGCCGAGCTGGGAGTAGCGCCCGGCTCGGGCGCATCGGAAGCCGACGAGAACCAGAGCGGCGAGAACAGGTAAGGGATGACGAGGCTGCAGCGGCGAGCGCTTGCTGCCATCCTCGCCGCCGCGATCCTGGCCATCGCAGCCATGACATTCTTTTCCGCCGCCGGACGTCCCGTGAAATTCGAGCCGCGCCCGTTAGCCGAGCGTCCCGAGCTGCTGCTGCTAACGACGTTGCCGATCGTCTTCCCCGACGAATTCACGCTCGACTCCGAACGCTTGCCCGTGCTTGCCGCACTTCAGGATCGCTACCGGGTCGTCCCGATCAGCATTGCTGACCGAAGCTCGCTGGCTTCGCACCGCCTGTTGCTGATGGCCCAGCCGCAGGCTCAGCCGGCGGAAAGTCTCGTCGAGCTCGACGCCTGGGTGCGCGGCGGCGGCCGTGTGCTGCTTCTCGCCGATCCAGTCCTGCAGTGGCCGAGCAAGAGGCCGCTTGGCGACGTGCTTCGGCCGCCCGTGGCGTTCGCGGACACCGGGCTCCTCGATCACTGGGGGCTGGAGCTCTCCGCGCCGGAGGAGCTTGGCCCGAAAAGCATCGCTGTGGACCGCCGGAAAATCGAAACCGTCGCGCCCGGCGAACTTGCCGCCACTTCGGCGGATTGCGCGGTGGACCCGTCACGGCTTCTCGCCCGCTGCCGAGTTGGAAAAGGCTTCGCCACGATTATTGCCGATGCCGATTTTCTCGACGTGCCGCGCACCGGACCCTCGAACGACCAGAATCTCGCCCTCCTCCTCGGCGAGCTTGACCGGCTCGATCACTGATTCGCGCCCGATTCGCTTATTGACAGACTTATCCACAGGCCCGGATATGAAGAACAACCGGAGAACAGGTGCCAAAACTGACCCGAAAAAGCCGCGAAAATCCGGGCTTAGGCACTAAATCCCGCGAAATGGCATGAAAATCCATTGTATCCCACGTCAGAGTGAGTTACCAACATCGGCTGTAGCGTGGGGCTAGAAGCTCACTTCTGAATTCCGGCGCGGAACCGGCGGCAATGCCGTGCGCCCGCGGACGGGCAAGCTGCGCGCTACGAACGGGGAGACGTCGTGGCGTTAGAGCATCTGTTTCAGGGCAGCGCTCTCAACTCGGTTGACGCGAAGGGTCGCGTCTCCGTCCCCGCATTCCTGCGCTCGGTGATCGAGCGGCGCGGCGACGCGCGGACGATTACTCTCGCCAAGCACGAAGCCTTCCCGGCCTTGAGCGGCTACGATCCCGCTTACGCCGCGCTCAAGCACGCCAAGCTCGAACGCCTGTTCGAAAAGCAGGAAGGCGATGCCGACTCGGCGCTCGAATATCAGCAGCGCAACTTGATGGCGTTCGCCGCCACCGAAGAGGTTCCCTACGACAGCTCCGGGCGGATCGTCCTTCCGCCGATGATGCGCCGCAAGGGCCAGATCGACGATCTCGCGCTCTTCCTGGGAGCTGGCGAGACATTCCAGGTCTGGAACCCGAAGCTCTTCCTCGCCGAGGCGACGGTCCCCGAGGACATGAAGGATATCGCGCGCTTCCGTCTCGAGGAGCGGGGGGTGAAGCTGTGACCGCCCGCGACCGCCATATGCCGGTCCTGGTCGACGAGGTAATCGAAGCGCTGGCGCTCAATGAAGGCGACACGGTCGTCGACGGCACGTTCGGAGCGGGTGGCTACACCCGCGCAATGTTAGCGGTGGGGGTGGGACGGGTGATCGGTTTCGACCGCGATCCGAATGCGATCGCGGAAGGGCGATCACTCGTCCCCGACCACATCGATTCAGGGCGCCTCGACCTGATCGAAGAGCGTTTCAGCCAGATGGACCGGGTGCTCGCCGAGCGCGGCATCGGCCTCGTCGACGCCATTGCCCTCGATATCGGGGTGAGCTCGATGCAGCTCGACCGACCCGAGCGGGGCTTCTCCTTCCAGGCCGACGGGCCTCTGGACATGCGAATGAGCCAAAGCGGGCCGACCGCGGCGGAGTTCCTCAATCAAGCCGATGAAGCGGAGATTGCCCGCATACTCCGTGAATATGGCGAGGAACCCCGCGCGCGGACCATCGCCCGTGCGATTGTCGCCGCACGGCCGGTGGAACGGACCGCCGCGCTTGCAGCCATCGTTCGCCGGGCGGCTGGATACCGGCCGGGACAGAAGAGCGACCCGGCAACCCGGACCTTCCAGGCGATCCGGATCCATTTGAATTCCGAGCTCCAGGAGCTCGAAGACGGCCTGGTGGCGGCCGAACGGTCGTTGTCCCCCGGCGGCCGGCTTGCGGTCGTCACCTTTCACAGTCTCGAGGACCGAATCGTCAAACGCTTCTTCCGCGAGCGTAGCGGAGGAACTCCGGCCGGCTCGCGCCACCGACCCGTGCTTGCCGATCCGAACGAACCGACGTTCGAACGGGTCGCCAGGCCGGTTTCCCCGTCGGAGCGCGAGCTGGCCGCGAACCCCCGTTCCCGTTCGGCGCGCCTCAGGAGCGCCGTCCGGACCGCGGCACCAAGCCGCAAGCGTACAGGAGAGCGCAAATGAGCGTTCGCAGCTTTCATTCCGTTTTCATGGCTAGTGCGGTGGCTGGGGCCGCGCTCGGGTGCTACCTCGTTTCCCTCCGGGTGGCATCCGAGCGTGCGGCGCTTGAGGACGTCGAAAGCGCGATTGTCCGGACGCAGTCGGACATCCGGCTTCTCCAGACCGAAGTCGGCACCCGAGCCCGGCTGACCCAGCTCGAGCGCTGGAACGTTCGCGCGCTGGCTTTGTCCGCCCCGACGGCCGAGCAGATCCTCGGCGACAAATTCCAGCTCGCCAAGCTCGTCAGGCCCGAAGACAAGCCGGCCATGGAGGCGCCGTTGGTGCTTGCAGCCGCTCCCGCGCCGCAACCGGCCCAGCCGCTTGCAGAGGCCGAGCCCGAAGTGGCCGCGGCGAGCGAACTGCTTCATGAGGCGAGCTTCGAGGTTCCCGATCGCGCTGTCGTTGCTGCGAAGCCCGAGGCGAAGCAGGCGGAGCCTATCCAGGTGGAGAAGAAGCCCGCCGCCGTCGCGGCCAAGAAAGCTGGGGACAAGTCGGGCCGCACGTCAACTGTCGCAATGACAAGGCCGGTGCGCGCCGCCAAGGTCGATCCGCTCGCGCCGCTTCCGACCGCGAGCCACCCAACAGCCAAGGGATCGCGCACGACTCAATGAACGCCCCGACCCCAGCCCTCGTCGCCCCACGCCCCGAGCGGCTTCGCCTTGTCGGCCAGCGGCGCCAGATTCTTTCGACCATGCACCAGCGTCTCATGCTGGGGATGCTGGTCTATGCGGGGGTGATCGCCCTGATCGCGGCGCGTATCGTCTATCTCGCGGCGTTCGGGGATCATGCCGGACGCCAGTCGGGAGGCGCCTCGCTCGTCCCCGACCGAGGCGACATCGTCGACCGCGACGGCCAGCCGCTCGCCCGGACCATCGACGCCTGGAGCATCGGCCTTCATCCGGGCAAGGTGATCGGCGACAAGCTGCACCTGGCGCGCGAGCTCGCGGCGCTGATGCCCGAGCGGAGCGAAGCGGACTATTTCTCGATGCTCCGGTCGGGGAAGAATTTCTTCTACCTCCGCCGGCGAGCGGCGCCCGAGGTGGTGGAGGCGGTCAACAGACTCGGCGAGCCCGGGATCGCGCTCGACCGCGAGCCCGAGCGGCTTTACCCACAAACCAGTCTCGCGGCGCATGTCATCGGGTTCACCAACATCGACGGCCATGGCGCGGCCGGCGCAGAGCTCGCCTTCGACAAGCAGCTGTCCGACGCGGGCTTGCGCGGCGAGCCGGTCCAGCTGTCGATCTCGATGACCGTCCAGCAGGCGCTGGAGCACGAGCTTCAGGACGCAATGACCCATTTCTCCGCGATCGGGGCCGCCGGGGTCGTCATGGACGTGCACACGGGCGAAATCCTGGCGATGACCTCGCTTCCGGCGATGAACCCGAATGCTCCGGGCAAGGTGACTCCTGACCAGATGTTCAATCGCGCCACTCTTGGCGTCTATGAGCTCGGGTCGACCTTCAAGCCGTTCACTCTTGCGATGGCGATGGACTCGGGCGTCGTCAGCGGGCCGGGACAGATGTACAACTGTCCCGACGCGCTCCCGGCCTATGGCCACGTCATCCACGATACGCACCCGTTCGGACGGATGTGCTCGGTCGCCGAGATCATGATGGAAAGCTCCAACATCGGAATGGCGCAGATGGCGGAGCAGGTCGGGACCGCGCGGCAGAAGGCGTTTCTCAAGCGCATGGGCTTCATCGACAGGGTCGAGGTCGAGCTCCCGGAGCGCGGGCGGACGCTGACGCCGTCGAATTGGGGCCCGCTGGAGACGATGACGGTGGGCTTCGGCCAGGGGATCGCGGTGGCTCCGCTGCAGCTTGCGATGGGCTATGCGACTCTGTTCGACGGGGGCATCTACCATCCTCCCACGATCCTCAAGATCGGGCCGAATCATCCGCTTGCGAAAGGCCGCCGGGTATTCACCGCTGACACGAGCTATCGGATGCGGTCGCTTCTGCGGCTGGTCGTGAAGAAGGGCACCGGTCGGAAGGCCGACGCTCGGGGCTATCGGGTCGGCGGCAAGACGGGCACGGCGCAGAAGATCATCAACGGCCGCTACAGCCACACGGTCAACATCACCAGCTTCGCCGGTGTGTTCCCGATGGACGACCCGCGCTATGTGATCGTGGTCATGCTCGATGAACCCAAAGCCACCAAGGAAACCTACGGCTTCACGACCGCGGGCTGGAACGTCGCGCCGGTGGTCAGCAAGACGATCAGCCGGATCGCGCCGATGCTCGGAGTCACGCCGAACCTGAACCGCGAACCGGACATGTCGGAGGTCCTGCCCTACGTTCACGAGGAGCACTGAATCGGTGCGCCTGTCTGAGCTCGTGGACGTCGATAATGATTCCGAAGTGACCGGCTTTGCCATCGACCACCGAAAGGTGATGAAAGGCAATGTGTTTGGCGCATTCCGGGGCGCCGCCTTCAACGGCGAGGACTTCATCCCTGCCGCGGTCGAGCACGGCGCTATCGCGGTGGTGGCAAGACCCAACGCCAAGGTGGAGAACTCGGTCCACCTCGCGGATGAGCGGCCGCGGAAGCTGTTCTCCGAGCTGGCCTCGAAATACTTCGCGCCTTACCCGGAGACGGTTGTCGCCGTGACAGGGACCAACGGCAAGACCTCTACGGTCGAGATGACCCGACAGATCTGGCGCATGATGGGCCACCGCTCCGCGTCGATCGGGACCTTGGGGGTGACGACTTCCGACGACCAGGTGAAGACCGGTCTGACGACGCCTGACATCGTCACCTTCCTCAGCAACATGGCGGGCCTCGAGCGCATGGGAATCAGCCACGTCGCCTACGAGGCGTCGAGCCACGGGCTCGACCAGTATCGTGCGGAGGGCGTGCCGCTGGCATCGGTGGCGTTCACCAACTTCAGCCGCGACCATCTCGACTACCATCCGTCGATGGACGCTTATTTCGAAGCCAAGATGCGGCTGTTCGACGAGGTGATCGAACCGGGCCGGGCGGCGGTCATCTGGACCGACGACCCGAAATCCGGCGAGGTCATTGAGCGAGCCAAGCGGCGAGGGCTCGAAGTGCTGACCATCGGCGGCAAGGGGGAAACAATTAAGCTGGTCGAGCGGAGTCCGACGCCGCTCGGCCAGACGCTGCAACTGGAGCACGGCGGCAGGCCCTACAGGCTCGCCTTGCCGCTGATCGGAGCCTACCAGGCGTCGAACGTCATGACGGCAGCAGCATTGGTACTGGCGACGGGCGGGGAGTGGCGCGACGTCTTCTCGGCGATGGCGCGAGTGGCGCCCGTCCGGGGCAGGCTGGAGCGCGCCGTGATCAGCCGCGCCGGCGCGCCCGTTTACGTCGACTATGCGCACACGCCCGACGCCCTCGAAGCCGCGATCATGGCGCTCAGGCCGCATGTCGAAGGCAAGCTGGTGACCGTGTTCGGAGCCGGCGGCGACCGCGACCAGGGCAAGCGGGGGCCGATGGGCGAGGTGGCGACGCGATTGTCCGATGTCGTCATCGTTACCGACGACAATCCGAGGAGCGAGGACCCGGCGAGAATCCGCGGCGACATTCTGGGCGGCGCACCGGGCGCGATAGAGGTTGCCGGACGTCGCGAGGCGATCGCCAAGGCCCTCGAAATGGCTGCGGCCGGGGACATCGTCCTTCTCGCCGGCAAGGGCCACGAGACCGGACAGATCGTCGGGACCCAGGTGCTCCCGTTCGATGATGCGCTGGTAGCGCGGGAGTGCGCCGCGTGAGGCCCCGAAATCCGTTCGTCCCGAGCGTGGTCGAGGGAAGGTCGCGCCAACGTGGCTCGACTACGCTCGACACAAACGGCTTGGGGGAGGCGAAATGACTCCCTTGTGGACCTCTGCCGAGATTGCGGCCGCGACCGCCGGCACGGAGCATGGCCGTTTTGAAGTCACAGGCGTCACGTTCGACAGCCGGGAAGTCGGCCTCGGTGATCTCTTCGTCGCGATGCCGGGCACGGTTCATGACGGGCACGAGTTCGTTGGGCAGGCAATTAAGGCCGGGGCCGCCGGGCTCATCGTTTCCAAGGCCGTGGATCATCCGCACGTCCTGGTCGACGACACGGCGAAGGCGCTGGAAGCCCTTGGCAAGGCTGCGCGCGAGCGCTGCCGCGTGACGATCTTGGGGGTGACCGGCTCCGTCGGCAAGACCAGCACGAAGGAGGCGCTCTATGCGGCTCTTGACCGGTGCCGGCCGGGCAAGGTCCACCGCTCGGTGAAGAGCTATAACAACCACACCGGAGTTCCGCTCAGCCTTGCGCGGATGCCCCGCGACGTGGAATTTGCGGTCCTCGAAATGGGGATGAACAATGCCGGAGAGATCGCGGCGCTGACGCGGCTCGTGCGGCCGAACGTCGCGGTCATCACGGCGATTGCGCCCGCTCACATCGAGAACCTCGGTTCCGAAGAAGCGATCGCCGATGCCAAGGCCGAAATCTTCGAAGGTCTCGAGCCGGAGGGAATCGCAATCCTGCCGAACGACACGCCCCACCGCGACCGGCTCGTCCGCGCGGCCCGCCGTCATGCCGATCGGATCATCACGTTCGGCAGCGGCGATGCCGACGTTCACGCCGTTCACGCTGTGAAGGCGGACAGCGGAGGAAGCCTGATTACCGCGGCGCTGCTCGAAACCGATGTCACCTTTACCATCTCCCAGCGCGGCGAGCATTGGGTTTCCAACGCTCTTGCGGTGCTCGCTGCGGTCGAGGCGGTGGGTGGAGACGCAGGACTAGCAGGCCTCGCGCTTGCCGATCTCGGCGGGCTCAAGGGGCGCGGCGAGCGGCACCGGCTGAAGGTAGACGGCGGCGAAGCGGTGCTGATCGACGAAAGCTACAATGCCAATCCCGCTTCGATGGCCGCCACCCTGAAAAGCCTCGGAGCCGAAACGGGAGCGGAGCGGCGCGTCGCGGTGCTCGGCCCGATGCGGGAGCTAGGCGAACATGCCGAGCGGCTTCACGCGGCTCTCGCTCCCGCAATCCTCGATGCGAAGGTCGATGAGCTGGTGCTCGTCGGGGACGACATGCGCCCGCTCGAAGACGCGCTTCATGGACAAGTGCATGTTACCCGGGTAGCCGACGCAGCCGCGGCCGCCGAGGCCGTGTCCTCGTTCCTTCGGGCCGGCGACGCCGTTCTCGTCAAGGCATCCAATTCGGTCGGGCTCTCCCGCGTGGTTGACCGGCTCACCAGGGAAATCGCGGAATGCTCTATCTCCTAGCGGACCAGCTCGACTTCCCGGGCATACTGAACCTGATCCGCTATTTGAGCTTCCGCGCTGGCGCGGCGAGCGCGACCGCGCTTCTGATCGGGCTACTCCTCGGGCCGTGGTTCATCTCCTACCTCCGCGTTCGCCAGGGCAAGGGCCAGCCCATCCGCGAGGAAGGGCCGCAAGCCCATTTCGCCAAGCGCGGGACGCCGACGATGGGCGGGCTGCTGATCCTGATCGCGGTCTGCGTGTCGGTGCTGCTGTGGATGGATATCGGCAGCGTCTATGTGTGGGCGGCGCTGCTCGTGACCGCGGGCTTCGGCGTGATCGGGTTCCTCGACGATTACGACAAGGTGAAGAAGGCGCATCATGCCGGCCTGTCCGGAAGGACGCGCCTCGCCCTAGAATTCGTCGTCGCCGGAGTCGCCACCTGGCTGATGGTCCGGCACAGCGGGACCGAGCTCCACATCCCCTTCATGAACGGGCCGGTCGCGGATTTGGGCTGGTTTTACATAGCGTTCGGGGCCTTCGTGATCGTCAGCTTCGGGAATGCGGTGAACCTGACCGACGGGCTGGACGGCCTCGCCACCATGCCGGTCATCATTGCCAGCCTGGCATTCCTTCTGATCAGCTACGTCGTCGGCAACGCCAAGTTCGCGACCTATCTCGGCGTGCCGCACATACCTGCGGCAGGCGACCTGACTGTGCTGTGCCTGGCGATCGTCGGCGCGGGACTCGCCTTCCTCTGGTTCAATGCGCCGCCGGCGGCGGTCTTCATGGGCGATACGGGAAGCCTCGCGTTGGGCGGTGCGCTCGGAGCCATCGCTGTCGCGACTCATCACGAGTTCGTGCTGGCGATCGTCGGCGGCCTGTTCGTGGTCGAGGCGCTCTCCGTCGTCATTCAGGTGTTCGTCTACAAGCGAACCGGCAAGCGCGTCTTCCTGATGGCGCCGATTCATCACCATTTCGAACATATCGGCTGGTCGGAGCCGACCATCGTCATCCGCTTCTGGATCATCAGCTTCGTGCTGGCGCTCGCAGGCCTCAGCACGCTCAAGCTGCGGTGATCACGGCGCGGGCCTTCGCGGGGCATCATTACGCGGTTTACGGCCTTGCCCGTTCGGGGATCGCGGCGGTCAAGGCGTTGCTTGCCAGCGGGGCGAAAGTGACGGCGTGGGACGCGAAGGAGGAGGCGAGAGCAACAGCGCCCGCCGGGGCCAAAATCGCAAACTTAGATGAGGCTGACCTCGCGCAGTTCGACAGCCTCGTCGTCACGCCGGGCCTTCCGCTCAACCGCCACCCGACTGCCCAACGTGCCCGCGATGCCGGCGTCGAGATCATCGGCGACATCGAGCTGTTCGCCCGCGCCCGGCCCGAACTTCCGCCGCACAAGGTGGTCGGGATCACCGGCACCAACGGCAAGTCGACCACGACTGCGCTGATCCACCACATCCTCAACATCGCAGGTGTTCCGACGACGATGGGCGGCAATATCGGCCTTCCGATCCTCGCGCAGGACCCGCTGCCCGAAGGCGGAGTCTATGTGCTGGAGCTGTCAAGCTACCAGATCGACCTGACGCAGAGCCTCGATTGCGACGTCGCGGTGCTTCTCAACATCACCCCCGACCATCTCGACCGGTACGAGAGCTTCGAAGCTTACGCCGCGTCTAAGGCCCGGCTCTTTGAGATGCAGTCTCCGCACCATCTGGCGGTGATCGTCGGGGAAGACGCGTCAAGCCGCGCTGTCTCAAACCGGCTGTCGGAGCGGGTCGTCCCAACGGCCTCGCGAAAATGGCTGTCTCGGGGAGTGAGTATCGGGCCAGGTAGTCGGGGTTGGCTCTGGACGCCGTGGAAACTGGAGCGGCATCCGATCGTGCTGTTTAAGGATGGTGATTGGGGCTCCAGCCAACAGGAATGGCCCTCACTCCAAGGACCTCACAACGCGCAGAACGCCCTCGCAGCCGCTGCGGCTGTCGGACCCCTCTTGGAAGAGTGGGAGGCCTGGCCAGCTATTTTTGACGGGCTTGAAACCTTTCCGGGCCTGCCGCACCGGACGGAGCGGGTGCGCGAGAAAGACGGCGTCCTCTTCGTCAACGACAGCAAGGCGACGAACCCGACCGCCACGGCTCCCGCGCTTGGGGCTTTCCCGGCGATCCGTTGGATCCTCGGCGGGCAGGCGAAGACGGACAATCTCGACCAATGCGCGCCGCACTTCGCCCATGTCCGCTCGGCCTACACGATCGGGGAGGCGGCGGAGATGTTCACGGCGCTGCTCAGTCCGCATATGCCTGTTAAAAATTGTGGAAAACTCGACGAAGCGGTGCGGCAGGCCGCGCGCGACTCCAAGCCCGGTGATACCGTGCTGCTGTCGCCGGCCTGCGCCAGCTTCGACCAGTTTCGCGACTTCGAGGATCGCGGGGACCAGTTCAAAGCCTTGGTGGGGGCATTATGACGGGGCTGATTTCGGACAAGTTCAAGGCCAGGATCACGGTCGATGCCAATCGCTACGGCCGGTCGGACCGATCGCCGGTCAGCCGCTGGTTCTGGGAAATCGACCGCGTCCTTCTCCTCCTGATCGCGGTCTTGATCGGGATCGGGCTGATCGCGGTCGCGGCGGCTTCGCCCGCGGCGGCGGTCCGCTACTCCGGCGGCAATGTCCGGGTGCCCGAGCTCTATTATTTCTACCGCCAGCTTGCGTGGATCGTGCTGAGCGTGCCGGTGATGATCGCCATCTCGATGATGTCGCGCGAGCGGGCCCGGCGGCTCAGCCTGTTCGGCGCAGCCTTCTTCTTCGTCTTCCTGATCTTCGTCCCGATATTGGGACCGGAGGTCAACGGCGCCCGCCGCTGGATCGAGCTTCCGATAGGCCAGCTCCAGCCTTCGGAGTTCCTGAAGCCCTTCTTCGTCGTTGCGATGGCGTGGCTCTTGAGCCTTCGCGATACGGACAAGTCGCTTCCGGTATTCGCACTTTCGACGCTCCCCGTCGCGGCCATCGCCTACCTGCTGATGAAGCAGCCGGACTTCGGCTCGACGATCATCTTCGTCGCAGTCTGGGTTGCGCTGCTGGCGCTTGCCGGAGTGTCCCTGCGCATGCTTGGAATCCTGGCAGCGGCCGGCGTCGTCGGCGTGATCATGGCCTATTTCTTCTATGATGTGGCGACTCAACGGATCGACGCCTTCCTGTTCGGGCAGGGCGACACGTTCCAGACCGACAATGCGATGCGGACGCTGACCGCGGGCGGGCTTTTCGGCATGGGCCCGGGCGCAGGGACCCGCAAATTCGGGCTTCCCGAGCCGCAGACCGATTACATCTTCTCCGTCATCGGCGAGGAGTTCGGGCTCATCGCCTGCCTCGTCATCGCCTGCCTTTATCTCGTCATCGTCGCGCGGGTGCTGGTGAAGCTGCTCGACGAGGATTCGCCCTTCGCGATCCTTGCCGCGGCGGGCCTCGCGATCGAGTTCGGCCTTCAGGCGCTCATCAACATGGCCGTCAACGTCCAGATCGCGCCTTCGAAGGGCATGACTCTTCCGTTCATCAGCTACGGGGGAAGCTCCATGTTGGCGCTGTCGATCGGCATGGGATTGCTGCTCGCATTCACCCGCCGCAATCCGTATCTCACCCGCTCACCCTATGTGGTGAAATGGAGCGGAGAGAGCGCAGAGAGCCAGGCCGCATGAACTTTGTCCTCGCTGCCGGAGGCACCGGCGGCCACATGGTCCCGGCGCATGCGCTGGCCGCGGAGCTCAAGGCCCGGGGCCACGGCGTACTCGTCATCACCGACGAACGCGGATCGAAGATCCCGGGCCTGTTCGAGGACGTGCTGGTGCATGTCCTTCCGGCGGGCCGGCTGGGCGGCGGGCCGATCGCGACGATCAAGGCGATGTTCTCGGTTATGGCGGGACGCCGCGAGGCGAAGGCCATCTATCGCAGCCACAGGCCGGACGCGGTCGTCGGATTCGGCGGCTATCCTGCTTTCCCGTCACTCCTGGCAGCAAGCTCCAGGGGCATTCCCACGGTGCTCCACGAACAGAATGCGGTGCTTGGCCGCGTGAATCGCATGCTTGCGGGCAAGGCGGAGGCGATCGGGACGGCGTTCACGGAAATCGACCGGCTGAAGCCGCAGTGGCAGGACAAGGTCGTCCTTGTCGGGAACCCGGTACGCAGCGCGATCGCGAAGATCGGCCAGATGCCCTTTCCGGCCTTCGACGATACTGCGCCGCTCAAGATCCTCGTCACCGGCGGCAGCCAGGGCGCGACGATCCTCGGCAGGATCGTCCCGAGCGGGCTCGGAATGCTCGACCAGTCGCTTCGCCACCGGCTGCAGGTCGTGCAGCAATGCCGGCCGGACGACATCGAGGAGATTCGCGCACGCTATGCCGAGCTCGCGATCCCGGCGGAGCTGACGACCTACATCCTCGACATGCCGGAAAAGCTGGCCGACGCGCATCTCGTGATCGGTCGGGCGGGAGCCTCGACCATCGCCGAGCTGACCGCCGCCGGGCGGCCCGCAATCCTCATCCCGTTCGGCGCCGCGACCGACGATCACCAGACGGCGAACGCGCGCGAGATGACCCGCGCGGGCGGGGCAAGGGCGATCGCGCAGGACGATTTCACTCCGGAAACCCTCGCCCGCCAGATCGAGGTGATCGCGATCGACCCGCAGGCGATCGCCAATGCCGCGTCGCGATCGCTTTCCGTCGGCCGACCGAATGCCGCGAGCGACCTTGCCGATCTCGTCGAGCGGGTCGGGGGCGGTCTTTCCCCCGTCCCGGTCGGGCTCGAGCCCCGCAAAACGGCGGCTTATGCGGGCACGGGCCTGCCCGCATGAACGCGCTCTATTCGATGGGACGCTTTCAAAGATGAAAGCTTTGGGCACCGACATCGGTACGATCCATTTCGTCGGCATCGGCGGCATAGGCATGTCGGGAATAGCCGAGGTGATGCACCAGCTCGGCTACAAGGTGCAGGGATCCGACCAGTCGGACAGCTATGTTGTCGAGAAACTGCGAAAGACCGGGATCCCGGTGACGATAGGTCATATGAGCGACAATCTCGGCGACGCCGCGGTGGTCGTCGTCTCGACCGCAATCTCGCGCGGCAACCCGGAGGTCGAAGCCGCGATCCACCGGCGGCTTCCGATCGTGAAGCGGTCGGAAATGCTCGCCGAGCTGATGCGGATGCAGAAGACGATCGCCGTCGCCGGAACCCACGGGAAGACGACGACGACCTCGATGATCGCGGCGATGCTCGATGCCGGCGACATGGATCCCACCGTGATCAACGGCGGGATCATCAACCGCTATGGTTCGAACGCGCGGCTCGGCAAGAGCGACTGGATGGTGGTCGAGGCCGACGAAAGCGACGGTAGCTTCCTCCGGCTCGACGGGACGATCGCCGTCGTCACCAACATCGACCCCGAGCATCTGGAGCATTGGGGAAGCTTCGACGAAGTGAAGCGCGCCTTCTGCGAGTTCATCGAGAATGTGCCCTTTTACGGCCTCGCAGTACTGTGCGTGGATCACCCGGAGGTCCAGAGCATCCTCAGCCGAATCCAGGACCGTCGGATCGTCACCTACGGCTTTTCCGCGCTCGCCGACCTCCGCGCCGAAAATGTCCAGCCGGACGGCGCCGGAAGCACGTTCGACGCAATCGTCTTCGAACGCGACGGCGAGCGGCGCACGATCGAGGGAATCCACGTTCCGATCCCCGGCCGGCACAATGTGCAGAATGCGCTTGCGGCTGTCGCAGTGGCTCTGGAGCTCGGCATTCCGGACGAGAAGATCGTCACCGGCTTCGAGCGGTTCGACGGGGTCAAGCGGCGGTTCAGCAAGGTCGGCGAGGTCGATGGCGCGACGGTCATCGACGATTATGCGCACCACCCGGTGGAAATCCGCGCCGTCCTCTCGGCGGCTCGCGAGACCACTGACGGGCGAGTGATCGCGGTGATGCAGCCGCATCGCTATACGCGCCTGAGCGCACTCATGGAGGACTTCCAGAGCGCGTTCAACGATGCCGACGTCGTCTTCGTCGCGCCCGTCTATCCCGCCGGCGAGGAGCCGATCGAAGGGGTGAATTCGGAAGCGCTGGTCGAAGGATTGCGGGCTCACGGGCACCGGATGGTCCGGGCGGTCGCCGACCTGGATGACCTCTGCAAGGCGCTTCGCGACCTCGCCGCCGACGACGACACAATCATCTGCATGGGCGCCGGCGACATTACGAAATGGGCGGCGTCGATCGCGGACGGCGTGTGCGCCGCGAGGACGAAGAAATGAGCAGCGCTCCCGCGCAAGCCTTGCCGAGGCTGGACGGCACGATCGAGCAGGGCGGAAGCCTGGCCGACTTCATCTGGTTTCGGACCGGCGGCCCGGCGCAATGGCTGGTGCGGCCGAAGGACGAGGACGATCTCGCTCGATTCCTGAGGGAGCTCGACCCGGACGTGCCGGTAACGCCGATCGGCGTCGGGTCGAACCTCATCGTCCGCGACGGAGGCGTCGACGGCATCGTCGTCCGGCTGCCCAAGAGGTTCGGAAAGATCGCGATCGAGCCGGGCAATCGAGTCCGGGCTGGCGGGGGAGCGATGGGGATCACCGTGGCCTCGGCGGCTCGCGATGCCGGGATCGCCGGGCTCGAGTTCCTGCGCGGCATTCCGGGTACCGCCGGGGGCGCAGTGCGCATGAACGCCGGCGCCTACGGGCGCGAGGTCAGGGATGTGCTGGTCGAAGCGCGGGTCGTCCTTCGCGACGGAACCGTCGACACCTGGCCGCTGGAGAAGCTCGGCTACACCTATCGCCACAGCGAGGTGCCGGCCGGCGCCGTCGTCGTCGAGACGGTGTTCCAGGGGACGCCCGGCGATCCGCAGGCTATCGGAGCGGAGATGGACCGCATCGCCGCGGAGCGGGAGGCTTCGCAGCCGCTGCGCAGCCGGACGGGCGGCTCGACCTTCAAGAATCCGCCGGGCCACAAGGCGTGGGCGCTGATCGACTCGGCGGGTTGCCGGGGATTGCGCATCGGCGACGCGCAAGTTTCGGAAAAGCATTGCAATTTCCTGCTGAACCTAGGCAACGCGACGAGCGCGCAAATCGAGGATCTGGGTGAGGAAGTGCGCCGCCGGGTGATGGAAAAGTGCAACATCCAGCTCGACTGGGAAATCCAGCGTATCGGGAGCTACGAGTGAACCGCGATCTCCACGTTGTCGTGCTGATGGGCGGCTGGTCTGCCGAGCGCGAAGTCTCGCTGATGAGCGGGAGCGGGGTCGCGCAGGCGCTTCGCGACAGCGGCTGGAACAAGGTCACCGAGCTCGACATGGACCGCGACGTCGCCAGGCGGCTCGCCGAGCTGAAGCCCGACGTAGTCTTCAACGCCCTTCACGGCACCCCCGGAGAGGACGGGAGCGTCCAGGGCATGATGGACCTCATGGGCCTCAAATACACCCACAGCGGGCTCGAAACGTCGGTGATCGCGATCGACAAGGAGCTGACCAAGATGGTGCTGATGCCCCACGGGATCCGGATGCCGGCCGGTCGCATTGTCGAAAGCGAGAGCCTGTTCCGTGAAGACCCGATGGCGCGGCCCTATGTGGTGAAACCCGTCAACGAGGGCTCGTCCGTCGGCGTGGCAATCGTCACCGAGGACGGCAATTACGGATCGCCGATCGGCCGCGACGTCGAAGGGCCCTGGCACCACTTCAAGCGTCTGCTCGCCGAGCCGTTCGTGAAGGGGCGCGAGCTGACGGTCGCCGTGGTCAACGACGAGGCGCTCGGAGTGACCGAGCTGAAACCCGTCGCGGGCTTCTACGACTATGACGCCAAGTACACCGACGGGCTCACAGTCCACGTCTGCCCCGCCGAAATCCCCGACGCCATCGCTCGCTCGATGATGGACATGGCATTGAAGGCGCATCGCCTGCTCTGCTGCCGCGGCGCGTCGCGGTCCGACCTGCGCTGGGACGACAGCGAAGGCGAGGAGGGCATCTATCTCCTCGAGGTGAACACCCAGCCCGGCATGACACCGCTGAGCCTGGTGCCTGAGCAGGCGAAGCAGCGCGGCACGACCTACGCGGAGCTCGTCGAGACTTTGATCGCGGAGGCGCTCGGGTGACGGCGGCGCGAGTCAGGCGGGGAGGGGTTCCGAAAGGACGCAAAGGCAAGTCTCGGGTCGCCGTCCCGAGGAAGATCGTCAAGCGCCTTCCGATGGATCAGGCGCGCGCCAACCGCTGGGCGCGGATCGCGTTCGCCCTCTTCCTGGCAGTGATCGCGGCCGTCGTTCTCGTCGCGCTCGACCTTCCAGCCCGCGCAATGACCGCTGTCGGTGAAGCCATCGGCCGCGCAGGTTTCACCGTGAAACGCGTGGAAGTGGTGGGAATCAAGCACATGGACAGCGCGCCGGTTTACCGGATGGCGCTCGACCAGCGTTCGATGGCGATGCCGCTCGTGGATGTGGACGCGATCCGCCAGCGCTTGCTCGGCTACGGCTGGGTGAAGGATGCGAGGGTGTCGCGGCGGCTTCCCGACACTTTGACGATCGACATTGTCGAGCGCCAGCCGGCAGCTCTGTGGCAGTATAGGGACCGGCTGGCATTGATCGATGCCGATGGCGTCGTGATCGACCGGGTATCGGTGACGCAAATGCCCGACCTCCCGCTCCTGATCGGGCCCGGAGCGAACCTCCACGAGCGCGGCCTGAACCTGCTCATGGACGCGGCTCCGACCCTGAAGCCTCAGCTGGTTTCGGCCACCTGGGTCGGCGGGCGGCGCTGGGATCTGGCCCTTCAGACCGGCGAAACCATCGCTCTGCCGGAAGGCGCGGAGGCGGCGAAGTCGGCGCTCGCGAAGTTCGCGGATCTCGACAAGTCGACAGGATTGCTAGGCCGCGGTCTCCTGCGGTTCGATCTTCGCCTTCCCGGGAAGATGATCGTAAGGCTGCCCCAGGCCCCAGGCGAGGCTTCGGCTTCGCAAACGACGCAGAGCTGACCGCCTTGGCCGCGCCGACCGACCAGCCGCTGATCGCCGCTTTGGACATCGGATCGTCCAAGGTGAGCGCTCTCATCGCGACGAAGGACGGCGAAGACCGGTTGCGGGTCCTCGGCACCGGCCAGCGCGAAAGCCGCGGCGTGAGGCGCGGCTATGTCACGGACATCGAGAAGAGCGAGTTCGCGGTTCGCGAGGCCGTCGAGCTGGCCGAGCGGATGTCGGGAGTGACGATCGACGACGTTTGGGCGAGCTACGGCGCGGGCGGGCTTACGAGCGGGCTTGCCAACGTCGAGGTCGAGCTCGGCGGACACCAGGTCGAACAGTCGGACATCACGGAACTCTTGAGTCAGGGGCGCAACGCGATCGACCGCGACGGGAAGATGGTCCTTCACGCTCACCCCGCCCTCTACACGATCGACGGCGCTCAGGAGGTCCAGCAGCCCGTCGGACTGCACGCCGACCGGCTGGGCGTCGACATTCACGTCATCGCCGCCGACCCCGCGCCGCTCCGCAACGTCGATTACATCATCCGCGCTGCGCACCTGGGCGTGAAGGCGATCGTCGCATCGCCCATCGCGTCGGCACTCGCCTGCCTGTCCGAAGAGGAGCGGGACCTTGGAGTCGCCCTCGTCGAACTCGGTGCGGGAGTGACGAACGTGTCGCTTCACTACGGCGGAATCCTGGTCGGGCTCCGCTCGATCCCGCTTGGGGCAAGGGACATCAGCGACGACATTGCCGCGACCTTCGGAGTGAACCGCCGCGACGCCGAGCGGCTGAAATGCTTTTACGGCTCGGCGATGACCAGCCCGCGCGACAATCACGAGCTGATCGACGCCAACCATGTCGGCGGGGAAGAGGGCGGGGAGCCGGTCCGGATCACGCGCGCCCAGCTGATGACCGTCATCCGCCACCGGGTCGAGGAGCTGACGGCGCAGATCGACCTAGCGCTAAAGGACCTCGGTTTCGGAGGCCCGGTCGGCCGCCCGGTCGTGCTGACGGGGGGCGGCGCCGAGCTCAAGAATATCGACGATTACATGCAGGGCGTGCTTGGCCGAACCGTGCGGGTCGGCCGTCCGAGGACGCTCGCCGGCCTTCCCGACGCGCACAGCGGCCCGGCCTTCTCCACGCTCGTCGGACTCGCTTGCCTGGGCGCATCGAAGAGCGGCGACATCCGCGACATGGCGCTCGGAAACCTGGTCCAGAACAAGCCGGGCAGAGGCCTGATCGCGCGCCTGATCAATGCTTTAAAGCAAGGATATTGACCCGCCGCTTCAGTGACATGGCGGTAGGAATCTTTTCATATGTTAATGGGATAATCCCGCCCGTGGACCAATAGACTCGGGTGGTTTGTGGCGGCTCGCAAAAGCAAGGCTGTGCGGCTGGCAGGTAGTTACCTCATAACGACCTGCGCGACGATGGCGGCTATCCTCATGTTTGTAGGGCTCGGTAGCCAGGTGCTTCCGGTTGCCTTCGCGGCTGTCCCCATTCCCGATTCCATTCAATCGCTGAAAGTCGCGTTGCTCCTCAACGTCGCCATCATCCTGTTCGGCTGGCGCCGCTCGAAGGATCTTCGCGAAGCGCTCGACGCGTGGGAGAATGCGGAGCAGACCGCGCGCCGCAACGCCAACATCGACCACGCCACAGGACTCGCCAACCGCCGGGAGTTCATGCACGCGCTCGGAGAATCGCTCGAGTCCAAGCGCGGCGGCGTCCTGCTGCTGATCGACATGGACCATTTCAAGCGGGTCAACGACCTCCACGGACATGCGGCCGGCGACAGGCTTCTGGTCGCCGTGGCCGACATTTTGACTGGGGAGACTCCCGAAGGATGCTGCTGCGCCCGCATCGGCGGAGACGAATTTGCCTTGCTCCTTCCCGAAATGAGCAGCGCCAAGGCGGAGGAGCTTGCGGAGACGCTCCTGGCGAAGCTCGCCGAACCGATCGACATCGGCGGGTCGAGCGCGAATGTCGGCGCGTCGATTGGCCTCGCGACCGTCGGGGTAACCCTGGACGAGGCTGCTATCCTGAGGCGCAGCGACGTTGCCCTCTATGCCGCGAAGAAGGCGGGACGGAACGGCTTTGCCTGGTTCAACGAGGAGCTCGAACAGGAGCTGTCGCGCCGGCTTTCGCTCGACGAGGATATCCGCTGCGGGATCCAGAGGGGCGAGTTCGTCCCCTTCTTCCAGCCGCTCATCGACCTTTCGACCCGCAAGCTCGCCGGCTTCGAAGCGCTTGCCCGCTGGAGGTCGCCGACTCGCGGGCTGCTGGAGCCGGATAGTTTCATTTCCCACGCCGAAGCGACAGGCCTCATCGGGCCGCTGACGATGAGCATCATGGATCAGGCCCTGCGCGCAGCCAAAGATTGGCCGGCGCATCTCAAGATCGCGGTCAACGTTTCGCCGGTCCAGTTCCGCGACGCAGCGCTCGCCCAGGAAATCGTGAAGATCCTGACGATGACGGGCTTCCCGGCGCGGAGGCTGGAAATCGAGATTACGGAAGGTGCGCTGCTCGAGGACCGCGAGCAGGCGCTGACGACGATCCGCAGCCTGAAGGCCATCGGCGCCAGCATTTCGCTCGATGATTTCGGGACCGGCTATGCCTCGCTGGCCCAGCTCGACACGCTTCCCGTGGACCGCATCAAGATCGACCGGACCTTCATTACGCGCTTCGTGAAGAGCGACCGAACCGCCGCGATCGTCGATGCCATCGCGACTCTCGGACACAAGCTGAACGTCCCGCTGACCGCGGAGGGCGTCGAGTCCGAGCAAATCCGAATGGAGCTGAGCTCGCTCGGCTGTTCGGAAGCGCAAGGCTGGCTCTACGGCCGGGCGGTCAGCGCGGAGACCGTCGAATCCTTCCTCGACATGTCAGACCAGGCGCGTGAACCGGATTCGACCACGGCGCACCCGCCCTCGTCGGGCGAACTGCGCCGCGGGTCGAAGTTCTAGCGCTCGACCGCCGCGTCAGCGCGTCCTTGGATAGACGATGTGCGGCTGCAGGTTCTGTGCGACTTCCGCCGCGTTGAACGTGCCGGGCGCGGCCGGGCACTGCCCTCGCAGCAGCGCGATATCGGCCATTGCCTGGTACCGGTCGATCGTGTCGATGTCGTAGGAGCCCGGATAGAAACCGCCTCCGTACCACGGATCGTAATAGTGCCAGCCCCAGGGTCCATGCATGGACCAGTAGGGCGACCAGCCCGGATAAAAGCCGCCACCGTAGGGGCCGTAGGGGTTCACTTGCACGGTCGTCTGGCGGTCGGTGCCGTGATTGACGATCGCGAAGCAGTTGAAGCCCTGCTGGAGGGTTAGCTCCGCGGCCCGGAATAGCAGATAATTTTCGACCTGCTGACGCGACGTCAGGCTGTTGCCGTAAAAGCTCAGCCGCCAATGGGTCTGGTCGAGCGGCTGGTCGACATAGCCGCCGCGAACATTGGTTGCTCCCAAGGGCTGATATGGCGTCGCGGTCGTGCAGCCCGCAAGTATCGCGAGCGCGGCGATCGGGGCCGCCAGTTTCCTGTACTGGATAAACTTCTTCA
>JBKPOU010000160.1:0-3445 GCA_046733255.1 Pseudomonadota bacterium
AGCCTCGATGCCTTGTGCACGCGGTTTGGGGTCGACCGGAGCCGCCGGGTGAAGCACGGCGCTCTGCTGGACGCGCAATTGCTCGCCCAGGTCTATGTCGAGCTGACGGGCGGACGCCAGATCGGGCTTGGCCTCGCGGAAGAGACAGCGATCATCGAGATCGCCGACATTGCCGGTGACGTGAAGGCCAGGGAGCCACGCCCGGCCCGGCCGCATTCAGCGGCAGTTGAGGAGCTTGAGCGCCATCGGGCGTTTATCTCGAGACTGGTCAACCCGCTGTGGGCACGCTTCAGCGCCGCGAGTTGACGCGGCGTCGCGCGCCGCCCTAAGCGGCGGCCAAGCCAGGAAAGGAGCCTCGCCAGTGGATGTTCGTGTCGCGGACCATCAGGTCGAAACCGGCGAATCCATCAAGGAACATGCGATCCAGCGGATCGAGGAGATCACCGAGAAATATTATTCGCGGGCCGTCGGCGCCGACGTCACGTTCGGCAAGGGCCCGTACGAGGACTTTACCTGCGACATCGTCGCTCCGGTCGCTCAAGGCGTGGTCCTCAAGGCGTCGCACCGGGCGCCGACCGCGCAGGTCGCGTTCGAGTGCGCGGCCGACAAGATCGAAAAGCAGCTTCGCCGCTACACGAAGCGGCTGAAGGAGCATAAGCCCGGCCCCGACGTCGCTCCAATGCTCGAGGCGAACGCCGCCTATCGGGTGTTCGCTTCCACTGCGGAACAGGACCATGCGCCGGATAATCCGACGATCGTCGCCGAGACGAAGCTCGATATCCCTCAGGTGAATGTCGCCGATGCGGTGATGCTGTTGGACCTCAGGAACACGACCGCGCTCATGTTCAGGAATTCCAACACGGGCGAGCTCAACATGGTCTATCGGCGCGAGGACGGGAATATCGGCTGGGTCGAGCCGAATGAGAGCTGATCTGCCAAGCCTGACTTAACAACAGCCGCGACGGGGCGGCGTCCGTCTGCCAGAAGTTTCGCGACATGCATTTGACCGAATTCCTCGATTTCGACGCGATCAAGCCCGGGCTGTCGGCCGGGAACAAGCGCTCCTTGCTCAACCAGCTCGCGAATCTCGCCGCCGGCCGTCTCGGAATTCCGGCGGCGGATATTCTGGCGACGATCACCGAACGCGAGAAGCTCGGCTCGACGGGATTCGGCCAGGGAGTCGCGATCCCGCACGGCAAGGTCGAGGATCTGGCGAAGGTCTATTGCCTGTTCGTCCGCCTGTCGGAACCGGTCGGCTACAAGGCCGTCGACCGTCAGCCAGTTGACCTTGTTTTCCTTTTGCTTTCGCCGCCGGATGCCGGCGCCGAGCATCTGAAGGCGCTCGCTGCGATCAGCCGAGTCATCCGCCATGGACCGACGCTCGAGAAGATGC
Organism: Pseudomonadota bacterium; assembly: GCA_046733255.1. Taxonomy (GTDB): domain Bacteria; phylum Pseudomonadota; class Alphaproteobacteria; order Sphingomonadales; family Sphingomonadaceae; genus Sphingomicrobium. Next base: position 1,394 of record JBKPOU010000160.1, read on the forward strand.
GCGGGGCACGAAGCCGCGATGCGCTCGCGGCAGTGATCATGGGAGCGGACGAACGCGACGCAGCCTGAGCCTTTTCGTGGGCGACCCGCGATGAGCGGCGGGCTAAGCGCATCTGTGGAGGCGACGGGACTGATCCGCCGGATCGAAGCGGCCGGCGATTTCGCAGCCGTGCTGCACAAGGGCGATGCAGAGCGCGGAGCGCTGCTGATCGTCGTTCGAAGCAAGGGAAAATATATGGCCTGTCTTGAACGGGCGTTAACGCTCGACGGGGTGTATCGCTGGACGAAAGCGGGCCCCGAACCCGGCGATTCCGGCGATAAATTGGGCCAATTCCTGAGTCGGCGAACCGATTTCGACCCCGATTCATGGTTAATTGAACTGGACGTCGCGCAGCCGGAACGATTCATCGCTGAAACGACTTTGGCGACTTGACCGCGGCGGCACCTGCGGGGAACGTTCCGTTATCGAAAGTGAGAGCGGGGGGTACTTCTCGCCGGTAGCCGGCAGGAAGGACCACGCGAGACGGGGTACCACCCGGCGGCCACTGCGCAGACTGTTCGGCGCTCTGGTCGGGGGCTTGGGGGTTCACCGCAATTACAAGCGTACAATATGGTCGGTAGTCTCCGTTCGGCGCTGCTTATCTGCGCTGCGATGAGCGCCAGCTCGGTTGCACCTGCTGAGGTCGGTTCTACCGGCGATCAGGTCATCCCTGTCGCAACGTCCGTCACCACTCCCGAGATCGCTCAGGAGCTTCTGCGCAAGGCCGACGAGCTTGCGATTCCGCTGGCGAGTGACCAGCAGGCAAAGGATCAGGCCGATACGCCGGCGGTCGACCCCGAGGCCGACCTTCCCACTTTGGTGGCGCAATTGAGCAGCTCCGAGCCGGGCAGTCGCCAGCTCGAGTGCCTTGCCGCCGGCATCTATTTCGAATCGAAGAGCGAACCGCTTGCCGGCCAGCTTGCCGTCGGGGACGTCATTGCGAACCGCGCCGAAAGCGGCCGCTTCGCCGACACCTATTGCGGCGTCCTTTTCCAGCGCGGACAGTTTTCCTTCGTCCACGGCCATTCCTGGCCGAACATCCGCAAGGAGAGCCGCCAGTGGAAGACGGCGGTAGCGATCGCCAGGATCGTCGACCAGGACCTCAAGGATTCCGCCGCGGAGGGCGCCCTCTACTTCCACGCGCGCCGGGTTCATCCGGCTTGGCACAGGCAACAGGTCGCGTCGATCGGGAACCACGTCTTCTTCAGGTAGATCCCGCCTCGCGGATTGCCTGTGTTCTCGCGATGTTCTAGCCTTGGGGCGTGAGCACCGCCGTCGAATCGATCCTCCAGCCTTGCTTCGCTGACTCGCCGCCCGTTGCCGCGGAAGTGGCGCGAGGGGTCACGCGGCTTTTCTGCCGTCAGGAGCTGTTCGCGATCTGCGAGGTGCCGCTGCCGAACGGTCGCCGCGCCGACATGATGGGCATCGATTCCAAGGGCAATCTCACCATCGTGGAGATCAAGGTCGCCAAGGCTGACTTGCTCGGCGATTGCAAGTGGGCCGATTACCTGGATTTCTGCGATCATTTCTACTGGGCGGTTCCGCCGGAATTGGCGGCAATCCTGGACGGCGACGAATATCTGCCCGGCGAGGCGGGACTCATCGTCGCCGACCGCTATGACGCGGTCCTGGCGCGCGCTGCAGTCCACCGGCCCCTCGCGCCGGCGCGCCGCAAGGCCGAGCTGTTGCGTTTCGCCCGAAGGGCAGCGCGGCGCCTGTCGGTGCAGCTCGATCCGACTCTGGGCGAGGGCCGCTAGGGCTTCTTCTTGCCGGCTTCGATGATCCGAAGGATTTCGGGCGTCCGAGTGTCGCGCTTCGCATAATCGCGCGCGGAATATCCCTGGGCTGCATCCGGCTTGTCAGGATTTGCCCCGGCGTTGATCAGCGCTTTCACGATCGGCACCTGCCGCTGCTGTACGGCAATGATCAGCGCCGTTTCGCCCATCCGGTTTTCCGCATCGACGCGGGCGCCAAGCCCGATGATCCAGTCGACGGCCTCGGTCAGCCCAACTC
>JBKPOU010000161.1:0-39084 GCA_046733255.1 Pseudomonadota bacterium
ACCGAGCGCACCGGATCCTGGAAGCCGAAGCCGCTTCCGCTTCGTCCGCGGCGTCCTGAGCATGCGAATGGCGGACGTGTTCATTTCCTATGCCCGGTCGAACGAGGCGGAGGCGAAGCGTGCTGAAGAGGCGCTTCGGAGCAGCGGGTACAGCGTGTGGCGCGACGACGAGCTTCCCGCGCACAGAAGCTACGCCGACGTTATCGAGGAGCGCCTGAAATCGGCGAAGGCGGTCGTCGTCCTGTGGTCCGCCGAGGCAGCGCGATCGCAATGGGTGAGAGCCGAAGCGGATGCGGCACGCGAGAGGGGAACGTTGGTCCAGACGAGCGTGGACGGGACCGTTCCGCCAATGCCCTTCAACCAGATCCAGTGTGCCGACCTGAAGGACTGGGGCGGCAGCACCGACCACGAGGGCTGGCGCAAGCTCTGCGCAAGCGTCGTCGAGCTCGTGGGCGAAACGACGCGGGCGGAACCTTCGAACCGGCGTCACAAGGGGATGTCCGTCTGCGTGCTTCCCTTCGCGAACATGAGCGGAGATGCCGAGCAGGAATATTTCAGCGACGGCATAAGCGAAGACATCACGACCGACCTCTCCAAGGTTTCGGCTTTGGAAGTGATCGCCCGGAACACTGCGTTCCAGTTCAAGGGCCGGTCGGTCGACGTTCCGGACGTGGCCTCTAGGCTAGGGGTCAGCCATGTGCTCGAGGGAAGCGTCAGGAAGGCCGGCGACCGGGTCCGGATCACCGCGCAGCTGATCGACGGCAAGACAGGCGCCCACCTCTGGGCGGAGCGGTTCGACCGGAACCTCACCGACATCTTCGCGATCCAGGACGAGATTTCGAAGGCGATCGTCGAAGCTCTCAGGGTCAAGCTGCTGCCGGAGGAACAGAGCGCGATCGAAAATCGCGGGACGAGCAACGCCGAGGCCTACGACCTTTACCTGATCGCTCGCCAGGCGTGGCTATCGGGCACTCACGGAGACGTGCGCCGCGAAGAGACGGTTATCCGGATGTGCGACCGGATCATTGACGTCGAGCCGGGTTACGGCCGCGCCTGGGCGTTGAAGGCGCTCGCTTTGGCTTCCCTGTTCTACGGGTACAACAAGGGCAGCGACAATGGAGTGACCGCGGCAAAGCGGGCAATGGAGCTCGATGACAGCCTGCCCGAGCCTTATTGTGTCGAAGCCCGGGCTGCTGCCGCGGCGCGCGACTTCGAAGAAGCGGAGCGCAAGGTCGAAATTGCGCTCCGGCTCGCCCCGGACCTCTGGGAGGTGCGGAACGAGGCTGCCGCGACCTACATCTGGCAGCGCAAATATCGTGAGGCGATCCCGCACTACGAGCGGTGCATCGAGCTCTCCGAAGACGATCGTCATTCGTGCGACATGCTTGCCATGGCCTATCGCGCGCTGTGCGATTGGGATTCGGGGCGGCGGATTGCAGGCAGGATGTTCGAAATGGCCCAGCGCGCCGTCGAGCAGAACCCAAGCAATGCCGCGGCGTTCGGAAATGGCGCAAACGCGCTGGTCATGCTTGGCGACGTGCCTCGGGCAAAGGAATGGATCGAACGCGGCCTGCTGATCGACCCGGACAATCTCAACATGCGCTACAATTTCGCCTGCACCCTCATCGGTTACTCCGACGATAGGCAAACGGCGCTCGATCACATCGATTATGTGTTTGCGAGGTCGGTTGGCTCGATCGTCCGTCGGGCCGACATGGACTCCGACCTCGATCCCGTTCGGGACGATCCGCGATTCCAGGCAATTTACAAGGCCGCGATGGAGCGGCTGGCGACGCTCGATTCGGAGAAGGCGAAAGAGCCCTCTACTCCGACTGCTGCATCCTGAGCGCGACTTCGCTCATGAAGCGGGCGTCGTCGCCGTCGGAGAGCCACTGCGCTTCGTCGGCGATTGCGGCGAGGAGGTCGGCTAACGGCTCCATTTCCGGCTTCGCGTAATTGCCGAGCACGTGCGGGGTGACCTTGTGCTTCTGTCCCGGCCCCGGATGGCCGATGCCGATCCGGACTCGGCGGAATTCGGGGCCGAGGTGAGCGTCGATCGAGCGCAGGCCGTTATGGCCGGCTGTGCCGCCGCCGACCTTCACCTTCACCTTCATCGGCGCGAGGTCGAGCTCGTCATGGAAGACGGTTAGGGCGTCGAGATCGAGCTTGTAGAAGTGCAGAGCCTTTTGAACGGCGTCGCCGCTGTCGTTCATGAAGGTCTGCGGCTTCACCAGCAGCACCTTGTCGCGCCCGATGCGACCCTCGGCGACGAGGCCGCGAAACTTCTTAGTCCAGGGCGAGAAATCGTGCACCTCGGCGATGGCATCCACCGCCATGAAGCCGACGTTGTGGCGCTGGAGCGCGTAGCTCCCACCCGGATTTCCAAGCCCCGCCCAGATTTGCATCAATTCCCCTCCCGTTCACGGGAGGGGAGGAGCTGCGAAGCAGCGGAGGGGTGGGCCTGTTGCCTTCGCATGGCGATGGACATGCCCACCCCCGTCCCCTCCCGCAAGCGGGAGGGGAGGTTTTAGGCCTCCTCGCCGCCCTCGGCTTGGCCTTCGCCTTCGGGTTCCTCGCCTTCCTCAAGGGTCGGAACCTCGTCGGCTGCGGCTGCGGCCGCGGCTTCTTCCTCCGCCTCGGCCTTCATCGCAGACGGTGCGACAACGGTGGCGACGGTGAAGTCGCGGTCCTCGATCGCCGACTTCGACCCTTCGGGAAGGGTGACGCTCGAGATGTGGACGGCATCGCCGATATCGAGCCCGGCAAGCGAGATGGTGATCTCGCCCGGAATCTTCGCGGCGTCGCAGACCAGCTCAAGCTCGTGTCGGACGACGTTGAGGACGCCGCCGCGCTTGAGGCCGGGGGCCTGCTCGTCGTCGACGAAGCGCACCGGCACGTTGACGTGCACCTGCGCATGTTCGCCGATACGGACGAAATCCACGTGGATTGGCCGGCTCGTGACCGGGTGGAACTGCACGTCCTTGGGAAGCGTGCGGTTCGGCTTGCCGCCGACCTCGACCATCACGACCGAATTCATGAAGTGGCCGTTCGACATCATCTTCGTGAGGAGCTTCTCCTCGACGTGGACCGACAACGGCTCTTTCTTCTCGCCGTAGATTACGGCGGGTACCCGTCCTTCGCGACGCAATGCACGGGAGGCTCCCTTGCCAGCCCGTTCGCGCGCTTCAGCGGGCAGCGTCAGCTGTTCGCTCATTCGCGTTTCTCCATAGATTTGCCCGCCACGCCTCCAGGGATGACCATGGCCGGGGAGGCGCGGGCACTAGTGCAGAAGACTGAAAAAGGCAAATTGTCATTGCGAGCCGAGCTAAGCGATCCAGCGGCTTTCCGGACTGCCGCGGCCGATGTCGCGGCCTCGCAATGACGGCTAATTTATTCGGGCCGACTTCACCCCAATCGAGGCCAGCTGCTTCTGCACGCTGTCGGGTCCGCTAAGGTGTCCGGCGCCGACCGCGACGAACACGGTCCCGGGGGTCTTCAGGCGGTTCGCGATCCACTGCGCCCAGCGCGCGTTCCGCTGTTCGAACATGATCTTGTAGGTCTGGGGCGATTGCGCCTGCATCTGCACCAGCAGCGGCGAGAAGGTATTTTCGATGTCCCCTCGGCTCCAGGCCGCTTCCAGGCTGGATAGCATGTCGGCAAGCGCTCCGACGGCTTTCGCGTCCTGCGGCGGCTGCGCTCCGGCGGAAGGAAGCGAATTGAACATTCGAAGCTGGTACTGGAAGCTTTCCAGGCCGCCGACCGGCTTTCCATATTCGTCGGCGACTTCGCGAAGTACCGCGTCAGCGCCGTTGTCCGTCGACAGTCCCTGCGAGCGGCCTGCGTTCATCACCACCTTCGTGGTCGCGAGGTAGGAGGCGGAAGGCGCAAGCTGGGCGACGGACGCGCCCGGCGCCGGTGCCTGCGATGAGCGCTGCGTACCGAAGCCGGTCGGAAGAGGCGCTCCGGGCTTCGGCACAAGGGTCTCGAGCATCAGCTCGTCAGAGGCAAAGAAAGCCGTGGCCACGGCCTGCTCGAACCAGCTGGATCGGCCGTCGAGCGCGTGGAACGTCCCGAAGAGATAGATGATCGTGTCATCGTCGTTGACGACCCAGAGCGCTGGATGACGGGGAGCGGCGGCGGTCGCGGGCACGGACGGCGGAAGCGACGCCGCCGCGATAGAGCCGCCGAGTAGAAGTGGAAGAATAGCCATGCTCCGCCTCCGATCCTATCGGAGCGAGACGCCTGCCGGCTGACTGGGCTGTGACCGCTTTTAGCGATGCGTGCATCGCAGGCGCGGATCACCGCACCCCTTTCAACCGGTGGTTCGTGGCCCCCCGCCCGATACCGCCGACGACTATGGTCACCGAGGCGTTAAGAAATGTCTAGCAAAAATAGCGCAAAGTTAATTTTTCTCGTCAAACTGCAATATTATAGCGGTCGAGCGGTCCTTATTGGATGCGCTTGATCCGATAGCCGTCGTGCTTGAGCAGCGACTGCACCGAATCCGATCCGGCGAGATGGCCCGCGCCGACCGCGATCATGATTGTCCCCGGCTGCGCCAGCCGGCGTTCGATCCAGTTGCTCCAGTTGGCGTTGCGCCGCTCGAGAAGCGCCGCGCGCAAAGCCGGCGAACCCGCGAGATCGCGGTTGAAGGTCTGCGCGATGGCCTCGACGTCGCCTCTCGCCCAGCCGTTCAGCATCTCGGAGAAATCCGCGTGCATCGACTGGGGAGCATCGATCGATCCCTCGAGCAGCGCCCGCTGGGCATCTTCCGGCAGCGTGTCGAAGAAGCCGAGCTGCTCCGCGTTGGTTTCGAGCTGGCCGACGCCCTTGCCCTGCGCCCCGAAGGTGTCGCGAAGGGTCTGCTCGACGCCGTGCTCGCCTTCCAGCCCGAGGCTTTTGTACTGGATCCCGAGAAGCGTGAACGCTGCAGCCCACGTCTCCATCCGGTCGAAAATCGGTCGGGGCAGGCCCGACTTGGCGATTGCCGTTTCGAGCAGGGCGCGTTTCGCGGGCGGAACACGATCGGCGATCGGTGGAAGCCCGTACGAATAGCCGAGCCTGGTCAGCGCCGCGATCAGATCCTTCGGGTTCTGCTGGTCGACGATGGTTTCCACCACCAGCGAGTCCGACTTGGCGATCGCCTTGTCGATGGCCGGCGTCCGCCACGGATAATTCTCAGGCAGGAGGTGGATGGTCCCGAATAGGTAGATCGTCGTGTCGGGGTCGGAAACCTCCCACAGCGCCGGTCGCGCCGTCGGAGCGGCGGATTGCTGCGGCGCAGCACATGCCGCGCTTGCGATTCCGGCGACAGCGACTGCGCGCTTGAGGAATTTGAAGAGCATGTGCCGCCTTTTGCCGGGAGAAGTTGAACGGTTGATGTAGGAAGGCGGACCGTCGACGTCCAATAGCGGCAATGAGCGCCGTGCTCGGCAATGACCCGCGTTGCCTCCGCGCCGAGTGGCGGGCTCGGCAATGCCCCACATTGCCTCCGCGCCGAGTGGCGTGCTCGGCAATGCCCCACATTGCCTCCGCGCCGAGTGGCGTGCTCGGCAATGCCCCACATTGCCTCCGCGCGCCACTTACGCCAAAGCCCCGCGAAAGCTTGCGACGGGGCGACAAGTGTCACTGAGTTTCCAGGACCTGATTTTGACGCTTCACCGCTATTGGGGTGCGCAGGGTTGCGTGCTCGTCCAGCCCTACGACCTGGAAATGGGGGCGGGGACGTTTCATCCCGCGACGGTGCTGAGGGCGCTCGGGCCGGACCCGTGGAAAGCGGCGTTTGTGCAGCCTTGCCGACGACCGACCGACGGCCGCTACGGCGAAAACCCGAACCGGCTCGGCCATTATTACCAGTATCAGGTGATCCTGAAGCCGAGCCCGCCTGACATTCAGGACCTCTATCTCGGAAGCCTGACCGAGATCGGCATCGACCCGCTCAAACACGATATTCGCTTCGTCGAGGACGATTGGGAAAGCCCGACGCTCGGAGCCTGGGGGCTGGGCTGGGAAGTCTGGTGCGACGGGATGGAGGTGACGCAGTTCACCTATTTCCAGCAGGTCGGCGGCTTCGACTGCAAGCCGGTGTCGGGCGAGCTCACCTACGGGCTCGAGCGGCTGGCCATGTACATCCAGGGGGTCGACAATGTCTTCGACCTCGATTTCAACGGCGCCGGGGTAAAATACGGCGACGTGTTCCTGGAGAACGAGCGCGAGCTATCGACATGGAATTTCGAGGTCGCCGACACGGAAATCCTGTTCGATCAGTTCAGGAAGGCGGCCGCGGAGTGCGAGAATGCCCTCGGCGCGAAGCTGCCAATTCCCGCCTATGAGCAAGCGATCAAGGCGAGCCACATATTCAACACGCTTCAGGCGCGCGGAGTGATCTCGGTCGCCGAGCGGCAGGCCTATATCGGCCGAGTCCGCGACCTCGCGAAGGGCGCTTGCGCCGCGTGGATGGACGCCAACGGGTGGGCCGCGTGACCGCGGACTTCCTGCTTGAGCTTCGTTGCGAGGAGATCCCGGCGCGGATGCAGGCCGCGGCTCGCAACGACTTGGCGCGCCTGTTCGCGGAGGAGCTGGAGAAAGCTGGGCTTTCGAGCGAAGGCATCGACGTCTGGTCGACTCCGCGGCGGCTGGCGGCGATCGCACGCTCGCTGCCGGTCGAGACCGAAGCCAGGCGCGAGGAGCTGAAGGGGCCGCGAACGTCGGCGCCGCCGCAAGCGTTGGAGGGCTTCCTTCGCAAGACCGGGCTTAAGCAGCACCAACTGGACGACCGTGACGGCGTGTTCTTCGCGACCATCGAAACGCCCGGCCAACCGACGCGCGAACTTCTCGGGCCGATGATCGAGCGGATCGTCGCCGATTTCCCCTGGCCCAAGTCGATGCGTTGGGGCGAGGCGTCGGCAAGCACGGAATCCCTGCGCTGGGTGCGGCCGCTTCACGGCATCGTCGCCATGCTTGGCGAGGACATCGTTCCGGTCCGCATCGGCGGCATCGAGTCCGGAGCAACGACGCTCGGCCATCGCTTCCACCATCCGGGGCCGATCACCATCGGCGGCCCTGGAGACTATGCCGAAAAGCTCCGCGCCTGCCACGTCATCGTCGACCATGAGGAGCGGGAGCGGATCATCCGCGAAGGCGCTGCGGAAGCTGCGAAAGCGGGCGGTTTCACGCTTGTCGAGGACGAGGGGCTGGTCGTCGAGAATGCGGGCCTGACGTCGTGGCCCGTACCGCTGCTGGGCAAGTTCGACGCCGATTACCTCGACGTCCCGCGCGAGGTCATCGTGCTCACCATGCGTACGAACCAGAAATATTTCGCGTGCACGGGCGAGGATCGCGGGCTGGCACCCGCGTTCGTGTGCGTCGCCAATATCGAGGCGAACGACGGCGGCGAAGCGATCGTAGAGGGCAACCGGCGCGTGCTCGCGGCGCGGCTGGCGGACGCGCGCTTCTTCTGGGAGCAGGATCTAAAGGAGCCGCTTGAGCACAATGCCGCAAAGCTCTCCGCAATCGTGTTCCACGAAAAGCTCGGCACCGTCGCCGACAAGGTCGAGCGCGTGGCGAAGCTCGCCCAGTGGCTGGTGAAGGAAGGCCTGATCCGGGCGGACGCCGAGCAGGTGCGCCTGGCTTCCAGGCTCGCCAAGGCCGATCTCCTGACTCAGATCGTCGGCGAATTCCCGGAATTGCAGGGCACTCTAGGTGGCTATCTTGCTAGCGCACAGGGGCAGCCGCAAGCCGTCGCCGACGCACTTCGCGACCATTACCGGCCGGCAGGGCAGGGCGACGAAGTCCCCACCGATCCGGTTACGCTTGCGGTCAACGTCGCCGACCGAATCGATACGCTGGCCGCCTTCTTCTCGATCGGCGAGAAGCCGACCGGATCCCGCGATCCCTTTGCGCTTCGCCGCGCTGCGCTCGGCCTGCTGCAAATGCTTACGCGCAACGGCCTGCGCCTGCCGATGTCCGACGTGCTAGTGCAAGCGGCGGTCCTCGTTATCCTGTCGAGGTTCGGAGCGATCGACACCGTCACATTTCCCGACCTGCTCGACGGGGACGATGACGACCACGAGATTACCGCCGAGGTCGGCTCGTTCACCTACCGCCACGGCGATCGCGTAGTCGTCCGCTGGGATGCGTCGAGGACGCCGAAAATCGAGCGCGGGCAGATCATTGAGGAGGCCACCGGCATTTCGGAAGCCATCCTCGATTTTCTTGAGGATCGGCTGAAGGTCCAGCAACGGGAGGCAGGCATCCGCCACGACCTCATCGATGCGGTTTTCGCGCTCGGACACGAAGACGACCTCGTGCGCCTCCTCGCGCGCGTGAAGGCGCTTCAGGCCTTTGTCGGAACCGACGAGGGGGCGGACCTGCTTGCAGGCTACAAGCGGGCCGCGAACATTCTGAAAAAGGAAAAGTGGGAGGAGCGGCGCGCCGCGGGGTCCCAGTCCTATGAACCGCTGCCGGAGGAAGCGGATCTCGACGAAGCGCTCGATGTTGCCGAGACGCGCGCCGGGCAGGCCGTCGCTGAGGAGGACTTCGAACGGGCGATGAAGGCGCTCGCGGCGCTACGGGCGCCGGTCGACGCCTTCTTCGACAAGGTTACCGTTAACGACCCCGAACCCGCGAAGCGGGCGCGGCGGCTGAACCTGCTCGCGCAGCTTCGCGATGCAGTTCACCGGGTGGCGGATTTCAGCCGCATCGAAGGCTGATCAGTATTCGGTAGAATCCGGAACCCCGTCACCGTCCCTATCGCGGTCCCTGATCGCTGCGCCGCGCAGCGAATCCCGCTCGCGCCATTCCTTCTCACGCTCGTCCCATTCGCGCTCGCGGTCGCGGTGGCGTTCCTCGATTTCTTCGCGCCGGCTCACCTCGCCTCGATAGCGGTGCTTCCACTTGCGGCCGCTGCCGGCGAGCAGGAAAGCCCCGACCAGGAGGCCGAGCACGAATACCAGCGCCACGATAATCCACTGGTCGGATGTGAAAGCTACCATCTGCCGAGTCCTCGTTCAGGTGAACGGGACTACAGCGCAAAACAGCCGCTTTCGTTCCGAAGCCGTTACTAGCGGTTCAGTAGCTGGTCGTGGATCGAGCAGGCCGCCGGGCCAAGGATGACCACGAACAGCGTCGGCAGTATGAACAGGATCAGCGGGACCGTCATGATCGCCGGCAGCCGCGCCGCCTTTTCCTCCGCGCGCATCATGCGCTCGTTGCGGAACTCGGCCGACAGGACTCGAAGCGCCGAAGCCAGCGGAGTACCGTACTTCTCGGTCTGGATCATCGTCGTGACGACTCCGCGGACCGCTTCGAGATCGACGCGCGAGGCGAGGTTCTCGAACGCCTGGCGGCGTTCGTTAAGGAAGCCGAGCTCGATCGCGGTCAGGCCGAACTCGTCGCCGAGCTCCGGATAGGCCTTGCCGAGCTCCCTCGACACGCGCCCGAACGCGGCGTCGACGGTGAGGCCCGCTTCGGCGCAGATGACGAGCAGGTCGAGCGCGTCCGGCAGGCCCTTGCGGATGGCGTGGCTGCGCTTGGTGACCTTGTTCTTAAGCCAGATGTCGGGCGCCTTGTAGCTTCCGACGAGGATTCCCGCGACCGTCGCGTAGCGGCGCACGCCGCCCCATTCCGGCCAGTAATTGACCAGGTAGATGAGGCCGATCGCGCCGATACCGAGAACGACCGGAAGCACGAAGCGGGCGAAGATGATGAAGAAGGCGAGGTCCTTGTTGCGGATGCCGGCCTGCATCAGCCGCTTCTGGGTCTTCTGCAGCTGGTCGTCCTGGAGCATCTTGAACTTGCTCAGGATCGCGCGGATCCGGTCCGCATTCTGGTTGCGGTTCGCGAGCTTCTTGCGCTTGTTCGTCGAGGCGACGATGCCGGCCTTGAGCTGCTCGCGGCGCTCGTTGAGAGCGCGAACGCGGCGGGCCATCGGGTCCTTGACTGTCGTCGCTGCGTAAATCGCCATCATGACGGCGAGCGTCGCGACTCCGCTGAGGAGAGTCGCGACCCAGATTACGTCGACTCCGAGTAGGGTGGGGTGTGCTGCTGGCATCCTTTTTCGCCCCTAGATCTCGAAGTTGACCATCTTGGCCATGATGAACCCGCCGATGCCCATCCACACGAGCCCGCCGAGGCCGGCGACGGTGAGGCGCTGGTCGGTGAAGAAATTGGCCATGTAGTTGGGGTTGATCAGCCACACGAGCGTGAACACCACGAACGGCAGCGACCCGACGATGTAGGCGGACGCCTTGGACTCCGAGCTCATCGCGCGGATCTTGAGCTTCATCTGCGCGCGCTTGCGAAGCACGTCAGCGAGGTTCGACAGGGTCTCGGCGAGGTTGCCCCCGGTCTCGCGTTGGATCGCGAGAGTGATCACGAAGAACTGGAACTCGGGCGTACCGAGACGGTCCGCCGTTTCCTGCAGCGCGACCTCCATCGTGCGGCCGATCTTCATCTTGTCGGCCACGGCGCGGAATTCGACTCCGACGGGTCCGGGGATTTCGTTGGCGACGACTCCCAGAGTCTCGCTGATCGGGAGGCCGGAACGAAGACCGCGCACCATCAGCTCGATCGCGTCGGGGAAGTTGACGTTGAACTTGTTGATCCGGCGATTGATCATCTTTCCGACGACAAAGTGCGGAAATCCGATCCCGACGAACAGCCCGGCGAACAGCCCCAGGATGAAGGGCGCTCCGCGGACAATCAGGACGGCCAGCACCACGATCACCAGGCCAAGCGAAACCATCGCATATTTGCCGAGCGTGATGTTCCTGCCCGTCATCTCCAGCCGCTTGCGAAGCAAAGCGGGGCGCGGGATGATCGTCGATGCGAAGCCTTCGAACCGGCTCGCGCCGCGCCGCGCCATCAGCTTGCGGATCTGGGCTTGGGCAGCAGCAGTGACGCCTTCGGCGTGACGCTCCTTGACCATGTCCATCCGCCGCTTGAGCGACTTGCCCGGCGACGGAGCGCTGGCGAGCTTCAGCAGCAGCAGGATCAGTCCCACTCCGCCGCCGATGAGGATCAGATAGAGAAGCATCTACCGTCCATTCCTACCGTGCCTGACGCGGGAGAGATGACCGCGCCGGCCGAGCATTCACGCTGCCTTCGCCTTCGGCTTGGGAAGCATCGACTTGAGGTTGTCCACCAGCGACTTCGCAGCTCCGGACGTCTTGTCGCCGTCCGCTCCGCCTTCCTCGGTGGCATGGCTGAGAACCATGTTCACGAGGGTGTTGAACGGCGCGGTCAGCTTTCCGGTCGCGATCTCGGCGAGCGGCTTGCCGAGCTTGGCCGACTGCGCGGCAAGCTTCGAATCGTACGGGAAGACGATGTCCACAGCCCGCTCGATCGACTGCTCGAAATCCTTCTTGTTGATTTCCAGCGCGCCGCCGCTCGGAACTCCGTTGGCGACGACGATCACCTTTGTCTGCGGAGCGTTGGACTTCAGCCAGGCGAGGATCCGGATCGCGTCGCGCGTTGCCGCGAGCGTCAGCTCGGCGACGATGACCGCGACATGCGCGTCGTGGACCAGGTGCGGATGCTGGATCAGCATCTGCCGCGGAAGGTCCATCACCGTCGATTCGAACGCGTTGCGCATTTCCTCCTGGAGATGGAAGAAGGCGCTTCCGTCCGTGATCAGCGGCTGGTGGATAGGCGCTTCCGCCGAGAGGACCGACAGCCGCTCATTGGCGCGGACCATCGCCCGCTCGATGAACAGCCCGTCGATGCGGCTCGGATTCTCGATCGCGTCGGTAAGGCCCCGTCCCGGTTCGAGATCGAGCGCGAGCGCGCCGGTCCCGAAGTGGACGTCAAGGTCAAGAAGCGCGGTCGAGCGGTGCGAGCGCTCGCCAAGCATCCACGCGAGCGACGTCGCCATGGTCGAAGCCCCGACTCCGCCGCGCACGCCGATGACCGCGGTCATAACGTGCGGCTTGTCGACCTGCGCTTCGCCGCGCGGACCCGACAGTATCATCTGCGCGTGGGCGAAGCTGTCGCGCAGCTGGTCGACCGTGAACGGCTTCAGGAGATAGTCGTGAATGCCGCTCGCGACGAGGTCGCGATAGAGACGGACATCGTTGACGGCGCCGGCCGCGATGACGATCGTCCCCGGCTCGCAAACTTCGGCGAGGCCGTTGATGTCGTTGAGCGGGTCGGCCGATTCCGACAGGTCGACGAACAGGATGTTCGGGCTTGCCGAGACGGAGAGCGACTGGACGGCGTTGCGAAGCCCGCCCTTGTTCACCTTCTCGGGACTCCAGCCGTGCTCGACCGCAACCGGCCGAAGCATGTCGGCGGTCGCATCGTCGCAGACGAAGGCGGTGAACGGGTCGCGCAGTCCGGCGCGTGCCTGGAACGGAGCGTTCATTACTGCTTATCCTTCTTCGTGCTGATGTCCTGCAGGCCTTCCTTGCCGGTCGGCGGAGAGAGGCGATAGAATTCGACAGCCTTGGCGGCGGTCGCTGCATCGACTGCCGCGGCGCTCTCGCGGCCGTGGATCAGGTCATCCGGATTGGCGACCATCGCCGCCAGGTCCGAGTTCACTCCGCAGCCGAAGTTCGACATGCTGTTGTTCGCGAAATTCGGCTGGGACGGAACGCTCCAGTTCGGGCAGCCGGGGACTTCCGCACGGGTGCGGCTGACCACGACCCGTACCGATCCGGCCGGAACTGCGCCCGCGGTCACCGGCGCTGCCGGAAGGACCATCATGCCATAGGCGCCGGCGACGGCGGCCACCTGTTGGCGAGCGGTCTCGGAATAGGCGCCGTCCACGTAGATGGAGTCGCCGTAGCCGAGGCCGAGGCTGCGGAACCAGGCGTCGAGCCGCGCGGCTTCCGACGGAGGAAGCACGCCGCCTGGAGCGGCGAGATCCACCATGAAGGTCGACCGGTTCAGAACCGGCTCGTTGACCGAGCTCACTCCGCGGGCGGCCGGGTTCATGCTCGGGGTCGAGCAGGCGGCGGCGGCGGAAGCGAGAACGACGGCGATCAGTTTCTTGGCCATGAGACTATCCTTTCCAATCGCCGAGGTCACAGCTTGAACCCGGGTGCCGCAGTCGTCGCGGCAGTCGATCCACCGATCGCCGGAACCGGCGTTGCCGGAGCGGGCGGCGGACCGCTTTGGCCCGTATAGGTCTGCCCCATCAGCACTTCCTGCCCGACGTTCGGCGCCCGGTATCCGTCGGTCGGAAGGGCAAGCCGCCCGCTGACCGGCCGGACCAGGTACGGAGTGACGATGATCACCAGCTCGGTCTCCTGTCGGCGGAACTTCGTCGACCGGAAGAGCGCACCCAGGATCGGCAGGTCACCGAGGAACGGCGCCTTGTCGAGGCTGTTGGTGTTCGAGTTGCGCAGAAGGCCGGCGAGCATGAAGCTCTGGCCCGAGCCGAGCTCGACCGTCGTCTCGGCACGGCGTGTCGTCAGCGCCGGCACGTCGAAGCCGTTCAGGCGGATCGAGCCGGCATCCGACAGCTCGCTGACCTCGGGACGAACGCGCATCGAGATGCGGCCGTCGGCAAGGACGATCGGAGTGAAGGCGAGGCTGACGCCGTATTGCTTATATTCGATCGACACCGCGCCGAGCGACTGCGACACCGGGATCGGGAACTCGCCGCCCGCGAGGAAGCTTGCGGTTTCGCCCGACAGGGCAGTCAGGTTCGGCTCGGCGAGAGTCGTGACCAGACCGTCGGTCTCGGCAAGATCGAGCGAGCTCAGGATGTCGAGGCCGAACAGCTTGCCGCCGGCGGTCAGGGTCGAGCCGATCGGGCTGCGGATGACCGAGGTGACGTCGCCATCGACCGTGGGATCCGCAATGTGGATCCCGCCGCCCTGGGCGATCCCGAACTTGAAGCCGCTGGTCAGGTCCTGGGTGAGGAGGTTGACGCCGATCTGCCTCAGCAGGTCGCGGCTGACCTCGGCAATCTTCACCTTCAGCGTGACCTGGAGCGGCGTTGCCGTCCGAAGCCGGTTGATCGGCATGATGTCGAGCGGCTCGTCCGCCTTCTTGCCCGGGTTGAGCAGGGAGGTGACGATGGCCTGCGCCTGGGCCGCCTCTTCCGGCGAACTGACCGTGCCGTTGATGACGGCGACCTGGCCGATCGGAGTCACCGTGATGTTCGTGCCGGGCATCGCCGCACGCATGATCTCGTTGACGTTGCTGATGTTCTGGCTGACCCGGACGTTGGCGCCATAGACGACCGAACCGTCTGCCGCCGTCGCGATGACCGTCGCTTCGCCGCCGTCCTTGCCGAACACGTTGATCTGTGTCGGCGAGTTCACATAGACGTCGGCGACCTTCGGGTTCGAAGTCCAGACGCTGACCACCTTCTTGCCGACGGTGATCATCTGGCCTTCGCCGGTCGACAGAAGGATCTGCCGGGTCGGCTTGTAGGTCGAGCCGCTCTCGGCCAGCGCCGGAGTGACTGGCGCCAGGGCCGCCGGGACAGCGATCGCGATAGCAATCGCGGTCCCGAGCCGGGCGCGATGAATGAAGTTACGGCTGGTCATTAGCGAGCTCCCACCGGAACGAGGGTGATTTCATTGCCACGGGCAACCCGCACCGTCGGACCGCTCGGAACGCCGGCCGGGGCAGCAGCGCCCGAGCCCGTCGAAGCAGCCGCTGCAGGCGCAGCCGGGACCGTGCGGCGCTGGAAGCGCGACACGTCACCACCCGTGGTATAGGTCGTGTTGTTGTCGGTCGGACGATTGGCGAAGGCCGTCAGCAGCCTGCGCTCGTCGACCGCATTGGTTCCCTCAGGGACCTTGATGTCGCCCGAGGCAACCGCACGCTCTAGCTCCGAGGTCTGGTCGGCGATCGAACGGAGCGAGAGCGACAACGTGCCCATGCTCTGCGCGACCGCGATCTTCTCGGAAATGCGCGGGGTCACTTCCAGGGTGACGTTCGACGCCGTCTTGATGATCGGCTTGCCGTCCTCATCCTTGTCGGTGAAGCGCTGGTCGGTTGCGAGCACCCGGACGTTGCGGACGATCGTTTCGGAAACCCTCAGCGGCTCGCCGTCGCCGCCGCCCTGCACCGCCTGGGTGAGGACGAGATCGACGCGGTCGCCCGGGAAGACGAAGCCGGCAAGACCCTGGGAAGCGCTTACCGGGACGGTGATCGCGCGCATTCCCGGGCCGAGCGCAGCGGCAAGGAAGCCGCGGTCCTCGGGTCCAACGAGAGCGCCCCGGGTCACCGGCTGGCCGGCCGTGACCGGATAGCGGACGACGGTGCCGAGAAGCTTCGCCGGATCGGCGTCGGGTGCACCCTGCTGATAGAAGGTCGGCTGCACCGAATCCTTCGGCCACGAATCGAAGCCGACCATCGACGCGTCGATAATCGTTCCGACCGGAAGCGGTTTCTTGGCGACGAGCACCTTGGGACCTTGCGGTACCGCGGGCGCCGCGGCAGCCTGCTGGGCGCCTGCACCGGCGAACATGTTCTTTGCCATGATGGCGGTAACGGCCGCGACCATGAGCGCTCCGACGAGAAGCACGATCTTCTTAAAGTCCATGGCGAAAACGCCTCCCCTGCGGGCCCCCTTGAATGACGACAGACATCAGGCAAATTGGTTAAGAAACCGTTGGGCGAGAATGACGAGCGCGCCGATCGCGATCGCCACGCCGTACGGAACCTGTGGCTTTCCCTCTCGGGAGCGAAGCCGGTGAACCCCCATCACGGCGAAAGTGACGAGGCCGCCCGCGATCGACATGAATACGAGGAAACGGACGGTCGATTCCGGCGAAAACCAAAGCGCGAGCGCCGCGGCGAGCTTCACGTCGCCGCCGCCCATCATGCCGATATAGAAGGCGATCGCGAGCAGGGCGAAGACGCCGGCGGCCACCGCGACATGGAGTGCGGCATCCGGCCACAGCGGGATCGCTGCCGACCACCAGTAGAGGGGCGCGAGCAGCGCGACGGCGAGATTCAGCCGATTCGAAATCGTGTAGGTGCGAACGTCGATGATCGCCGCGACCACGAGGATCAGCGCGAGCGCGACGAGCAGCACTTCGGTGAATCCGAGATTCATCATGACGCCGAACTAGACGGCGCGGCTTTCAAAACCGTAACCAGCGCGCGCTGTGAATGACTATGACATCCTGATCGTGGGCGGCGGAATCGGCGGCGCGAGCCTTGGCGCAGAGATCGCCACGAATCGCACGGTGGTTCTGATCGAGGCGGAAAGCCAGTGCGGATTCCACTCGACCGGACGCTCGGCGGCGTTCTGGCTGGAAAGCTATGGCGGCCCCGTCGTGGCCCAGCTCAGCACCGCGTCGCGGCCCTTCCTCGACGCGCCGCCGACCGAGTTTTCGGAGCATGGCTTCCTTCGGGTCCGCGGGGACCTCCACATCACCCGCGACGATTTGCCGGAGCTTCCGGCGGGAATCGAAAGCCGAGTCGTCGAACGCGACGAGCTCGAGCGGATCGTGCCGGGAATCCGGCCGGAGTGGCGGCGCGGATTGCTCGAGCCGGGATGCGCCGACATCGACGTCGCCGGCCTCCACTCCGCCTATCTGCGCCAGTTCCGGAGGTCAGGCGGAGACGTGCGGACCGATTCGGCGCTTGCGTCGGCAGAGCGGCGCGACGGGCGCTGGCACGTCACCCTTCAGGACGGGAGCGAGTTGACGGCTTCCACCCTGGTGAATTCGGCCGGCGCCTGGGCCGACCCGGTCGCGAGAGCGTGCGGGGTCGAGCCCATTGGAGTCGAGCCGAAGCGCCGGACGATGGTCCAACTCCGAGTCGGGCAAAGCGGGCTTCGCGACCTGCCGCTCGTCGACGATGCAGCCGGCAGCTTCTACTTCAAGGGCGAGGGCGACCGCACGATTTGGCTAAGCCCGCACGACGAGATCGACAGTGATCCATGCGATGCGGCGCCGGAGGAAATCGACGTCGCGATCGCCATCGACCGATTCGAGCATGTCGTCGACTGGCCGATCGAAGCCGTCGAGCGGAGATGGGCGGGGCTAAGGAGCTTCGCTCCGGACCGAGTGCCCGTTTACGGGTTCGATCCGGGCGCTCCGGGCTTCTTCTGGTGCGTGGGGCAGGGCGGCTTTGGAATCCAGACCGCTCCGGCGGCGGCGAAAATGGCTGCGGCGATCCTGGTCGATGGCGAGCCTGACGCGATGGTCGCGAAGATCGACCCCGCGCCCTTCTCTCCGGCGCGATTCCGCTAGCTTCGTTGCCTGTCGGCCTCGGCACAGGCCAATGCGTCGACCCGGTCGTTTTCCGGGTGGCCGCTGTGCCCCTTCACCCAGTGCCACCTGACCTGGTGACGCGCCGCAGCTTCGAGCAGCGACTCCCATAGCTCGGCGTTCTTCACCGGCTTCCTGTCGGCCGTTCGCCAGCCGTTGCGCTTCCAACCGTGGATCCACTTGGTGATCCCGTCGCGCACGTAATTGCTGTCGGTGTGGAGCTCGACTCGGCAGGGCTTCTTTAGCGCGTTCAGCCCTTCGATCGCGGCACGGAGCTCCATCCGGTTGTTCGTGGTGAGCGGTTCGCCGCCGCTGATCTCGCGCTCCTTGTCACCAGTCCGAAGCAGCGCCGCCCAGCCGCCGGGTCCCGGATTCCCCCGGCAGGCGCCGTCGGTGAAGATCTCGACCTCTGGAAGACTCACTCTCCTCCCCTGCATTGGCAGGGGAGGTGGCGCGGCGAAGCCGTGACGGTGGGGCCCCTCCACCGCACTATGTACGGTCCCCCTCCCCTGCGAAAGCAGGGGAGGAAATGAGTTCGCGCGGGAGCTTGAAGACCATTCGCTCGGGCGTGTGGTCGGCGATTTCCTCGGTCACGTCGAACCGCTCGCGAAGAGCGTCGATGACCTCTCGGACGAGAAGCTCCGGAGCGGAGGCCCCCGCTGTGACCCCGACGGTTTTCGGCTGGCCGAGCCAGTCCCAGTCGATGTTCGACGCTCGCTCGATCAGCCGGGCGGGGACGTTCAGCCGTTCCGCAACCTCGGCAAGGCGCAGCGAATTGCTGCTGTTCGGAGCGCCGATGACCAGCATCCGGTCGCATTCGGCGGCAATCGCCTTCACCGCCGACTGGCGGTTCGACGTGGCGTAGCAAATGTCCTCGCTTCGCGGCGACCGAATGTTCGGGAAGCGGGCCTTGAGCGCTTCGACGATGGCCGCCGTATCGTCCACGGAGAGGGTCGTCTGGGTCAGGAAGGCCAGCTTGCCCGGATCGCCCACGTCGACCGACCGGGCATCCTCCACGGTTTCGATGAGCGTGATCGAGCCTTCCGGAACCTGGCCGAAGGTGCCGATGACCTCCGGGTGACCCGAATGGCCGATGAAGAGGATGTGCAGCCCCTCTTGAATCAAGCGCTCCGCCTGGCGGTGGACCTTGGACACGAGCGGGCAGGTGGCGTCGACATAGGCGAGGCCGCGGTCGCGGGCGTTCGCGGGGACCGACTTCGGGACGCCGTGAGCCGAGAAGACCACCGGCCGGTCGTCGGGCACTTCGTCGAGCTCGTCGACGAAGACGGCGCCCATCTTCTTCAGGCGGTCGACGACGAAGCGGTTATGGACGATCTCGTGGCGCACATAGACGGGCGCCCCGAAGCGCCCGAGAGCGAGCTCGACGATCTGGATCGCCCTGTCCACGCCCGCGCAAAAGCCGCGGGGAGCGGCGATCAGCACCTTCAGTTGGGGACGGGCGGTCATCGCGCGGCGATGTAAGGCCTCGCTTGCAGCAATGAAAGGCGGTTCCTATGACAGCGGCCCGTCCCAGCGACCGCCCAAGGAAAACGCCAGTGAAGCTTCGTCTCGCCTCCATGATGGTCCTCGTCCTGCTCGCCGGCTGCACCCGGAAAGGCAACATCGAGGAGGGCGGAATCTACACGGTTCGGAGCGCCTGCCCGCAGGTGGCCATCCCGGCGGCAACCGGCGACATCACATTGTTCGACCCGGCGGGCAGCACGGACTCCGCGGCGATCGACGTGGAAGCGGCGCTGACCAACGTTCGCGACAATTGCCAGGACAGCGGCAGCGAGATCATCTCGACCGTCACGTTCGACGTCGTCGCAACTCGTCGCAACCCGGCTGAAGCGCGCCAGGTCCTGCTTCCGTACTTCGACGTGGTCGTGCAGGCGGGCGATCGAGTCGTCGCCAAGCGGATCGGCAACGTGGCGCTGAACTTCGCTGCGGGAAGCATCCGTGCGCAGACTTCGGCGCAGGCAACGGCCCGGGTGTCGCGCGCCGCCGCGACCCTTCCGGAAAGTGTCGTGCAGGTGCTGACCAAGCGTCGCAAGGTCGGGGATCCCGATGCGGCCGTCGACCCGCTGAGCGACCCCGCGATCCGCGAAGCCGTCGCCGGCGCGACCTTCCAGCACCTCGTCGGATTCCAGCTGACGCCTGAACAGCTTCGCTACAACGCGACTCGCTGACGTCCCCGATTGACTTGGCCAGTGCTCGCAGCCAAGGCTGCGCGCGTCATCGGCGGCTCAGCCGCCGGGAGGCCGCGCGGGAGAGTTCGCCAGATGTTTCAACCATTTGGCGGCGCCGAAGGAGCAACCGCCCCCGGAATCTCTCAGGCCAAAGGACCGCGCGCGCCTGACAGTCTGGAAAGTGCCTCGGCGAAAGCTTGGGCCGCCGAAGGGGCAAAGCTCTCAGGCGCAGCGACAGACGGGGGTGAGGCAAAGCGGGGGAGTATCGCTGCGCCAAACTGTCGCGGAGGCGAAGAATGAGCCGAGAAGTCCATAACGGCCCGACCGACCAGCACCAGGCGCGCGGAACGCCTTATACCGGCGCGACGGAAGGCGAGCCCCAGCCCGAACCGAAGGTGCTGCCGCTAGATTCGT
Source organism: Pseudomonadota bacterium (assembly GCA_046733255.1). Classification (GTDB taxonomy): domain Bacteria; phylum Pseudomonadota; class Alphaproteobacteria; order Sphingomonadales; family Sphingomonadaceae; genus Sphingomicrobium. The sequence continues at coordinate 19,784 of JBKPOU010000161.1, forward strand.
GGCACCGCGCTCACGGCGGGCGAATGGTCGAATTCGCCGGTTATTGGATGCCGGTCCAGTTCGAAGGGATCATGGCCGAGCATCTGTGGACCCGCGAGCATGCGGGCCTGTTCGATGTCAGCCACATGGGCCAGCTCTACATCCACGGCCCCGAAGTCGACGCGGCTCTGGAGACCTTGCTTCCGGGTGAGTTGCAAGGCCTTGCCGACCGCAAGCTCCGCTATTCGCTCCTCCTCGACGACAGCGGCGGGATCATCGACGACCTGATGGCCACCAGGCGCGGCGACGATTTCTACCTCGTCGTCAACGGCGCCACCAAGCATGACGACATCGAGGTCATGCGGCAGGTCCTGCCCGAAGCGATCTACGTCGATCATATGACCAGCCAGGCGTTGCTCGCGCTGCAGGGGCCGAAGTCCGCCGAAGTCCTCGAAACGGTCGTCCCCGGCGTGTCCGACCTGACCTTCATGGAGGGCAGCGCCTTCCACGCATTCGGCCATGCAACGTGGATCAGCCGATCTGGCTACACCGGCGAGGACGGGTTCGAGATTTCGATCCCGGCAGTCGCCGCAGCCGACCTCGCCAATGCGCTGGTCGCCGACGAGCGGGTGAAGCCGATCGGGCTCGGCGCGCGCGATTCGCTTCGGCTGGAGGCGGGCCTTCCGCTCTACGGCCACGATCTCGACCGCGACACGACTCCGGTCATGGCCGGCCTGACCTTCGCCATCCAGAAGCGGCGACGTGCCGAGGGGGGCTTTCCTGGCGCACCGCGAATCCTCGCCGAGCTCGAACAGGGCCCGGTGCAGAAGCGAGTAGGCTTCGACGTGGAAGGACGTCAGCCGGTCCGGGAAGGCGCCCTCATCCTCGATGGCGAGGGCAACGAGATCGGCCGCGTCACAAGCGGCGGCTTTTCCCCTTCGCTCCAGCGGCCGATCGCGATGGGCTATGTTGCCGCTTCGCTCGCTGAGCCCGGCACAGAGCTGAAGCTCCAACAGCGCGGCAAGCTATTCGACGTCCGAGTCGCGCCGATGCCCTTTGTCCCCCATCGCTATCACCGCAAGGGAGCCTCCTGAGATGACGACTTATTTCACCCAAGAGCATGAGTGGATCAAAGTCGACGGCGACACCGCGACCGTCGGAATCACCGATCATGCGCAGGAGGCGCTCGGCGACATCGTTTTCACCGAGGTTCCCGACGCGGGAAAGCAGCTCGCCAAGGGTCAGGAGGCCGCGGTGGTCGAATCGGTGAAGGCGGCGTCGGACGTCTATTCGCCGGTCTCGGGAGAGGTCACCGAGGGCAACCAAGCGGTGGTGGATGACCCCGCACTTGTGAACAGCGATCCCGAAGGTGAGGGCTGGTTCTTCAAGATCAGGCTCTCCGAAACCGGCGAGCTCGAGGGCCTGATGGACGAGGCTTCCTACCGCGACTGGGTGAAGACCCTCTGAGCCAGCCGGCAGCCTCGACGAGCCGCTGGGACGCGGCCGATTATGCGATGGTCGGAGCGTTCGTGTCCGAGCTCGGACAGGCCGCGCTCGACCTGCTCGACCCGAAGGCGGGCGAGCGGATCCTCGACCTCGGCTGCGGCGACGGGACGCTCGCGCTCAAGATCGTCGACCGCGGCGCCGAAGTCGTCGGAATCGACAGTTCGCCGGAGATGATCGAGGCGGCACGCGCGAAGGGCATCTTCGCCAGGCTTCTCGACGCCGGGGACATGGACTTCGACCGCGAGTTCGACGCCGCCTTCTCGAATGCCTCGCTCCACTGGATGCTGGACAAGGAGCAGGTCGCGGGCGTGGTCTTCAGGGCACTTCGGCTCGGCGGAAGGTTCGCCGGCGAGCTGGGCGGCGAGGGCAACCTGGCCAAGCTGCGCGAGGCGCTCGACGAGGAGCTGGTCATCCGCGGCTACGCTCCGCCGGTGGAATCGTCCAACTGGTACGCGTCCGCGCAGGAATTCGCCGACGTCTATGAAGCGGCGGGCTTCACGCAGGTCGATGCCCGGCTGATCGATCGCCCGACGCCGCTGGACCATGGTGTCGCCGCCTGGGTGACGACGTTCCGGAAGGGATGGCTCGACCGGGCCGGTGTTCCCAACGGCGAACGGGGGGAGATCGCGGCCGCCGTGGCAGACCGGATCGGCACCAACATCGCGGATTACGTCCGCCTTCGCTTCATCATGAGAAAGCCCAATTGATGCGTTACCTGCCGCTCAGCGACACCGACCGAAGCGAGATGCTGCACGCAGTCGGAGCGAGCTCGATCGACGACCTTTTCGCGGACGTTCCGAAGGCCGCGCGCCTCGACGGACTGATCGAAGGTCTTGCTCTGCATGCCTCCGAGCTCGAGGTCGAGCGCCACATGGGCGCTCTATCGAAGAAGAACATGGCCGCGGGCGACGTGCCATTCTTCCTCGGCTGCGGCGCGTACCGGCATCATGTCCCGGCGAGCGTCGACCATATCATCCAGCGCGGCGAGTTCCTGACCAGCTACACGCCCTACCAGCCGGAAATCGCGCAGGGCACCCTGCAGATGCTGTTCGAGTTCCAGACGCAGGTCGCGCGCCTGTTCGGATGCGATATTGCCAATGCGTCGATGTACGACGGGTCGACCGCCTGCTGGGAAGCGATCCTGATGGCTGGCCGGGTCACGCGCCGGGAGAAGGCGATCCTCTCGTCTGGCCTTCATCCGCACTATGTCAGCGTCTGCACCACGATGGCGAAGTTCACCGGCGATAGGCTGGAGACGCGGGCTCCGAGCCTTTCAGCCGAGATGGATGCCGAGCAGGTCATCGCTGCGATCGACGACCAGACCAGCGCCGTCGTCGTCCAGTACCCTGATATCCTCGGGCGGATCACCGACCTGGCGCCGATCGCCGAGGCTGCACACGCCAAGGGCGCGCTTCTGATCGCGGTGGTGACCGAGCCGGTTGCGCTCGGCCTGATCAAGTCGCCCGGCGAAATGGGCGCGGATATCGTCGTCGGCGAAGGGCAGAGCATCGGTGTCGGTCTGCAATTCGGGGGGCCCTACGTCGGCCTGTTCGCCTGCAACGAGAAGTTCGTCCGCCAGATGCCCGGACGCCTGGCCGGTGAGACGGTCGATGCGGAAGGGAAGCGCGGGTTCGTGCTCACGCTGTCGACGCGCGAGCAGCATATCCGCCGCGAGAAGGCGACGAGCAACATCTGCACGAGCTCCGTGCTGTGCGCGTTGGCGTTCACCGCGCACCTGACGCTGCTTGGAGAGAAGGGACTTCGGCAGCTGGCTTCCCTAAATCACGCACGCGCGTGCGCGGTCGCGGACCGGTTGGCGGCGATCCCGGGGGTCAGCGTCGCAAACGGCGCGTTCTTCAACGAATTCACGGTGAAGCTTCCGGTCGAGGCGCGACCCGCCGTTCACGCGATGGTGGAGAAAGGCCTGCTCGGCGGGGTGTCGCTCGGGCGGCTCTATCCCGACGCGCCAGAACTGGCGAACGGGCTCGTCATCGCCGTGACCGAAACCGTGACGGACGAGGACATCGGCGCCCTGGAAGCGGCGCTGAAGGAGGTGTGCTTGTGACCGTCAATCCATCCGGCTGGCGGCCGTCGGCGCCGGCGAACGAACAGGGCGAGACGCAAACGGTGAGCGGAAATCGCGCACTGATGCTCGAAGAGCCGCTGCTGTTCGAGATTGGCTCAACGGAGCAGACTGGGGTGGACTTGGCCGACACGACGGTTTCGGGCGGGCGACTTGGCGGACTCGAGCGCAATCGCGACATCGGGCTGCCGGGCCTCAGCGAGCCCGAGATGGTCCGCCACTACACCCGCCTCTCGCGGCAGAATTACGCGATCGACCTCGGCCTGTTCCCGCTGGGGTCTTGCACGATGAAGCACAATCCGCGCCTCAATGAGAAGGTGGCGCGGATGCCGGGCTTCGCCGACGTCCACCCGCTCCAGCCCCAGGAGACCGTGCAGGGCGCGCTTCAGGTCATCAACGAGCTCGCCTTCTGGCTGCTCGAGCTGACCGGGATGTACGGGGTCGCGATGAGCCCAAAGGCGGGCGCTCACGGCGAGCTGTGTGGACTGCTTTGTATCCGCGCGGCGCTCGAAGCGCGGGGTGATGTCCGCGCGGTCGTGCTGGTCCCCGAAAGCGCGCACGGCACGAACCCGGCGACCGCGGCCTTCGCGGGATACAAGGTAGAAAGCATCCCGGCGAACAAGGCAGGCAGGGTCGACCTCGACGCACTCAAGAGCCGGCTCGCACCCGACGTCGCCGCGGTGATGATCACCAACCCCAACACCTGCGGGCTGTTCGAGCCCGAGATGATCGCCATCTCCGAAGCGGTCCACGAGGTCGGTGCCTTCGTCTATTGCGACGGCGCCAACTTCAACGCGATCGTCGGCAAGGTGCGCCCGGGCGACCTCGGCATCGACGCAATGCACATCAACCTGCACAAGACCTTTTCCACCCCGCATGGCGGCGGCGGGCCGGGATCGGGCCCGGTGGTGCTGTCGGAAGCGCTGGCGCCGTTCGGTCCGCTGCCCTTCGTCGCGAAGATGCCGGACCCCGGATCGCGGTCCGGGGCAGGGGCCTCCTCCTACAAGCTCGTCGAGGAAGAGAATGCCGGCGAGGAACATCACGCCCGGAGCTTCGGCCGCATGACCGCGTTCCACGGCCAGATGGGCATGTTCACCCGCGCCCTGACCTACATTCTCAGCCACGGGGCGGACGGGCTTCGGCAGGTCGCCGAAGATGCGGTGCTCAACGCAAATTACGTCCTGCGCTCGCTCGAAGACGTGCTCGACGCGCCGTTCGCGAAGAGCGGGCCGTGCATGCACGAGGCGATCTTTTCGGACAAAGGCTTCGCGGAGGGCTTGAGCACGATCGATCTCGCCAAGGCGTTGATCGACGAGGGCTTCCACCCGATGACCATGTATTTTCCGCTGGTCGTCCACGGGGCGATGCTCGTCGAGCCGACCGAGACCGAATCGAAGGCGGCGCTCGATCAGTTCATCGCTTCGATGCGCGTGATCGCCGAGCGGGCGAAGGCCGGGGACGAGAGTCTGAAGGCCGCGCCGGTCCACGCTCCTCGCCGGCGGCTCGACGAGACCCTGGCAGCCCGAAAGCCGGTCCTCGTCTATCGCGAGCCGGAGCAGGCCCAGGCCGCCGAGTGAACGGCGACCGGCGATTCTACGAAGCTGCGGCATCAGCCGGACGCCGGTCTGCTCCGGCAGCGCTGCGGAACCGCGAACCGATCGCCGAGGTGCTTCGGGAGTGGCTGCCCGTGAGCGGACTCGTGCTTGAAGTCGCGAGCGGGACCGGCGAGCATGCGGCCTATTTCGCGAAGGCCTTCCCCAATCTCGACTGGCAGCCGAGCGACATGCACCCGGACGCGCTGGAGTCGATTGCTGCCTGGTGCAAGCAAGCGGACTTGCGAAACCTTCGCGATCCGCTGGTGATCGATGCTTCGGCGCCGGAGTGGCCAATCGCCCGCGCCGACGCTGTGCTCAACACCAATATGGTGCACATCAGCCCGTGGGGTGCGGCTCTTGGCCTCCTCGACGGCGCTGCGCGCCTGCTTGCGCCGGGAGCGCCGCTGATCCTCTACGGCCCGTGGCTGAGCTCAGGGATCGCGACCGCTCCCAGCAATCTCGCTTTCGACGCGGACCTGAAGCGCCGCGATCCGGAATGGGGACTTCGCAGTGTCGAGGACTTCGCTGCCGAGGCGGACCGGAGGGGCCTCAGCCTTGCCGACCTGAGGCCGATGCCTGCCAACAACCTGATGCTGCTGCTCCGCAAGCAGGGCTGAATCTTCGCGGGCATTAAACGAAACTTTACCGCGACCGATTAGTCGCGATCGTATGAACGCCGTTAGCGTCACACAGAATCGGCGCTCGAGCCGGTCGAACGTCCTTTTGAAAGCGACGCTTGAAGTGCCGGGCGCATCGCTGATCGTCGTCCTGCGCAATCTCTCGGAGGAAGGCGCTCTCATTCAGGGCGAGAGCCTGCCGGCCGAAGGAACGCGGGTCCTGTTCCGGCGCGACGGGTTGAGCGTTCCAAGCCGGATCGCCTGGTCGCACGCCGGTCACGCCGGAGTGGAGTTCGATTTTCCGCTTTTCCCGCGCGAACTGCTTCGCCACGTCCCGACGAAGCAGCCCAAGGCTCCGCTACCGATCAAGCGACGGCCCGGTATCGCGGCGCAGCCGCTTACGCCCGCCGAACGGGCGCTGATCGAGCGATGGGCGACGGAAAGCCCGAACAAGCTGGGCGAATAAGCTCTACAATCCCTGGCGACTGTGGAGCCAGGCCACCAGGTCGGCGAGCGGAAGCACGCTGTTGAAGCCAATTCCAAAGCGGCCGTCTTCATTCCACCGGACAATTGCGCTCTGTGGCGCGAGGTCGGGCAGGCTGACGGTGACGTCGGCGCCAATGGTGAGTGGCTTCGCGACCTCCACGCTGACTCCGCCTTGCGAGACGTTCCTGATGAGTGCGCGATGGACAATCGCTCCTTCGCGAACGAAGCCGATGCACTTCACTTCGATCCGGGGCATCCGCGGCCTTGGCCCGTCACCGCTCGCCTTGAGCAAAGCGATGACATCGACGCGCTTGTCGAACGTAATTCCGGCGTCGGTGCCGCGGATCCAGCTGACCCTGCCCGCGGCCGGCTGGCCTTCCTTCAGCTCCACCTGGACGGCCATGTCGGGATCGAGCTTGCAATAAGCACGGATCAGGACACCGCCCGCCGAGATGTTCTTGACGAGGCAAAGCTCGCGGCGGTCCGCAGTGACGATGGTACCGACGCGGAACAGGGTGAGATGCCGTTCGTCGGAGCGGCGGTCCTGCTCCGGCGGAGGCTCGCCGGATATCGAATAAACCGTCGTCTCGATCGGCAACTCTTCCACGCTTCACTCCGCGAATCGTTCGCGGCCGCCGGTTCGGCAGCGACTTCCACCGATCACAATCCTTGCAAAGGCTTACCAACTCCTTGCGTTTGCCTCCGCTCTGAACCGGGCTCGCCGCTGAGCCGGCAGGGAGGAATCGCTGGAGCGGCGGCCCAAGCTTTTGTAGGTTCTCGGCATGTCGACGACGACGCGGACCCTCGTCATCCGGTTTGCTGGAGTGCTGATTTTTCTGCTCGCCTTCGGGTCGGCGCTGCTCCCGATGGCGTCTCACATCCGGGCGAACACGATTATCGGGATTCTGCTCGCCGTCGCCGGGGCAATCGAACTGGCCGCAGTTTTCGCCCGCCGCGGGCATCACCTCACCTCGGTCATCGCTGCGGGTGCGAGCGTTCTTGCCGGGCTCCGGCTGCTGGCAGACCCCCACGCCAATTTCCTCACCATCCTCAATTTCGTGATCCTGTGGCTCGTGGTTCGAAGCGCCGCGCTCTTCTTTTCGGCGCGGCGTTCGCTATCGCCGCTCTGCTGGTGGGTCTATCTCGCGGCCGCGGTGGATTTCGCGCTCGCGGTCCTGCTGCTGGCCGGCCTGCCAGTCGCGGTCCTCGTCTACGGGCTCTTCGGGACGACTGACGAGATTGTCGCGACCTTCGCCTGGGTGTTCGCGGCAAGCTTCATCGCCGCCGGCTGGCTTCTGATTGCAGCTGCGCCGCTCGAAGCCAGCGAAACGCGCTAGGGGTAGATCGCCTCGACAAAGTAGAGGCCGTGCGAAGGCGCGTTGAGGCCGAGTGCCGAACGATCGCGGGCATCGAGCGCTGCCTTGATGTCGGAGGGCTTCCACTGCCCGCGCCCGACGAGCGCCAGGCAGCCGACCATCGAGCGCACCTGGTGGTGGAGGAAGCTTCGCGCCGCCGCTTCGATGCGGATCTCGTCGCCTTCGCGGCTGACGTCGAGGCGGTCCAGAGTCTTCACGGGGCTGTTGGACTGGCAGTGAACCGATCGGAAGGTCGTGAAGTCGTGGCGGCCGACGAGAAAAGCCGCCCCTTCCGCCATCGCCTCGACAGCGAGCGATACCGGAATGTGCCAGACCTTGCCGCGCTCGAGCGCGGGTGGCGCGCGGCGGTTGAGTATCCGGTAGAGGTAGCGGCGCCCGATGCAGGAAAAGCGCGCGTGCCAATCGTCGGCGACATGCCCCGCCGACAGCACCGAGATCGGTTGCGGTCGGACGAGGGCGTTGACGCCTTCGCGGAGCCGGTGCTCCGTCAGCGCCTTCTCGATCTCGACATGCGCGCTCATCGCGAGGGCATGGACTCCCGCGTCTGTCCGTCCCGCGGCGTGGACGGCCGGAAGCTCGCCGGTCATCCGCGCAAGCGCTTCCTCGATCGCCTGCTGGACCGATGGCCCGTGATCCTGCCGCTGCCAGCCCATGAATGGGCCGCCGTCATATTCGATGGTCAGCTGCCAGCGGGTCACTTCAGGATTGTACTCTTCGAAATGTTGAAACCGCGCAACAATTCATCTGGCGTCATGACCCCGCGCCCGGACCGCTGGACCTTTAGCGGACGGATGTAGCCCGTTCCGCAGGCGATGGTGAGGTAGTTGTCCAGGACCTCGCCGCCCGGCGCCGAGACGCCGGAGCCCGCCTGGGCCTCCAGCAGCTTCACCCGCTCGCCATTGGCCTCGAACCATGCGCCGGGGGAGGGTGCAAAGGCGCGGATCTGCCGCTCGATCTCGTCGGCGCTTTTCGACCAGTTGATCCGCGCTTCCGATTTATCGACCTTGCGGGCGTAGGTGGCTCCGTCTTCGGGCTGCGCGACCGGCGGCACCGGCTTGGCGAGCCAGTCGACGAGCGCCCGCGCGCCAAGCCTGGCGAGTTCGTCCGTCAGCTCGCCAGCCGTCTTGCGGTCCACGCCCGTCTCGCGCTTGAGCAGCATCGGCCCGGTATCGAGCCCTTCCTCCATGCGCATGATCGTGACCCCGGTGGTCTCGTCCCCCGCCAGGATCGCTCGCTGGATGGGCGCAGCTCCCCGCCAGCGCGGGAGGAGCGACGCATGGACATTGATGCACCCGCCCCTCGGCGCCTCCAGGATCGGCCTGGGCAGGATCAGCCCGTAAGCCGCGACCGCGGCGAGGTCCGTATCGAGAGCGGCGAACTTCGCCTGCTCGTCCGGGTCCTTGAGGGTCCGCGGGCAGCGAACCTCGATCCCCAGCTCTCCGGCACGCTTGTGCACTGCGGTCTTCTTCTCGCCCTTGCCGCGGCCGGCCGGCCGCGGCGGCTGCGTATAGGCGCAGACGATCTCGTGCCCGGCCTCCACCAGGGCGTCGAGGCTGGGCACGGCGAAATCGGGCGATCCCATGAAGACGATGCGCATCGCGCTGCCCTATGGCGCGGCGAAGCGGAAATTCCTATCTCAGCAGCAGTGGCGAGCCAGGAAATCGAGACGTTGGCGAACGCGTTGGCGCGGCTTCCGGGGCTTGGTCCCCGGTCGGCCCGCCGTGCGGTGCTTCACCTGATGAAGAAGCGCCAGGCGACCCTCGAGCCGCTTCTCGTTGCTCTCCAGAAGGTCGCCGACACGCTTTCGACCTGCTCGACGTGCGGCAATGTCGACACCTCGGACCCGTGCGGCATCTGCCGCGACCCGCGCCGCGACGACCGGTCGCTCTGTGTAGTGGAGGAAGTCGCGGACCTGTGGGCGCTCGATCGCTCGCGCCTGTTCCCCGGCCGTTACCACGTGCTCGGCGGCCGTTTGTCGGCGCTCGACGGAGTTCGGCCCGAAGACCTGACCATCGACCGGCTGGTCAGCCGGGTTTCGAAGGGCGGGATCGACGAGGTCGTGCTCGCGATGAATGCGACACTGGAGGGGCAGACGACGGCCCACTACCTGGCCGAGCGGCTCGAGACTTTCCCGCTGCGGCTTACCCAGCTCGCTCACGGCCTACCGGTAGGCGGCGAGCTCGACTACCTCGACGAGGGCACGCTGGCGCAAGCGCTGCGAGCGAGGCGTCCAGTTTCGTGAACCCGATGGCGGCCGGTCCCGATTGGCAGCATCTCGCAATTTACGCGGTCGGGATCGCGGTCATCGTCCTGCTCCTCCAGCGCCTGCCTTATGTCGGCAGGATCATCCGCTTCCTCTTCTCTTTCGCGATCCTGGCGTTCGCGGTTTTCCTTCTCCTGCAGCAGGCGCCGTATCAGCCGACGCTAGCCCGGCTTACCGAGACCCTGGGCCTCAACAACCAGACCGTGTCGGGCAAGGAGCTCCGGGTCCGGATGTCGCCCGACGGGCATTTCTGGGTGAACGCGAAGATCAATGGTGTGGAACGGCCGATGCTGATCGACAGCGGGGCGACCGTCACCGCGCTTTCGACCGATACCGCCCGCGCCTCGGGCGTCGACACTGGGATGGGCCTCGCGCCGGTCGTCCTGCGGACGGCGAACGGAGCGACGCCGGCAGAGACCGGAACGGTCGACGAGCTGCGGGTCGGCAATATCGTCGCCCGCGACCTAAAGGTCGTTAGCGCGCCCGGCCTCGATCTCGACGTGATCGGGATGAATTTCCTGTCGGAGCTCGAATCCTGGCGGGTGGAGGGCGGAACTTTGATCCTCGTGCCGCATCACCCGCAAAGGACCTAATTTCCCTCCCTTCAAGGGAGGGGAGTTGGTTGAAGAAGAGGGGATGACAGCTTAAATCCCACCCATGGCCATTCGCACCATCGTGGAGGTTCCGGACCCGCTGCTGCGGCAGATTTCGACACCTGTCGACAAGGTGGACGACGAGATTCGCGTGCTCATCGCCGATATGTTCGAGACCATGTACGACGCGCCGGGAATCGGGCTCGCGGCGATCCAGGTCGGAGTGCCGAAGCGCGTACTGGTCATCGACCTCCAGGAGCCGAAGGAGGAGGGCGGCGAGCCGGTCAGGGATCCGCGCGTCTTCATCAATCCTGAGATTCTCGAGGAATCGGACGAAGAGGTGCCCTACACCGAAGGCTGCCTGTCGGTGCCGGACCAATATGCCGAAGTCGACCGGCCGGACCGTATCAAGGCCCGGTGGCTCGACGAGAACGGGAACAAGCACGAAGAGACGATCGAGGGCCTGCTCGCCACCTGCCTCCAACATGAGATGGACCATCTCGAAGGCATTCTCTTCATCGACCATTTGTCGCGCCTGAAGCGCGAGATGATCCTCAAGAAACTCGCGAAGCAGCGCAAGGAACAGGAGAAGCGCGCGGCCTAGCTGCGCTTCACACGTCGCGGCCGCAGAAGACCAGGCCGGCATCCGCGATCGATTTCGATTCGAACAGCATTGCCTTGGCCGATTCGGCGAAGCGGATCTTCAGCATATCGGCGGCCGGCGGGCCTTCCGCGGTGCAGGTCGCGTCGACGTCATAGCCGCCGGGAACTTCGCTCACGCGGTTGAAGCTGCAGCTCGATCCGGCGGGTGTCGTCAGGCTCGATTCCGTGAACTGCCAGGCTGCGGATTCGCAGGATTTCTGGTCGGCCGCCCACTTGCCGACGAAGCGAACACCCTGTCCGGCTGGGGGAAGGTCGCCAGCGACGCCGGTTTCGACCTGCGAGCTCGCATTTGCCGGATTGGCTGTATCCGCCCTTCCGGTGGCGATCGGACCGCTCGGAGCTCCGCCCACCGGGCCGCCCGGCTTCCCGCCTGGCGTTGAATTGTCGCAGGCGGCCAGCGTCAGGATGCACGCGATCGAAAATGCGATCCGCATTCAGCCCTCCGGAGTAATGCTCGCCGCTGCGTTGCGGCAGTCCTCCGCGCATTCGCGGCACATTTGCGCGCACAGCCGGCAATGCTCGTGATCATGCTTCTCGCATTCAACAGCGCAGGAATCGCAAACGCGCGCGCAGACCTCGAGCATCTCCTTGAGGACCGCTTCGTTCGAGCCGGTGCGGCGGACGGCGAGCTTCCCGGCCGCTTCGCAAACGTCGGCGCAGTCGAGGCAGGTGCGGATACACTGACGCATGTCCATCTGCTCGGCCGCGCAGGCGTCGGCGCAGCTCAGGCACATGCGTGCGCAATACATCAGGTGATGCGCCGCGTCGCTGAGCGGCTGGTTCACATGACCCTGAACGTCGGGGTGAAGCCCGATCATCTTGCGGATGGACATTGCATTCTCCTGCTCCCGGATACCGAACCTGTGGACAGTAGGCGCGGTTCCCCTTGAGTGCACGGGAGCGTGGGCGTAGAGTTCCTATTCTGTTCCGCCGGGGGAATGAGCATGGATTGGGCCATCGTCATAGCCGTCGTTACCGCGCTCGGAGTGGGCGCGCTGGTGGGCTGGCTTCTCGGCAGCCGCGACGGAGCGGGGGCGAAGCAAACGGTCGAGAACCTGCGCATGCAGTTGAACGGAGTAACGGCGGAGCGGGATGAGGCGCGTACCGGCCTGGATTCCACTTCGCGCGAACTTGCAGCGCTCCAGGCGGACGCCCGCAATTTCGACCTTCGGATGAAGGATCTCGCTGAATCCAGGGACGCGCTGATCGCGCAATTCCGGGCGGTCGGCGACCAGCTGCTCGAAAAGGCCCACAAGGACTTCCTCGAGAAAGCGGGCGAGCGCTTCACCGCCGCCGACAAGGCCAGCGAAACCAAGCTCAAAGAGCTTTTGGCGCCGGTCGAAACCACGCTCAAGCGCTATGAAGAGGGCCTCCAGCGCGTCGAGAAGGAACGAGTCGACCATTATGCGGGCCTGAAAGCGGTGGTTGAGCAGGTGCGCGAAGGGCAGGGAAGGGTACGCGACGAGACCCGCAACCTCGTCAACGCGCTTCGCTCTTCTCCCAAGGCACGGGGCCGCTGGGGCGAGCAGTCACTGCGCAACGTCCTGACCCATGCGGGGCTCGTTGAGGGCGTGGATTTCGAGATGGAGGTCTCGGTCAACACCGAAGACGGCCGCCTCCGTCCGGACGTGATCGTGAAACTGCCGTCGAACCGGAAGCTCGTCATCGACGCGAAATGCTCGCTGAACGCGTATCTCGAAGCCTGCGAGGAGGTGGACGACGAGAAGCGGCTCGCGTGTTTCCAGGCGCACGTCGCGTCGATGCGCAACCATGTCCAGCAGCTCGGATCGAAGGCCTATTGGGCGCAATTCGGCGACGCGGCCGATTATGTCGTCATGTACATCCCCGGCGAGCATTTCCTTACCGCAGCGCTCGAGCAGGATCCGGGCCTGTGGGAGTGGGCGTTCGAGCGGCGGGTGCTGCTTGCGACGCCGACGAACCTGGTGGCGATCGCGCGCACCGTCGCAACGGTCTGGAAACAGGAGAAGCTGGCGGCTGAAGCAGGCAAGATTGCCGAGCTCGGCAAGGAGCTTCATTCCCGCCTTGCTACGATGGCCGAGCATGTCGCCTCGGTCGGCACGAACCTCGGTCGCATGAACAATGCCTACAACAAGATGGTCGGAAGCCTGGAGAGCCAGGTGTTCACGCAGGCGCGGCGCTTCGAGGAACTCGGCGCGGGAAGCGCGAAGGAGATCGAGGAGCCGCCGGTCATCGAGGCTTCGCCGCGAGCGCTCACGAAGCTTGCCAATTCGCCCGACGACGCTCCGCAGATCGCAGCGGAGTAGCGCAGCTAAAGTCCGCCGCAGCCCTGGTGCTGCGTATTGTCGACGGTGACCTGCACCTTGTCCGGATAGGTTTGCCCGTTGAGCGCGCACTGGCTGTGGACGATGTTCACGTCGATCCTCGGCGTCTGGTAGATTTCGCCAGCAATACCGACGATGGCCTGCGGGACGGGTTGGGCGATCGGCTGCTTTCCCGCGGCGATGAAGGTCACGTTCTTGTCGTCGATGATGAGATCCCACGCGGAATCCTGCCCGAGCGCATGATAGGGCGCGGGAGGCGGCGGCGGATGGGGAAGACAGCCGCCAAGTGAGCCAAAAACCAGAATTCCCAAAACCGTTTGTGTCGAGCGCAGTCGAGACACGTCGATCCCCTTGATGTCCCTCGAATACGCTCGGAACGAACGGATTGTTTCAAGTGAGCGGGTCGCATCACCGCCAGCTCGCCCTGACCGTGAACGCCATGACGGCCGCCGCGACAGCCGCGTTCAGGCTGTCGGCGCGCCCGGCCATCGGGATCTTCACGAGCAGGTCGCATTCTTTCTCGTAAGCCGCGGGAAGGCCCTGCTGCTCGTTGCCGATCAGGAGGAAGCAGGGTTCCTCGTAGTTCGCGGCGAGATAATCGTTCGCCGTGTTGAGGCTAGTGCCGACGAGCTCGCCCGGCCCTGACCGGAGCCATTGCAGGAAATCGGGCCACCGCGCCGCGGCGACCTGCTGCGTGAAGACCGCGCCCATCGACGCGCGCACAGCTTCGACCGAGAAGGGATCGGCACAGTCGTCGACCAGAATCAGGCCGCCCGCGCCGACCGCATCGCCGGTGCGCAGGATCGTGCCGATATTGCCCGGATCGCGCAGCGCCTGTGCACAGATCCACAGCGGCGCCGAGCCGCGATCGATCCGGTCGAGCGACGTGTCCGGCTGACGGTACGCGCCGAGCAGCATCTGCGGATTGTCCTTGCCGCTCATCTTCGAAAGGATGTCGGCGGCCGTTTCGATTGCCTCGCCTCCCGCCGCTTCCGTCGCGGCGATGATTTCCGCGGCGAGGGGGTGCTTCGCCCCTTCGGCCGAGAAAGCGACGATCTCCGGCAGCCGCCCGCTGTCGCGCGCCTCGGCGATGATCCGCAGGCCTTCGGCCAGGAACAACCCTTCGGAGCGGCGGTGCTTTTTGTCGCGAAGCGAGCGTAGCCGCTTGACCGTGGTATTGGAGAAGGCGGTGACGGTCCGGGGCATTGGGGCGCGGCTTAGCCTAGCCGCACTCCTCGTCGAAGCCAGATTCCACCAGCTCCACGAGCTTCTCCAATGCTTCTTGGGCGGTTTGCCCCTCGACGTGGATGACGATCATGTCGCCTTTGGCTGCGCCGAGCATCATCAGGCCCATGATCGATGTCCCGCACACGCGGTTGCCGTCCTTTTCGACCTCGATCCTGGCGTCGATCTGGCTTGCGAGATTGACGAATTTCGCGCTTGCGCGGGCGTGCAGGCCACGCGTGTTGACGATGGTCACCTCGCGCTCGGCTCTCAAGCGGCGGCTTCCCCGAGGATTTCGGATGCGACCGAGATATATTTCCGTCCGGCTTCGCGGGCGGCGGCGACCGCGGCGTGGACACCCATCACCTTCCGGGCGCCTTCCAGCCGGATCAGCATCGGCAGGTTCACGCCCGCGATGACCTCGATATTTTCGGATTTCATCAGGCTGATCGCGAGGTTGGACGGAGTTCCCCCGAACAGGTCGGTCAGGATGATCACGCCGTCGCCCTTGTCGACGGCCTTGATCGCCTTGGCGATGTCCTTGCGCCGCGCTTCCATATTGTCGTCCGGCCCGATGCAGACGGATTCGATCGCTTCCTGCGGCCCGACGACATGTTCCATCGCAGTGATGAACTCGGCCGCGAGACGACCGTGCGTCACCAGCACCATTCCAATCATTCGCTCAACTCGCTTCCACTCTTCGCGCCGCTGTCGGCGCCCGCCTTGTCTTCGATCCTGTCATTCGGCGCTGATGCCAGGTCGCGGTGCCGGATATTTGGAGCGTATCCGGCTGCGCGCAAGCGCTCCGCCATTTCCACTGCCGCCGTCACCGATCGATGCCTCCCCCCGGTGCAGCCGAATGCGATGGTCAAATAGGTTTTGCCCGCGGCGCAGTAGCGGGGAATCCAGGTCGTGAGAAGCGCTTCGATGCTATCCATCGAGTCCGCCCAGGCCGGATCCTTTCCGACATAATCGCGAACCTGGCGGTCGAGCCCGGTCAACGGACGAAGCTCGTCGACCCAGTGGGGGTTGCCGAGGAAGCGCATGTCGAAGACCAGGTCGGCGGTGCGGGCGATGCCATGGCCGAAGCCGAAGGAGGTCACGGTCAGCACAGGCTCGCTGTTCGTCTCGAACCGGCGGCGAAGCTCCTCGCGAAGTTCGGCGGGCGTGAGGCCCGTCGTGTCGATGACGCTATCGGCCGAGCCCCTGAGAGGAGCGAGCAAGTTCCGTTCGCGGGCGATTCCGTCCTCCGCCGGCCGGTCGGGGGCGAGCGGATGGCGCCGGCGGGTCTTGTCGAAGCGGCGAAGCAGCTCCGGGCTCGAGCAGTCGAGGAAGAGGATCTGCGGTTCGACGCCTTCGATCGCGGCGATCGATGCGGGAAGCGAGCCGGGGTCGAAGCCGCGGCTTCGGACATCCATGCCGACTGCGACGGGCGCGGTCCGGCACTGGCCGCCGCCGTTCACGAACTCGGCAAGCAGGTCGGCGGGCAGATTGTCGACGATGTCCCAGCCCATGTCCTCGAGAGCGTCGAGCACAGTGGACTTGCCGGCCCCCGACATGCCGGTGACGAGGAGGAGTCGGGTCTGGGGCGGCTCGGCGCTCACGGCAAGGGAAGGCCGAGGCGGTCGAGGGCGAGGGCAACTTTCGACGGCGCTGAGGCAGTCATCGCGTCGATACTGACGAGTGGCAACGCAACGCCGAGGATGGGCCGTTCACGGCTATCGTCCGGGAGGCGCTGGATGTCGCTGGTAAGCTCGACCAGCAGCGCAATCGGCACGTCGGAGGCGTTTTCGACCTCGACGATCCCGATTCCCCGAACCTCCATCTTGCCCGCGATCTGCGGCGGAGCCGATGCGACCAGCCGGTCGTCGCGGCGGCGGACGAGCGTCCGGTCGTCGCTGACCAAAGTGAAGCCGCGATCGAGAAGGCGAAGCGCGAGGTCGGACTTGCCCGATCCCGACGGCCCCGTGATCAGGACGGCCCGCCCATCGATCGCAACCGTGCTCGCATGGATAGTCTCGCCGGAGAGAGCGCGCCCGCCGGTCACTCCGGCTCTACCGCCGGCAGCGAGATGATGAAACGGGCGCCCGACGGCGCATCATCCCGATCGTACACGCTGATCTCTCCGTCGTGGCCGTCGACAATAGCCTTGGCGATCGCCAGGCCCAACCCCGAGTGCCTGCCGAAATGTTCGGTTTCGGGACGGATCGAGTGGAAGCGGTTAAAGATCGCCTCGCGGGCTTCGCGAGGCACGCCGGGTCCTTCATCGTCGATCCTGATCCGGACACGGTTTCCCACGCGCGACGCTGCAATCTCGACCAGTCCTCCTGGCGGAGAGAAGCTCACCGCATTGTCGAGGATATTGTCGATCGCTCGGGCGAGGCGGCCTGGATCGCCCATGACCGTGGTGCTTTCCTTGCGGGGCCGGGCGAAGGCTATGCGCGCGTCGCCTTTCTCGCGGCGGCTCTCCCACGATCTGACCAGCTGCTCGATGACCGGACCGAGATCGACCGGCTCGAAGCGGGCGCGGGCCAGCTCCGCGTCGGTCCGGGCGGCTTCGCTGATGTCGCTGATCAGGCGGTCGAGCCGGAGCACGTCGTCGCGGGCGACATTGACCAGCTGCTCGTGAAGCCCGGGATCCTTGACGTTCTGGAGACCGTCCAGCGCCGAACGAAGCGAAGCGATCGGGTTCTTGAGCTCGTGCGTCACGTCGGCTGCGAACGCCTCGATATTGTCGATCCGCTGGCGAAGCGACTGGCTCATGTCGGAGACGGAGCGGGCGAGGAGGCCGATCTCGTCGCGGCGGGACGGAAGGCGGGGGACCCGGACCTCGCGCGCCCGGCCGAGCCGGACCCGGTGCGCCGCCAGCGCGATCCGCCGCAGCGGACGGACGATCGTTCGCGCCAGGAACAGCGACAGGGCGACCGAGACAATGATCGAGATCGCCATCGCCAGCGCCAGGCCCGCGCGCTGCTTCCGCATCGACCGCGTCAGGCTGCGCTCGTTGGATGTGACCAGGAGCGCTCCGCCGTCGACCGGCGCTGCGGCGGAAAGCACCGGCGTAAGGTCGGGCGCCCAGCGGATCTTGCTGGTGACGGCATTGGCTTTCTGGGCCTGGTAGGCCTCGGGCCAGGCGGTGATCCGATCCTGCGCCGGCTCGGCGAAGTCCGGCGCGGCTTCCGCACCGACGAGGAAGTTGAAGCCTCGGTCGAGCGCGCGCGCCGCGTCCTTCATCCAGCTTTCCTGGTTGGGGTCGCGAAGCGTGTAGGTCGGCCCGGTCCCGTTCCAGCTGTCGGCGATTCGCCTTCCGTCGGTGCCGTAAAGTCGAATTCGGCTCCGCGTCGACTGACCGATGGCGGCGAGCGCCTGCGGGCGCTGCTCGGGCGGAAGCGAGCGGGCGATGATCGCGCTGATCTCCGCCTCGCGCTCAGTCCTGTGAATCCGCTCCTTGCTCAGCTTGTTGCGGAAGGCGTCGAGATAGATGATCCCGAGCGCCAGGATCAGAAGCGTCAGGATGTTGACGGCCAGGATCCGCCAGGTGAGCGTCCATTTCCCCGTCCACGGCCGCGGCGGATGAGGCCGCCTCTTATTCGTCTTCGAACTTGTATCCGACGCCATAGAGGGTCTCGATTGCATCGAAGTCGGGGTCGGCCGCCCTGAACTTCCGGCGGATTCGCTTGATGTGGCTGTCGATCGTTCGGTCGTCGACATAGACATCTTCCTGATAGGCGACATCGAGGAGCTGGTTGCGGTTCTTAACCACTCCGGGGCGCTGCGCCAGCGCTTCGAGGATCAGGAATTCGGTCACCGTCAGGATGACGTCCCTGGCGGCCCATTTCACCTTGTGGCGCGCGGGGTCCATGCTGAGGCGCCCGCGGACGATCAGCTCCGGCTCGCTTTCCGCCGACGGCACGGCTTCGCTCTTGGCGAGCTCCTGGCGCCTCAGGATCGCGCGGATCCGGGCGAGGAGGAGACGCTGCGAGAAAGGCTTGGCGATGTAGTCGTCCGCGCCCATCGCAAGGCCGAGGGCCTCGTCCAGCTCGTCGTCCTTGGACGTCAGGAAGATGACCGGCATCGAGCTGAACTCGCGAAGCCGCCTGAGCAGCTCCATCCCGTCCATTTGCGGCATCTTGATGTCGAATACGCCAAGGTCGGGCGCGCTGTCGGAGAAGGCCTTCAACGCCGTCGTTCCGTCGGTGTAGACGCGCGTGACGAATCCCTCCGACTGGAGGGCAATCGACACCGAGGTCAGGATGTTGCGGTCGTCGTCGACCAGCGCGATCACGTGGCTCATTTGGCGGTCCGGCTTGGGCTTAGTCGTCGCCTCAGAGTGAAACAAGCGTAAGCAAGCTTTTTGACCAGGCAACTTTTTCGGGGTTATAGGCGCTTTAGGTTATATAAATGCGGCGGCTGCCGAAGGGTCGCCGCCGCAATTTTTATAGTGGGAAAGGAAAAGTGTTGGCCGACCGGGTCGCGAAGCATGGACTGGATGCACAGGGGATCGTCACCCCTGCCGAGTTGCATTGGAACCTGACGACTGCCCCGCTGATCGAGCATTCGATCCAGCGCGGCGAGGGGCTGCTCGCGAAATACGGCCCGCTCGTCGTCAAGAC
>JBKPOU010000162.1:0-11820 GCA_046733255.1 Pseudomonadota bacterium
GATTCTGACTCTAAGGCGTGCGAGGGAACTGCGTTTCATCCTCGGAGTGTCCCTCGAACTGTGGCTCCTGATCGCGATCATAATTGGCTTGCGGTCCTAACGTCCGTTTCCGACCCATTGCGGACATAAGGCCATCTGCTAGCCTCCTGCTACTTGGGGGCCAGCGAATGCACGTCCGTCTACTGAAACCGCTGCACGGCTGGCGCGCGTTCGCGGGCGAAGTCGGGGTCATCGTCCTTGGCGTGCTGATCGCGCTGGCGGCGCAGCAGGTCGTCGAGAACTGGCAGTGGAACACGGAGGTGCGGGCCGAGCGCGCCTCGCTGCTGCAGGAGGCGAGCGACATGATAGGGGTGATCGCCATCCGGAACGCGCAGGCGCCGTGCGTCGACCGGCGGCTTGCCGAAATCCGCACCGTCCTCGAACGGCACCGTCGCGGCGAGCCGCTCGGGCTGGCCGGAGCGATCAGCCACCCGACCCCGCAGACGGCGCCGCGAGGGGCCTGGCAGATTGCGCTCGCGGGTCAGGTGCTGACCCACATGGGACACAAGGAAAAGCTAGCGTTCAGCACCGCGTTCGGCTGGTTCGACCAGTGGGAAAAGGCGATGCAGCGCGAGCGGGAAGTCTGGCTTCGGCTGACGCCGCTCAACAGTCCCGACCTGCTGACCGAAGAGGACTGGAGCAGCGTCCGATCGGCTTACGGGCAGGCACTCGACATCAACGACATCGTCCGGGCGGCCGCTCCGGCGGGGTTGAAGCAAGTCGAAGGCGAATTGCGCGGAGTGAAGCAATATGCTCGCCCGGATTCAACAGCGCCTGCCATTCAACGCATCGTGGACCAGATCTGCAAACCGGTGCTCTCGCCGCCAGCCCGGGCCTAGGCGTCAATCGCGTCGTCCTCGACCGCTGACGCCCGGCTCTGGATGAATTCGAAGCGCTTGGCGGGATC
The DNA here is from genome assembly GCA_046733255.1 of Pseudomonadota bacterium. Classification (GTDB taxonomy): domain Bacteria; phylum Pseudomonadota; class Alphaproteobacteria; order Sphingomonadales; family Sphingomonadaceae; genus Sphingomicrobium. The sequence continues at coordinate 947 of JBKPOU010000162.1, forward strand.
GCGGCCCATGAGGCGCTCGACGATGTCGCGGGCCGCCTGGCGGTTCTCATACTCGCCGGGGAGGGTGATCTTGATGAGGCTGCGCGAGTCGGGGCTCATCGTGGTTTCCTTGAGCTGGTTCGGGTTCATCTCGCCGAGGCCCTTGAAGCGGCTGACCTCGACCTTCTTGCCCTTGAACTCGGTCCCTTCGAGCTCGGCGCGGTGGGCGTCGTCGCGGGCGTAGAGAGTCCGGGCGCCCGAGGCGAGGCGGTAGAGCGGGGGTTGGGCGAGGAAGAGGTGGCCGCGGCGCACCAGCTCCGGCATTTCCTGGAAGAAGAAGGTCATCAGGAGCGTCGCGATGTGGGCGCCGTCGACGTCGGCGTCGGTCATGATGATGATCCGCTCGTAGCGGAGCGCCGCCTCGTCGAACCTGTCGCGGACGCCGCAGCCGAGCGCGAGCTGGAGGTCGGCGATCTCGGTATTGGCGCGGATTTTCTCCTGCGTTGCCGAGGCGACGTTGAGGATCTTGCCGCGGATCGGGAGGATCGCCTGGGTCTTGCGGTCGCGCGCCTGCTTGGCCGAGCCGCCGGCGCTGTCGCCCTCGACGATGAAGAGCTCGGCGCCCTCGGCCGCGTCCTGCGAGCAGTCGGTGAGCTTGCCGGGCAGGCGGAGCTTTCGGGCCGACGTGGCGGTCTTGCGCTGCACCTCGCGCTCCGCGCGACGCTTGAGGCGCTCGTCCATGCGCTCGAGGATGGAGCCGAGGAGGGCGCGGCCCCGGTCCATGTTGTCGGCGAGGAAATGGTCGAAATGGTCGCGGACGGCGGCCTCGACGAAGCGCGCGGCCTCGAGGCTGGTCAGGCGGTCCTTTGTCTGGCTCTGGAAGTGCGGGTTGCGGATGAAGACGCTCAGCATCAGCTCGATGCCGCCCATCACATCGTCGGCGGTGATGTCCTTGGCCTTCTTCTGGCCGACCAGCTCGCCGAACGCCCGGATGCCCTTGGTCAGTGCTGCGCGAAGGCCCGCCTCGTGCGTGCCGCCGTCGGGCGTCGGGATGGTGTTGCAGTAATAGCTTTGCGAGCCGTCGGAATAGAGCGGCCAGGCGACGGCCCATTCGGCGCTGCCCTGGCTGTCGGGGAAGTCCTGGCGGCCGGTGAACGGTTCGTTGGTGACGCAGGGGCGGCCGCCGAGCTGCTCGCGGAGGTGGTCGGCGAGGCCGCCGGGGAACTGGAAGACGGCCTGTTCGGGGACGGAGTCGCTGGCGAGTTCGGGCGAGCAGCGCCAGCGTATCTCGACGCCGGCGAAGAGATAGGCCTTGGACCGGGCGAGCTTGTAGAGGCGCTCTGGGCTGAACTTCGCGTCGTCGCCGAAGATTTCGGGGTCGGGCGTGAAGCCGACCGTGGTCCCCCGGCGGTTGGGGGCGGCGCCGACTTCCTCCAACCTGGAGGTGGCGTGGCCGCGGGCGAAGCTCTGGCGGTAGAGCATCTTGTCGCGGGCGACCTCGACGATCGTCTCGCAAGAGAGGGCGTTGACGACGCTGACCCCGACGCCGTGGAGGCCGCCGGAGGTCGAATAGGCCTTGCCCTCGAACTTCCCGCCCGAGTGGAGCGTCGTCATGATGACCTCCAGCGCCGACTTGCCGGGAAAGCGCGGATGCTCCTCGACGGGGATCCCGCGGCCGTTATCGAACACGCTGAGGCGGTTGCTGGCCTCCAGCGTGACTTCGATTCGCGACGCGTGGCCGGCGACGGCCTCGTCCATCGCATTGTCGATGACCTCGGCGGCGAGGTGATGGAGGGCGCGGGCGTCGGTGCCGCCGATGTACATGCCCGGGCGACGGCGGACTGGCTCGAGACCCTCCAGCACCTCGATTGAGGAGGCGTCGTAGCTGTCGGACGAATGGGCTGAAGAGGAAGACGAGAACAGGTCGGACATTGCCCTTGCTATAGGGCCGCCGAGTCAGCCGTGCCAAGGGAGCGGCGAGGCGTTTTCCACAGCCTTGAAATCGAAAAGGCCAGTTCCAAGATTTTGGCCGCCGGGCGCCACCTGGGCCCGGTGACGGGGCCGCGGCCAAGCTGCGTCCCGCCTTGTTGCTCAAACGGAGGACAAGACCATGCGTAGTGCTTTCGACTTTTCACCCTATCGCCGTTCCACTGTCGGGTTCGACCGGCTTTTCGACATGCTGGAGAACAGCGGCTCCGGCAACGGAGGCGAGAACTATCCGCCGTTCGACCTGATCAAGACCGGCGACAACGATTACCGGATCGACCTCGCCGTGGCTGGGTTCAGGCTGGACGAGATCGACATCACGGCCCAGCAAAACGTCCTGATCGTGACGGGCAAGAAGAAGGAAGAGTCCGCGGACACGGACCGCGACTTCATCTATCGCGGGATCGCGACGCGCTCGTTCGAGCGCCGCTTCGCGCTGGCCGACCATATCCAGGTGCGCGGCGCGGATATGAAGGACGGTCTCCTGTCCGTAGAGTTGGTCCGCGAGATCCCCGAGGCGATGAAGCCCCGCAAGATCGATATCGGCGGATCGCGGACGCTCGGTTCCAGCGAGACCGTCGACGCAAAGGCCGAGCGCGAGAACGCTTAAGCGTCAGGCTGGCGAACGAAGGCCTCGGGGCAGTGCGCCCCGAGGCCTTTTCTCATGCCCTGTAGCGGCCGGGACGTAGATTTTGGACTGAACATTGAGGAAGCCGAGCAGGGCGACCGGCAGGATCGGAAGTCCCATCGGGTTGAGGGCGAGCACGGCGACCGGAGCGGCGAGCGCGAGCAGGCTGAAGAGCCGCTCGATTGGGGTCAGCTCGCGTTCCTCGCCGTAGAGCAGCATCGCCGCAGCAATGCCGACGACTCCCATGTCGTAATTGAAGGCATAGGGGAGGACGAGGAAGGTGGCGGTCGCAGCCATCATCCCGAGCTGAGCCCACGGCGTGTCGCGCAGGGCTGCCCTGACCAGGATGGCGACCGCAGCGACGGCGAAGAGAAGTTGGACGAGCACGGCGGCCGCGATGGTGCTGCCCGCCGTCCAGAGGCTGACGTAGGGCGTCGGCATCATTCGGAGGAATAGTCCGGCCCCATCGGTGAGCAGTCCGACCTGGACCCCGGCGGTTACCTCGAAATAGCTGGCCCAGGCGCTCCAGCCGAAGACGAGCAGGCTCGCCGCCACAAAGGCGAGGGTTCCGGCAATTGCGGCGACCGTCGCTCGCCATTCGAGCCTCAGGAGCAGCAGGAGCGGGATGAGGACGCCCATGTGCGGCTTCAGGGTAAGAAGCGCGATCAGCAGGCCCGCAAGGACCGGGCGCTTCGGCAGCGCGGCGAACGCGCCCAGCCACAGTGCAGCGAGGACGAAGCCGTGGTGCCCGGCCCAAACGTTCATCATCGACGCCGGGAGCAGTGCGGCGAGCCACACGGGGAGGCCGGCTTTCGCGAGATAAGGACGCGCGGCCATGAGGAAGGCCGCGCCGGTGAAACCGATCCACAGCAGGAAGGCCGGGACATAGCCGATCAGTCCGAGCGGCCAGAGGAACAGGAGCAAAGTCGGCGGATAGGAGAAGGCGTGGAAGCCGATAGCGTGGCCAAGGAGCGCGCGAAGCTCGCCGATGTAGGCCTGAACCGAATAGATGCGATCGACCTGCCCGTGGACGACGAGCTGGCCGCCGGCCCAGGCGTTGAGGAAATCGCGCCCGACCATCGTCCCATCCGGAAGAACGAAACCGCGGGCCGCGATGAGGTCGCGGACGATCGGCGTCACGGATGCCGCGAGGAGCGTCATCCAGAACAGGATGTCGCCGATCGGCAGGCGACTGGACTTGCCGGTTGCTGTCACGCGGCGCGGCGTTTGGTGCCCGGAACCGGGACCGCGGTCTCCTCCGCCGCCGGCGGGACCTCGACATAATAGATGTCGCGGCCGACCGACTCGCACCGGTAGTTGCTCGGCACCGGCGTCAGGTAGCGAAGGAAGCTGTGCGGGTAAGGGAAGAAATGGACGTGCGGGTTGAAGGTGAAGCGATACTCGCGCTCCTGCGGGACGACGAGGATCAGCCGCCGGCGAGCGACGCGGCGAAGCTCGCGCACCGCCCCGGCGAAATCGAGCACATGCTCGAGGACATGCGTGCAGATGACCGTGTCGAAGCTCTTGTCCGCGAACGGCAACGCCTCGACCTTGCCCTCGACGAAATCGATCGACGGCATGCGGGTGCGGGTGCCGTCCTCGATGATGAAGTCGAGGCCGGTGAAGCGGCGGCGCGGGTGATTGCGGGCGAGGTGATCGACGAGGTAGCCGGTGCCGCAGCCGACATCGAGGACGGAGCTGCCGACGATCGACTTGCTGATCTCGGCGATGCAGGCGGCGCTGTTGTCGGTCTCGTCCTGGACGCGCGGCATGCGTTCGTAGATCGAATGATATTCCTCGTCGGAAACGAAGGCGATCCGGCTTCGGAAGCTTTCGAGATCGTCGACAAGGCGGCCCCAGTGCCGGCGGAACAGCCAGCGCATCGCGCTGGAGTCGCGGAGGACCGGGGGAAGCCAGTCCTCGAGCACGGTGCGGATGGCGTTGGTCGTCTCGCGCTTCATGGCTTTCTCCCTTGCGGGAGACGCTACGTGGACGTGGTTACCGAAAGGTAAATTCGGCCTCGGCGCTACCAGAGACGGGTCTCCGCGACTTCCAAGGCGCCGGCCGCGCGAATCAACACGTCGGCGACGTCTTCCGCGGAGTGACCAGGCTTGAGCGCCCGAAGCGTGTCGCTGCCGTAGCCGATGCGGCGGCCGGACTTGCGCAGAATCGCGATCATTTCGTGTTTCACGTTTCAGTCCTTCGGTGTGAAAGGCCCCGGAGCCGCCTGGCCCCGGAGCCTTCGCGTGAGCGTCGGAGCGGGGGAGGGTTATCCGACGCTGAGGGAGCCGTTCATTTTGATCGGACGGCTCAGGTTGAAGTAGTTGGGCGAGGTCTTCATCACGGTGCGGTGGATTTCCTCGAAATCCTGGCGTGATCCGTCACCCTTGATACGGACGTCGTAATCGATCGCCTCGTATCCGGGAGCGACGGACTCATCGAGACCGAGGAAGCCCCGCAGGTCGAGCGTTCCGCGGGTCCGGATCTCGAGCGATTCAAGGGCAATCCCCTTCAGCGACGCCCCGGCCACATAACCGACGGTCATGCAGGCATTGACCGCCGCCATCAGCAGCTCCTGCGGATTGGCGGCGCCGTCCGATCCGAACAGCTCGCGCGGCTCGTCGGCGACGATCCTGTGACTGCGTGCAACGCGCTCGCCGGCGATCGTGAAACCGTCGACAATCGTCTCGCTGGCCGTCTGCCCAGTCCAGCGCGTCGCGACGTTGAAGCTGACCTTCGCCTTCGCGGCGTCGGCTTCGATACCTTCGACGGCTTCGGCAAGCCCTTGCAGGTCAATGCCGTTGACCGGCGCGTTCCTGGTAGTGTCCAACATTCAATTTCTCCTTGCGTGAAAGTTCAAGCGAAGACGGGAGCTGCATCCGCAATTCGACGGGCGGCCTTCGGGGAAAGGGCCTCGAGCGTCGCCTTGAAGCGGTCGTGGACCATTCCCGATCCGATGTAGGTCCAGCGGGCAGCCTGGTGCTGCTGGGCGAGAACCTCTTCTCGGTCGTCGAGCTTTCGGCCGATCGCCTTCTCGAGCGCGTCGAGGTTGAATCCGGCCTGCGTCTTCAGCCCGTCGTCGAGGAAGCCGCCGATCTCGAAGAACTCGTCGATCGCCTTGTCGATCTGATCTTCGCTACGGCCCTCCGCGAGGGCTTCGACGATCAAGGTGTCGAGCTTCGCGTGCTGCGCCTCTTCCATCCAATGGTGCTTCAGCAGGCTTTTGAAGAGCGGGTCGAGATCGCCGTCGTCGCGAATGGATCCGAGGTAATGCTGCTGGGTCATCCATTCGATCATCAGGATGACGAGTCCGACCGCGAGCGGATCGTGGCGAAGGATCTCCGCGCCGATCGCGTCGGACGGGCCGATCACCTGACAATTGACCGGGAAGCCGCGGGTGAAGGCATCGTGGAAGCGCTTGAACAGGTGGATATGCTTGGCTTCCTCGCCCGCGAAATTGATGAGGGCGCGGACCCGCCAGTCATCCTCGAGCAGCTGAGTCCGCGCATGGTCGAGCACGAATGGCAGGATGAATTCCTCCACCAGGCCGAAGATCGACAGATATTGGTGGGCAGAAATCTGGTTGAGGATGCGCTGTTCGAACGCGTTGAGCGAATCGACCGCACCGGTCCGGGCCAGGCTTTCGGGCATGAACTTCCTGCCGAAATCCAGGTCCTGGTCGGCGCGGAGGACGTCGTCGAGCATCCACTGCGCGCGGAGCGATGACGCGAGCGTCGTCTTGAAATCGAAGTCGTGAAACATGGCCGTATGATCCCTTGCTTTCTTAGAAGTGAAGAGCCGGAGCAACAGCGAAAGAAACCGCCGAAATACCGGACAAGAACGCAAACAAGACGCTGACAAGTCTGCGCGAATGCAGGCTGTTTTCGTAATCAAACATCACGTTCACCTTTCCATATTTTCGGCACGAACTTTCCCATCTCGGGAATTCTTACTTTTCCCAAGCGGCACGCTCGTACGGATTTGATGGCGCCTAGTTAGTCCAGGACCCCGATTGCCAAAATGACCGGCTTGCCGGATAAATTGACCGAAACGCCGGATTGGCGGCGCCGGAGGTCTTGGTGGACGTCCTGGACGAGATTCTCGGCTCGCTTCGCCTGACAGGCGGAGTCGTGATCGATGGGGAGTTCAGCGGCGATTTTTGCGTCCACGCCGAGTTCACCCCGAACCATTGCGCGCCCTTCTTCCCCCTCCCGGACCGGCTGATCGCATATCATTACGTCCGTTCGGGCCGAATGATCATCGAAGTCGATGGGGAGGCGCCGATCGCGATCGGGCCCGGCAGCATCGCGATCCTTCCCCGCAACGATCCGCACCTGCTGGCGAGGAGATCGGGCCTTCCCGCGGCCGACAAGGCCGAGATTATGTGGGTGACAGAGGAAGGGGTTCACCGAGTTTCAAGCGGAACCGCCGGACCAAAGGCCGAAGTGTGGTGCGGATTCCTCGGAACGTCGAAGAGCAGCGTCCACCCCTTGCTCGACGCCCTCCCGGCGCTGTTGACGCTCGATGCAGCCGGCGGTGAGGCGCAGTGGCTCGACAGCTCGATGCGCTTCCTGGCCGAGCAAAATCCGTCGCCGGACATGGTAGCGAGGCTCGCCGAGCTCTTCCTCGCCCAGGCGATCCGCGAATATCTCGACCAGCTGCCGCCCGACTCGAAGGGCTGGCTCCGCGGCCTTGCCGACCCGGCCGTTTCGCGAGCTCTGGCGGTCATCCATTCGCGTTATGCGGAGGAGCTGACGATCGACGAGATCGCACGCGAGGCGGGCGTATCGCGCACGGTGCTTGGCGAGCGTTTCGCCGAGCTGATCGGCGAGCCGCCCATGCGCTATTGCACGCACTGGCGGATGCGCACTGCCGCGAACATGCTTCGCGAAGGCAAGGAGAATAGCGCCAACGTCGGCTATTGCGTCGGTTTCAATTCGGAAGCCGCCTTCAACCGAGCCTTCAAGCGGGAGTTCGGCGATCCGCCGGCGAAATGGAAGAAGAGGGTCGAGGCCGAACGGCGGACCGCGGAAGAGCGGCTAAGGCGGGACAAGCTTCCGCTCCAGCAGGTGCGGTATTGCAGCGGATTTGACGGGACTCGGCTTGCCTGGTCGGCGGTCGGTAGCGGGCCACCCCTGGTAAAGACGGCAAACTGGCTCAATCATATCGAGTTCGACTGGGAGAGCCCGGTCTGGAAGCACTGGCTGCTCGAGCTAACCGACGGCCATACGCTGATCCGCTACGACGAGCGCGGAAACGGAATGTCCGACTGGGACACTCCCGAGCTGTCGCTAGACGCGTTCGTCGACGACCTGGAAAGCGTGGTCGACGCAGCGGGCGTGGAGCAGTTCGACCTTCTCGGGATTTCGCAGGGGGCTGCGGTGGCAATCGCATACTCGCTTCGCCATCCCGGGCGGATCCGGAAGATGATTTTATACGGGGGCTATGCGCGCGGCTGGGCCCATCGCCTGAGCGGCGACGACCTGGTTCGGCGCGAGGCGATGGTGACGCTCGCCGGGACGGGCTGGGGGAGCGACAATCCAGCGTACCGGCAGCTCTTCACCACCGTCTACATCCCCGACGCGTCGCCCGAGCAGATGGACTGGTTCAATGAGCTCCAGCGCCGGTCCGCGTCGCCCGAAAATGCAGTGAAGCTCCAGCGCGTGCTGTCACAGTTCGACGTCACCGATCTGCTTGCCAGGGTGACGGTGCCGACGCTGGTAATCCACGCGCGCGACGACCAGGCGGTGCCGTTCAGCTCCGGCGAGGAGCTGGCGAAAGGGATTCCCGGAGCGCAGTTCGTCGCCCTGGAGGGTCGCAACCACATCCTCCTGGAGGATGAGCCGGGATGGCAGGACTTCGTCTACGCGGCGCGGCAGTTCCTGGCGGGAGACGAGCACGGAAAGACGACTGCGACACGGATCGCTGACACGCCCCAGGATGTCCGCGGAACGGCTGAAGGACCGGATGGGGCGAAGATCGCCTACGCGGTCAGCGGGACCGGCTTCCCGATCTTCAAGGCGCCGAACTGGATGACTCACCTCGACCATGACTGGACCAGTCCCGTCTATGGCCACTGGTACGACTTCGCGGTGCAGATGGGCCAGTTGGCGAGGATGGACTTGCGCGGGTTCGGGCTATCCGAGCGCGAGCCCCGGGAGTTTTCCTTCGATGCGATGGTCGCGGACATGAAGGCCGTCGCGGATGCTGCCGAGATCGACCAGTGCGACCTGATCGCGGTCAGCCACGGGACGACGTTCGCGATCGCCTTCGCTGCGCTCTACCCGGAGCGGGTGCGAAAGCTGGTGCTGGTCAACAGCTTCGCCGCGGGATGGCGGGTCCGCGCGGACCCCGAGGAGATCGCCTGGCGGGAGTCATTGCTGGAAATGAACCGCCGCCAGCCCAGCTTCCGGAGAAGCTTGCTCGGCGAGATGTTCATCACCCTCTATTTCCCGTCGGCGAGCGACGAGCTCATCGGCTGGCACAACGAGCATTTCCAGACGCTGGGCCCGGTCGCGAACATGCAGCCGATGATCGAGCTCGCGGCGCTGATCGACGTCCGCGGGCACCTCGCGAAGGTCAAGGCGCCGACCCTGGTGTTCCACGCCGACAAGGATGGCAACGCTCCGCTCGCGGCCGGCAGGCAGGTCGCGGAGGGGATTGACGGCGCGCGCTTCGTGGAGCTCGACGGCGCCAATCACGTCCTTCTCGCCGACGAGCCGGCGTGGCGAGTCTTCACTCGGGAAGCGCGAGCCTTTCTCCGCGACTAGCGGACGCGCGGTCCGCCGAAGGGGAGCGGGGGCGGCGGCCTCCGGTCCCGTCTCGGGAGCTGGGCCTGGTAGGCGACGCCGCAATGGGCGACGCAATAGGGATAGCCGGGGTTGGCCTGCTCTCCGCAGAAATGGAAGTCGGGCTCGCCGGGATGGCCCATCGGCCATTTGCAGATGCGGTCGTTGAGCTCGAGCAGGCTCGTCTTGTCGGCGACCTCGGGGCTCGGCTTGGCAGGAACCAGGCGGCGCGGCGGAGCGGGCGGGATCGGCGCCTGCTGGTCGCCCGGTCCCTGGCGGATGAAGCCGCCGGGGCCGACCGAACGATATTGCATGTTGTCGCCCGACGGCTGCGGGCGCTGGCGCTGCGGCTGCGGAGCAGCGGCTCGAGCGGCGGGTTGAGGAGCTTCGGCTTCGGGAGCGGGCTTGGGCGCAGGAGCGGCCTTTTTCGGGGTCGCCGCTTTCGCCGGCGCGGCTCCCGCCGAATGCTCCTTCTCCTCGCCCGGCTTGACCGGGGAGGGGCGGGCTTCGAGGCCGAGCCTGTGGGCCTTGCCGATCACGGCGTTGCGGCTCACTCCGCCAAGCTTCTCCGCGATCTCGCTTGCGGTGGCGCCTTCGTGCCACATCGACTTGAGGCGCTCGATGCGCTCTTCCGTCCAAGACATTCGTCAAATCACTCCGCGTTTCAAATTTGCCCGCTGCCGCCTTGCCGCCCGGACGTCCAGCCGATAGGCGGGCCCAAGTGAACGAGCGACAGGTCAGTCCCCAATCTTCGCCATGGATGGTTCGGCAACCGGGCGACCCGGTGCTGAGCGGCGTCAACTGGGAAGGGCTCAAGACCCTCTATATCAAGGAGGTGCGCCGGTTCTTCAAGGTGCAGATGCAGACCGTCTGGGCACCGGCGATCACGACCCTCCTCTATCTCGTCATTTTCACCGTCGCCTTGGGGCGCAGCGGGCGGACAGTGATGGGCGTGCATTTCGCCGATTTCATCGCTCCCGGCCTCATCGTCATGGCAATGCTCCAGAACGCATTCGCCAACGCCAGCTTCTCGCTGCTCGTCGGCAAGATCCAGGGCAATATCGTCGATTATCTGATGCCGCCGCTGTCGACGGGCGAGCTGATCGCGGGCCTGGTCGGGGCCGCCGTGACCAGGGCCTTCTTCGTCGGCTTCGCGGTGTGGCTCGCGATGCTGCTGTGGCCCGGAGTGTCGGTGGCGGTAGTGCATCCGCTCGCCGTCTTCTGGTTCGGGCTGATGGGGGCGCTGATGCTGTCCTTCGCGGGGCTGATCACCTCGCTCTGGGCGGACAAGTTCGACCATGCGGCGGCCGTGACGAACTTTGTCGTCACTCCGCTCTCGCTGCTATCGGGGACATTCTATTCGGTCGAGCAGCTGGCGCCGTCCTTCCGGGCGGTCAGCCACGCCAACCCGTTCTTCTACGTGATCTCCGGCTTCCGTTACGGGTTCCTGGGGACGAGCGATTCGCCGATCCTCATTGGCGCGGGCGGGCTGC
>JBKPOU010000163.1:0-27396 GCA_046733255.1 Pseudomonadota bacterium
AGACTCCCAACCAGGACCGCGTGCTCCAGGACCTGGCGCGCGAAACCGGCGAGAGCCTCGGCGTCCCGGTCCTGTTCGGATCGGCCGGAAGCGGCTGGGGCATCGGCCGGCTGCTCAAGGCGCTTCGCCACGAAACGCCCGCTCCGGAGGCGACCGCAGCACGCCTGCAGGTCAGCGACCCGGCACTCTATTTGTTCAAGATCAACCACGGCGGCTCCGTCGGACGGCTGGCGCTTGCGCGCGCTCTCGGCGGACGGATCGGCGAAGGTTCGGATCTCAGGACAGGCGCGGGCGATACTGCGCGCCTGGGCGCACTTTTCAGGGTCCAGGGCGAACGGACCCAGAAAGTCAGCGAGGCGAATAACGGGGACATAATCGCGGTCGCAAAGATCGACGCCGTGAAAGCCGGCGAATGGCTGAGCAGCGGGACGGTCCCGCCGGACGTCGAGGTGCCTTACCCCGCGCTCAATTGCGCTTTCGCAATCGAACCCGCGGACCGGAAGGACGACGTGAAGCTCTCGGGCGCCCTTCATCGCTTGCTCGAAGAGGACCCCGTTCTCGTGCTCGAGCAGGACGACGGCACGCATGAGATGCGGCTGCGCGGCGTCAATGACGAGCATCTCAATGCCGTGCTCGCCCGGCTTAAGCGGCGCTACGGTGTCGAGGTGAAGTCACACGCGCCGACGATCGGCTACCGCGAATCGATCCGCAAACCGGTCACGCAGAAAGGCCGCCACAAGAAACAATCCGGCGGGCACGGCCAGTTCGGCGACGTGATCATCGAGGTGAAGCCCCTTCCGCGCGGATCGGGCTTCCAGTTCTCGGAAAAGATTACTGGCGGCGCCGTTCCGAAGCAGTGGATTCCCGCGGTTGAGGAAGGCGTTCGCGAGGCCATGCACAAAGGCCCGCTCGGCTTCCCTGTCGTCGATGTCTGCGTGACGCTCGTGGACGGCAGCTATCACAGCGTCGACAGCTCGGAGCTCGCGTTCCGCCTCGCCGGTCGCCTTGCAATGTCTGAAGCCCTGGGAGCGGCGCACCCGCACCTGCTTGAGCCCATGCACAAGGTCGGGGTCGTTTGCCCGTCGAGCGCGACCAGCCGGGTCAGCTCCGCGGTTGCAAGCCGCCGCGGCCAGATGCTCGGAATGGGTCCGCGCGACGGTTGGACCGGATGGGACCGGATCGACGCGATCATTCCCGAAGCCGAGCTGACCGGCCTGGAAGCCGAGCTTCGGTCGCAAAGCCAGGGGCTGGCCAGCTATGAAGCGGAGTTCGACCATCTCGCCGAGCTCAACGGACCGCTGGCGGACAAGGTCGTCCAGCAACGGGTGCCCGAACCCGCCTAGTCGGTAGCGACAGCTCCGGTCGTTTCGCCTAAGCGCGAGCGCATGAGGCATTGGTTCAAAGACCAGCACATGCGCTCGCTGCTGAAGAACAGCAGCTACCTGGGTGCGTCGCGGATCGTCGCCGCAATCGCGTCGGTTGCGACGCTCGCCTTCACCGGCCGGGCGCTGGGAGTGCTGCTGTTCGGCCTCCTGATCCTGATCCACAGTTACGCGCAGGCCGCGAGCAGCCTCAGCAAGTTCCAGTCGTGGCAGATCATCGTACGTTACGGCGGTCAGGGGCTCGCCGCGGGCCGTGAGGACGATTTCAAGGTCGCGACCGGCTTCGCTTTCGGGCTGGACCTGCTGAGCGGCTTCGTCGGGATGCTGATCGCGATGGCGATGCTGCCGTTCATCGGCGGATGGTTCGGAATCCCGAACCAGTACATCTTGCTCGCGGTCCTCTACTGCACCGTCATCCCGACGATGCAGGCGATGACTCCCGGCGGAGTGCTGAGGACCCTCGACCGCTTCGACCTCATCAGCTGGGGCGGCATCACCTACCCGATCGCGAGGGCGATCCTCGCGGGTATCGCCTGGGCCGCGCATGCGCCGTTCGAAGCCTATGTCGCGATCTGGTGGGTCACCGACCTCGGCGGCGATCTGTATTTGTGGTGGCTCACCCGCCGCGAGCTCAAGCGCCGCGGCATGGCCGACGCTTTGCGGCCGATCCTGAAGCCGCATCCGCTCAAGGGCGCCTGGAAGTTCGCGATACGGGTCAATCTGGCATCGAGCCTCAACGCCGCCTGGGGCCCAATCGCACGGCTGATGGTCGGCGGACTTCTCGGACCGGCGAGCGCAGCTTTCTATCGTGTCGCCGCGACGCTCGCCGACAGCGCGCAGAAGCCGACGGACCTGCTCGGCCGGGCCTTCTACCCGGAAGTGATGCGGCTCGACGTGAAGACGAAACGACCGTGGAAGCTCATGCTTCGCGGAGCGGCGATCGCGGCGATGTTCGGACTCTTCGCGGTGCTGCTCGTGACCGTAGCCGGCGAAGCCCTGATCCGGTTGATTTTCGGTGCCCAGTTCCTCGAAGCCTATCCGGTGCTGGTCGTGCTCATCGTCGCACCGCTTTTCACGATGGCCGCCTTCCCGTTCGAACCCATGCTGTACGCCCTCGGCCGCTCGAGCGCGCCACTCAAGGCACGGCTGGCCGGCACGATCGTCTACTTCATCATCATCGCGCCGCTTACCTGGCGGTTCGGTGTGAGCGGAGCCGCTGCTGCGTTCGTCCTCGGCACGGTCGTCTATGTCGCAGGCCTCGGCCTTCAGGTCTGGCGCGAGTACCGCCGAGCGCGCGCCGCATGACGCTGCCGCGGATATGGGTGATTCCCGGCAATCGCCCAGGCGATGACGCCCAGGTCTACGCGCTCGCCGAGGAGCTTCGCCTGCCCTTCGAGACTCGCAAGCTCGTGTTCAACTGGCGGTTTTGGCTCAACGGCAAGCATATGGGCGCGAGCCCGATTTCCATAGAAAAGGAGCTGCGCACACGGACGCTAGTGCCTCCATGGCCGGACCTGATCATCATGGTCGGCCGCCGAGCAGTGCCGATCGCGCGATGGGTGCAAGACCAGAGCGGCGGCCGAACCCGTCTGGTCTACGTGGGACATCCCCGGGTCGACCCGGAATTGTTCGAGCTCGTATTCACGACCCGCCAGTACCGAACGCCCGTCGGTTCATCGATGAGGCTCCAGCCGATCGCGATGAGCCGATATCGCGAGGCGCCCGCTCCAACCCGTGACGAGCGCGCCTGGTTCGACTGCCTGCCGCGCCCGCACCTGCTCCTCATGCTTGGCGGAAAGACCCGCCACTGGCGACTTCGTCCGAAGTTCGTCGGCGACGTCGCGTCCCGGCTTGCTGAGCGTGCACAGGCGGCCGGGGGCTCGCTCATCATCGTCCCCAGCGCCCGAACCGGAGAGGATGTCCTCGACGAGATCGATCGCCGCCTGGAAAAGTCCAAATTCAACTGGCGCCTCGTGCGCGATGACACTCCCCGCTTCCCCGTGCTCCTCGACGATGCCGACGAGCTTTTCCCGACGGCAGACAGCATCTCGATGATCTCGGAATCGATCGTAACGGGGACGCCCGTTGGAATTGTCCCCGTCGAGATGAGCTGGTTCGGACGTCTCGCTCTAGGCTCCAGAGTGAATGAGCGCAGCGCCGGGCGCGACCTTCGCCGTTTCTGGAACTATGTGCTCGGGGAAAAGCTTGCCGGCCCGTTCGAGAAACCGCTCGCCAGCGACATCCAGAACCCGGTCATCGACGCCGCGCGCGAGGTGCGCGACCTGGTCGAGCGCAGCTTCTCTAGACTTGCAGCCTGATGGCTGGAAACGAACCTGTCTGGGTGCTGCTGGGCCAACATACCGGCGACAACAACCAGGTGCTTCGCCTGGCGACCGAGCTTGGACTGCCCTTTCGTAGGTTCGAACTCAACTACAATGCATTGTCGCGGCTCTCGCCCCAGATTGCGCACGAAAGTTTTGCGACGCTCGACGATCAGTCACGCCAAGAGATGAAGCCGCCCTGGCCGCGCCTCGTTCTCGGAGTCGGCAATCGGAGCGTGCCTCCGGCGCTGGCGATCCGGCGGCTTTCGGGCGGCAAGTCGAAGCTTGTCCGCCTCGGCAACCCACGCATTCCTCCGGAAAATTTCGATCTCGTGATCACCACGGCCCAATATCCGGTTCCCGACGCACCCAACGTCCTTCGGCTGCCAATCGGGATCAGCACCGCGGCGGTGCTTCCCCCGACGATCGAAGAGTCGAACTGGCTGGAACAGTTTCCCCGCCCGCACAGGCTGCTCCTGATCGGCGGCGATACCTTTATGTGGCACCTGACTCCCGGACGCATGGCCGCCGGCGCCGAGACGCTTAGGCGCAAATCGGGCGGCAGCGTCATCGCCGTGAGCAGCGCGCGGAGCGCGAAACCCATCCTACAGCGGGTCGCCGCGGCCTTGGCAGGAAGCGAACATGGCCTCGTCTTCGGCCGCTTCCCGAGATACCCCGTGCTGCTTCACGATGCAGACGAAATTTACGTCACGGCCGACAGCGCGGCGATGGTTTCGGACGCCGTCGCAACCGGTAAGCCTGTCGGTCTCGTGATGCCGGGCCGGACCGCGTCGGGCCGGCTGTTCTACGCACTTCAGAAACTTGGAATGCCGGTACCGGTGCGCGATATCCGCAGCTTCTGGGCCGGCGTTCAATCGCAGGGACTCGTCGGTACCCTCGAAAGGCCTGTCGCGGGCAGTCTTTCCTCAGACCCACTCGCCACAGCGGTTTCCGCCGTCCGCGAGCTGCTCGCGCGCTAGGCGGCAAGCGCGAGCTGTGCGTCCCAGCCGCGGTAGTGCTTGATCAGCTCAAGGCTGTCATGCCGGATGTGGTTCGCTGCCATCTCGCGCCGCAATTCGTCATCCGTCACCTCGCCCGAATCGTACAGCTCGGCGAGGAGCGAATAGACCAGCGCCTCCTGGTTCGGATCGGGATGCGGGAGGTAGCGAGAGAACCATTTGTTGAAGAGATTGATCGCCCAGGGTTTCTGGAGCGTGAAGTCAACCGGAAGACCGGTCTTCCAAGGCTGGGTGCGGCGCTTCGTCGTGTGAAGAAGCTTCGTCCGCGGGGTCAGCCGGTCGAAATCGTTCCATTCGGGCTCGAGAAAGCCGATCGACGAAGGATCTTCGCGCTTGAGGTCGATCCAGTCGAAATAATCGAACCGGTGGCCGAACAGGCCATCCAGATATTCCTGCCACTTCCAGTGCTTGAGCTTGCTGCAATCGAGCAGCATCACCGAGGTCGCGATATAGTCGCGGCGGCCGTTGTGCCCGGGCCGAGGAACGGCCCAGAGCGCCTTGCCTTCCAGATCGCGACTGAAAAGCTCGCCGACGTCGCCCACGGCGAAGACGTCGGGATCGGTGATCACCGCCCGGCCTTCGAAGCGCATCGCCTCGGGCGGAAAAAAACGGAGCGGAGTGAAGCTCTGCAGGTCCTCGGGGTCCCACTGGCGGAGGGTCCCGCCGCGGAGGACGCTCTGCTCTGAATTCAAAAGCCGCGGGAAATCACGGACGTGGAGAATTCGGACATCGAAACTGTCAGGGTCGCGCGCGTTGCGCCTGAAGCTGTGCGCGGAGATCTTCGCACCGAGATACTGGCGGTCATTCGCCTGGATGAAGACCGTCGGCTTCACAAGTGCATTTCCTCGAACCCTGCCTGCTTCACGGTCTTGTCGAGTTCCACCAGGGTGCCGAGCAGCGATTCCATGCGATCGAGCGGCCAGGCGTTCGGCCCGTCCGAAAGCGCTCGCTCAGGATCCGGATGAGTTTCCATGAACAGTCCGCTTACCCCCGTTGCAACCGCGGCTCGCGCGAGCACCGGCACATGTTCGCGCTGGCCGCCCGAACGGGTGCCCTGGCCTCCCGGAAGCTGCACCGAATGTGTCGCATCGAAGACCACAGGACAACCCGTTTCGCGCATGATCGCGAGGCTGCGCATATCGGACACGAGGTTGTTGTAGCCGAACGACACCCCGCGCTCGCACACCATGATCGTCTCATCGTTGACTCCCGCGGCCTGGGCGGCGTTGCGGGCCTTGTCGACCACATTGACCATGTCGTGAGGCGCCATGAACTGCGCCTTCTTGATGTTCACCGGCTTGCCCGAGGCGGCAACCGCGTGGATGAAATCCGTCTGGCGCGCGAGGAAGGCCGGAGTTTGCAGCACGTCGACCACTTCGGCCACCGGAGCGATCTGCGGGATGTCGTGGACGTCGGTCAGGATCGGCACTCCGACCCTGTCCCGCACCGTCTCCAGGATCCGGAGCCCTTCGTCCATTCCCGGGCCGCGAAAGCTCTTGTCGGACGACCTGTTCGCCTTGTCGTAGCTCGATTTGAAGATGAGGAAGACGCCGAGCCGATCGGCGATTTGCTTCAGCCGCTCCGCCGTGCGCAGCTGCAGTTCCTCGCTCTCCACCACGCAGGGACCGGCGATGAGGAATAGCGGCTGGTCGAGGCCAACCTTCTTGTCGAGCAGGTTCATGGATCCAATCTAGTGCAGGGAGCCGACGACCGCCACCGGCCGCCAGTTGCCGAGACCGTTGGTTTGGGCAAAAGTCGGCGGAATGTTTTCGCCCTGGCTGATCCCGCCGGTGACATAGACGCAGGCGAATCCCATCCGCGCCGCGCCGAGAATGTCGGTGTGGAGGCCGTCCCCGATGGCGAGAACGTCATCGGGAGCGGGCTCGCCGGCCAGCGACATCGCATGGCGGTAGATTGCGGGATAGGGCTTGCCATAA
Source organism: Pseudomonadota bacterium (assembly GCA_046733255.1). Classification (GTDB taxonomy): domain Bacteria; phylum Pseudomonadota; class Alphaproteobacteria; order Sphingomonadales; family Sphingomonadaceae; genus Sphingomicrobium. The sequence goes on from JBKPOU010000163.1 coordinate 6,660, forward strand.
TATTCGACGCGGCCGCCGAGCTCGATGTAGCGGTCCGCAATGGCGCCGGCGCAGGGTTCGGGCACGCCGCCCCTGATCACCAGGCGGTCCGGGTTCAGGCAGTGCATGAGCACGTCGCGCTCGGCCAGCGCAGCGATCTCCTCTTCATAATCGCCGACCTCGCGCCGGACGCCGTCGAGCCCGGCGCAGGCCAGCTCATCGAATTCGTCAGCGGCCGCGATTTGAACTCCGCGTCCCTCCAATATCGCGCGATCTCCCCGAGTCCCGATGAACCCGACGGGTCGATCGACCGTCTTCAACGCCGCGATCCCCGCGTCGCCGCTTGTTGCGATCCCGTCCCAGAGCGACGAGTCCAGCCCGAGACGTACGAGCTGGCCGGAGACGGCGTCTGCGGTTCGCGGTGCGTTGGTGATGAGTATGATCGTCCGGCCTTCCTCGCGCCATCGCCGCAGCCGGTTCGACGCGCCTGGATAAAGCTGCACGCCGTCGTGGATGCAGCCCCAGATGTCGCACAGGATCACCGAATAGTGAGCCTCGAGATGGTCCAGCGTCATTCGAGTCCAGCGCTCGCCAGCGCCTCCTCGATCGGGGCGACATCCTCGGGGTTATTGAGCTCGCGCAGTGCGAACGGCGGAGCTTCGACATCGGCGACGGCAACGCGAATTCCCGCAGCCAGGAACCGAAGCTGCTCGAGGCCTTCCAACTCCTCGAGCTCAGACGGTGCGGTTGCGGCGTAGGTCGCCAGGGCGCTCGGCCGATAGGCATAGACGCCGACGTGCAGCTTCACGGGCGACATTTCGCCGTCGAGCGCACCCGCAGGGAAGTGCGGGATCAGCCGCTTCGAGAAATAGAGCGCGTCACCGGACGGATCGGTCACGACCGTGGTTCCGCCGACCCGGCCGGCCGCCTCTTCCTGCTGAAGCGCCTTGGCTTCGATGCTCCTGAGCCGCATGGCCGGAGTGGCGACCTTGGCGTCGCCCGACTTCATCCGCTCGACCAGCGCTTCGACGAAATAGGCCGGCGTCAGCAAGGCATCGCCCTGGAAGTTGATCACGAGGTCCGGCTCGTTAAGGTGGGACAGGGCCTCAGCGCAGCGCTCCGTGCCGTTGCGGCAGTGGGGCGAAGTCATGATGACACCGACTCGGGCCGGTGCGCACGCCTCCGCGATCCGCTCGTCATCGGTCACCACGAAGACTCCGCTCACTCCCTTGACCCGCCGTGCCGCCTCGACGCTGCGCTGGATTAGCGGCTTCGACTCGCCGGTTGCGCCTTTGAGCTGGACAAGCGGTTTCCCGGGGTAGCGCGAGGACTGGTAGCGCGCCGGAATCAGGATGACTGTATTCACCGCGCCGCCGGACAATCGTGGATGTGCAGCACTCCGACGGGACGGCGCTCGCCCTCGCCCTCGACGACGAAAAGCGCGGTGATCCTGAATTCCTCGAACAGCGCGAGCGCATCGGCGATGAGCGCATCGGGGCCGATCGTCTTCGGCTCGGCGGTCATGAACTCTTCGGCCGTGTGATCGAGCCCGCGCTCGATATTCCGCCGCAAATCGCCGTCGGTGATGACTCCCAGGAGCCGGCCCGAATCGTCGGTAACGCCGACCACCCCGAGCCTTTTCTCGCTCATCTCCACCACGGCGTCATGCATCGAGCTCGACCGGCCGATCAGCGGGAGCCCTTCGCCGGAATGCATCAGCCGGCGCACCGGCTTCAACCGCGCGCCAAGCGTGCCGCCGGGATGAAGACGGCCGAAGTCGGTGCGGGTGAACCCCTTCTGCCGCATGACCGTCATCGCCAGCGCATCACCGAGCGCGAGGCTCATGGTCGTGGACGTCGTCGGGGCAACGGATTCGGGACCCACCTCGGGCCAGTGCGGAAGGATCAGCGGAGCCGCCGCGGCCTCGCCCAGCGGCGAATGCGCGTTTCCGGTGATCGCGATGATCGGGATCCCCACGGCCTCGAAATGGTCGATGACCGGCTCGAGCTCCGCGGTCTTGCCGGACAGCGAAATCAGGATCGCCACATCGCCTTTCGAGGCGATCCCGAGATCCCCATGGATCGCCTCGGCAAGGTGCATGAAGGTCGCTGTCGTTCCGGTCGATGCGAAGGTCGCCGCGATCTTCCGCGCGACATGGCCGGACTTGCCCAGGCCGCAGACGATCAGCTTGCCCGTCGAGCCGAGGATCAGCTCGATCGCCTTGTCGAAGTCCTCGCCCAGGCCAACGGCGAGCGCGTCAAGAGCGCGCGCTTCGTCGTGCAGGATGCTCCGCCCGAATTCGATGATGTCGCTGCCTGGATTTGCACTCACGCAAGCGCCCCTAGCCAGCGCAGCACAGCCTGTGAAGCTTGACGAAGCGGGAAGCTACAGCTTCTGTCGCGCAGACTTCCGGAGATTTGCGTGGCCAAACGTCTCACTCGCTACATCCTCATCGCCCTCGTGCTCGGTATCGTCGCCGGATGGGCGACCAACGCTTTGGTCGACGACGGCAGCCCTGAAGCGGCAGCGCGGCTCAAGGAGATCGCCGGTTATCTGAGCATCGTCACGACTTTGTTCCTGCGGCTGATCAAGATGATCATCGCGCCGCTGGTCTTCTCCACCCTGGTCGCCGGAATCGCGCACATGGGCGACGTCGCGGCGCTCGGGAGAGTGGGGGTAAGGGCGCTCGTCTGGTTCATCGGCGCGAGCCTCGTGTCGCTGACCCTGGGCCTGATCCTCGTGCACCTTTTCAGTCCGGGCGTGGGCCTCAACCTCCCGCTTCCGCCCGCCACGGCAGCAAGCGGCGTCGAGACGGGCGGATTCAACCTCAACGACTTCGTCACACACGTCGTGCCCGCTTCGATCTTCGAGGCGATGAGCTCTAACGAGATCCTGCCGATCGTGATCTTTTCCCTGTTCTTCGGAGTCGCTTTGACGGCGATCGGCGAGAAGGGGCGCCCGATCGTCGTCGGCGTGGAATCGTTGGTGAAGGTGATGCTCCAGGTCACCGACTATGTGATGCGGTTCGCACCTCTGGCCGTGTTCACCGCAGTCACGAGCGCGCTGGCCGAGCGCGGGCCGGAGATCATCGCGACGCTCGGCAAGTTCGTCGGCAGCTTCTACCTCGGCCTGTTCCTGCTCTGGGGGCTTCTCATCGGTGCGGCTTTCGTCATCGTGGGGCCGCGCACGAAACACCTCGTCCGCTACATCCGCGACCCGGTCGTGCTCGCCTTTTCGACAGCGTCAAGCGAAGCGGCCTATCCCCGGACCCTGGAGGCGCTCGACCGCTTCGGGGTGCCGCCGAGGATCGCCAGCTTCGTGCTGCCAATCGGCTATTCGTTCAATCTCGACGGGTCGATGATGTACATGACCTTCGCGTCGATCTTCATCGCCCAGGCTTACGGGATCCATCTCAGCCTAGGCGAGCAGGTAACGATGCTGCTGGTGCTGATGATCACGTCGAAGGGCATGGCGGGCGTGCCGCGCGCAAGCCTGGTGGTCATCGCCGCGACCATGTCGATGTTCCACATCCCCGAAGCGGGCCTGTTGCTCATCCTGGCGGTCGATCACTTCCTCGACATGGGCCGGTCCGGAACGAACGTCGTCGGCAATGCCGTCGCGTCGGTCGTCGTCGCGAAATGGGAAGGGACTCTGGATCCCGAGGAACCCGCGGACATCGAGCCCCCCGCGGCGCCTTCGCACAGGCCGAAGCCCGCGCCCGGCTCGGAGCATTTCTAGCCGAACGGTTTGTCGATGCTGTTCGGCGGCTGCGTGAAGAACACAGGCCCTTCCGGCGTCATGTGGAAGCAGTCTTCGAGGCGCACGCCGAACCTGCCCGGGATGTAGATACCCGGCTCGTTCGAGAAGCACATGCCGGGAGCCAGCGGAGTCCTCTCGCCATGCACGAGATTGACCGGCTCATGCACTTCCATGCCGATTCCGTGGCCGGTGCGATGGGATAGGCCGGGAAGCTTGTAGCCGGGTCCATATCCCCACGACTCATATTCGCGGCGGACAGCATCGTCGACGCTTCCGGCCGGTGCGCCGGTCTTCGCCGCCGCCATAGCCACCGCCTGGCCATGCCGGACCCGGGTCCAGACCAGCCGCTGCTCGGGCGTCGGATCGGCCCCGTAAACGAAGGTCCGGGTGATGTCGGCCTGATAGCCGTGGACCGAGCAGGTGCAATCCATCAGCACGATCCCGCCGCGCTTCACCACCTGCGGCTTGTGGCTTCCGTGCGGGTAGGCCGAAGCCTCGCCAAGCAGGATCAGCCCGCCGTCATAGCTTGCGCCGAGCGCCTTTTGGGCGCTTGCGATCAGCGCATCCACATCTTCCGGCGTCATCCCCTCGCGGGTGCGCTCACCGGCATAGCGAAGCGAAGCGAGCATGATGTCGGCAGCCGCCTGCATCAGGTCGATCTCGGCAGGGGACTTGATCATCCGGCAGCCGCGCACGACCGGGTTGGCGCTCACGGTTCTGACGGACGGCAATTGCTGCTTCAGCCGGTCGAGGATGAAATAGCGGTCGGTCTCCTCGAAGCCGATGGGCTGATCGGCCACACCGCGCTCCTTCAGGAAATCGGCGACGAGCTTGAGCGGCTCCTCGTCCTCGTTCCAGGTGCGGATCTCGGCCGGGATCGAGAGCGATTCGGCGACCGAGGGTCGCTCGAAGAAAGGTGTGACGACGATCGGTTCGCCTTCAACGGGGATGATGGCCGCGGTGAGCCGTTCGGACCGCCACCACTGGATGCCGGTGAAATAATCGAGGCTCGCGCCCGGCTCGACAATGATCGCCCCGATGCCGTTCTTCTGCATCAGCGAGCGCGCCTTTGCGATCCGCCCGAGCCGCTCGCTGCTGCCGATCGGTGGCGGGATCGGGATTTTCGGGACCTCGGCCGGCGCAGCAGCAAGGCGGCTCGACGGCAGCATAGCCAGCGCGGCCGCTGCCCCCGCAGACCCCAGAAACGCTCGCCGCCCCATCGCAACCCGTGTCATTGTCGTCCCCTCCGTTACCGGAGCTTGTTGCACGGCAGGTCCCAATCGGCCAGCACGCCCGGCCTCTATGTTCGATTCGGCATTCCAGGACGGCGTGAAGCGCCCCGGCACTCGCGAGATGACCGCGATGCTTGCCGGGCTGATGGCGCTTAACGCGTTCGCGATCGATTCGATGATTCCGGCGCTCGCGGACATTGGCCGTTCACTGCATGTCGCTCGCGAGAACGACCGCCAGCTGGTCGTCATCGCCTATTTCCTCGGCTTCGCATCAACCCAGCTATTGTGGGGACCCTTGGCGGACCGTTTCGGGCGGAAGCCGGTCCTTGCGGCCGGGGTGAGCCTGTACGGCGCCTTCGCCCTCCTCTGCGCCTTCGCCGGCAGCTTCGCGGTGCTCATCGCGGCGCGTGTGGCGATGGGCGCGTCGGCAGCGGTGACTCGGGTACTCGTCGTGGCGATGGTGCGCGATCTCTTCGAATCGGAGGCGATGGCCCGGGTCATGAGCCTGGTATTCATGGTCTTCATGCTGGTGCCGGTGCTCGCCCCCAATATCGGCCAGCTGATCCTCTTGTTTGCGCCGTGGCAGGCGATCTTCGTTGCGATCGCGCTCTACGCCCTCGTCATGCTCGGCTGGTCCTGGCTTCGTTTGCCCGAGACGCTTCATCCCGAATATCGGCGCTCGCTCGAGTGGCGCCAGATGCTGGGTGCAATCGGGGAAACGCTGAGGGAACCGCAGTCGCGCGGCTATACGCTGGCGATGACGGTGAGCTTCTCCGCTCTCGTCGCCTACATCAGCTCGATCCAGCAGATCGTGTTCGACGCTTTCGGCGAGGGACGCTTCATCGGCCTCGTCTTCGCGGCCATTGCGGCTCCGATGGCGCTGGCTTCGTACCTCAACTCGCGGGTTGTCGGGCGCTTCGGATTGAGGCGGGTCGGGCACAGCGCCGCCCTCGCCTTCGCCATCGTGACGGCACTGCACGCCGCCGTCGCGCTTGCGGGACTGGAGACCCTCTGGACCTTCATCCTCTTCCAGGCGCTGACGATGGCCTGCTTCGCATTCACTTCTTCGAACCTCGGAACCCTGGCGATGGAGCATATGGCGTCCATCGCCGGCACCGCCTCGTCGGTCCAGGGCGTGATCGGCACCGTGGGAGCGGCAGGGATCGGCTTCCTGATCGGTCAGGCCTTCGACGGAACGGCTGTCCCCTTCGTCGTCGGGACCGCGCTCTGCGCGGCGGGCGGCTTCATGCTGATCGTGCTCACCGAGCCGAAGCGCCTGTTCGCACGAATCGGCGGTCTGCAACCCGATCCGATCCCGCCCCTTCCGGAAGAAGTCGCTTAGCGGGACGCGCCCGGCTCAATCCGAGTCGAGCGCCGAATCGTCGGAATCGGATTCCGGCCCGGTCATCAAGGCTTCGCCGACCTCCTCGGTGCGCCCGCGGATCGCGCTTTCGATGCGTTGGGCCATCTCGGGATTCTCGGTCAGATAGACTTTGGCATTCTCGCGGCCCTGGCCGATGCGAATGCTGTCGTAGCTGAACCACGCGCCCGACTTTTCGACGAGGCCGGCCTTGACGCCGAGGTCGAGGATCTCGCCGACCTTGGAGACGCCCTGGCCGTACATGATGTCGAACTCGACCTGCTTGAACGGGGGAGCGACCTTGTTCTTCACCACCTTCACTCGCGTCGAGTTGCCGATGATGTCGTCGCGGTCCTTGATCTGACCGGTGCGCCGGATGTCGAGCCGGACGGACGCGTAGAACTTCAACGCATTGCCGCCGGTCGTCGTCTCCGGGTTGCCGTACATGACGCCGATCTTCATCCGCACCTGGTTGATGAAGATGACGAGGCAGCGCGAGCGGCTGATCGATCCGGTCAGCTTCCTGAGCGCCTGGCTCATCAGGCGAGCCTGCAGGCCGACGTGGCTGTCGCCCATTTCGCCCTCGATCTCGGCGCGCGGAACCAGGGCGGCGACGGAATCCACGACCAGCACGTCGACCGCGTTCGATCGGACCAGCGTGTCGACGATCTCGAGCGCCTGCTCGCCGGTGTCGGGCTGGGACACGATCAGCTCGTCGACATCAACTCCAAGCTTCTTCGCGTAAGACGGATCGAGCGCGTGCTCGGCATCGACGAAAGCTGCCGTTCCGCCGACCTTTTGTGCTTCGGCGATCGCGTGGAGCGCCAGGGTGGTCTTGCCCGAGCTTTCCGGACCGTAGATCTCGACAACCCGGCCTCGGGGAAGCCCGCCGACGCCCAGCGCGATGTCGAGTCCGAGGCTGCCGGTCGAAATCGTGTCGATCTCGATCTTTTCCCGGCTGCCCAGCTTCATCGCCGAGCCCTTGCCGAAGGCGCGGTCGATTTGTGCCAGCGCCGCTTCGAGAGCCTTCTGACGATCCATTCCGGAAACTTCCAATCCGCTTGAAATGACTTTCAGCTGCGCTGCCATGCTGTTCACCCCTTCGTCAATCGGCTTGCCGCCGATTCGTGCCTCTCAAGTAAAGCGGCCGAGCCCCGCCCTGCGAATTCATTTCGTACCGTATTTGTTCTACAGGAACAAGAGGGGAACATCCGGCACCGCTCACAGAGCGTCGGGGACGCCCCCGTGCCTTGCCGCTCACGGCCGCGATAAGCGCTATCCCGCGAGCGCGGCTTCCAGAGCAGGCGTGACCCGGTCGACCGTGTACGGCTTTTCGATTAGCGGGGCGTCGGCGAATTCGGGAGGAGGCGGTTCAACGTGGCCGCCGGTGGCGATGACGAAGGGGATATCCTTTTCGCGAAGCTTGCGGGCGACCGGCCAGGCGTTCTCGCCCCCCAGGTTCACGTCGAGGATGGCAACATCGAAGCCGCCCTTTTCCGCCTCCGCGATCGCGTCCTGGACGCTTTCGCAGCTCGCATGGACTCTGTGACCGAGACTTTCGAGGAAGTCCTCGAGCATCATCGCGATCAGCGGCTCGTCTTCGACCACTAGGATTGAACGCCCGGACATCTGCGCTTGGAGATATCGCACGAATTCGCCGCAGCAAGTTTTATTTATCGCTAATCGCGCTCCGGGCGGCCTCCGCAAGCTCCTGAACGGAAAACGGTTTCGGCAGAAAAGCGACATGATCGAGGTCGATCGATTTGCGGAGTTGCTCCTCCGCATAGCCGGACATGAACAGGATCGGCAGGTCCGGCCTGGACTTGCGCGCTTCGCGAACGGTCGTCGGCCCGTCCATCCCGGGCATGACCACGTCGCTGATCATCAGGGCGATTTCCTCCCCGCGCTCGATGACCTCGAGCGCCTCTTCGCCGTTGTTCGCGGTAATGACCGTATAGCCGTGGCGGGTCAGCGCCCGCTCGGCGACCGCCCGGACCATCGGCTCGTCCTCCACGAGCAGGACCGTGCCGCTGCCCCACAATTCCGCTTCCTTCGGCTTGGCGCCCCGGGCCGGCTTGCCAGTGTCCGCTTCGGAGCGGTGGACGGGGAGATAGATGACGAAGCGAGTACCTTCATTTGTCTTGGAATCGGCGAAGATGAACCCGCCGGACTGTTTGACGATGCCATAGACCGTTGAGAGGCCGAGTCCGGTGCCCTTGCCGACCTCCTTCGTTGTGAAGAAAGGTTCGAAGATCTTGCCGAGTACAGAGGGCGGGATCCCGCAGCCGGTGTCGGTCACCGATAGCGCCGCATAATCGGCAACCGGCAGGATGTCGGAGCCGAGCTCCGCCACCTGGTCGGCGTAAACCGCGTAGGTCTGGATCGTCAGCGTGCCGCCGCCGGTCGCCGCCATGGCGTCGCGGGCATTGACGGCGAGGTTGACAATCACCTGCTCGAGCTGGCCCGGGTCGGCGCGGACCGGCCCGAGGTTGCGGCCGTGCTTGACGACGAGCTTCACCGTCTCGCCAAGCAGACGCTTAAGGAGATGCGAGACCTCGGCCACTACGTCGGTCAGCTGCAGGTTCTGCGGGCGAAGGGTCTGCTGGCGCGAGAACGCGAGGAGCTGGCGGGTCAGGCCCGCTGCCCGGTTCGAATTCGACTTGATCTGCTGAATGTCGTCGTAATCGCTGTCGCCGGGCGTGTGCCGCATCAGCATCAGGTCGCAATGGCCGATGATGGCGGTAAGGATATTGTTGAAATCGTGGGCGACGCCGCCGGCGAGCTGGCCGACCGCCTGCATCTTCGTCGCCTGGGCGACCTGACGCTTGAGCTTGGCTTCTTCGCTATTGTCCTTGAGGAGGAGAAGCACAGCCGCGTCGCCGAGTCCGCGAAGACCGGCGACGGTCAGGGCGACGGGCTCCTTCGGGCTCCGCGCTAGCCGGACCGCGAGATCGCCCGACATGGCCGGGCCGCGGGCGTGGCGGCGGACGGCGTCGGCGACAGCGGCCTTGTCTTCCTTGACGACAAGATCGCCTGGATAGACCGCGCGCGAGCTCTTGATCCCCGCGGCTGTCCTGAAAGCGTCGTTCATGGTCAGGAAGCGCCCGTCGCGATCGACCAGGGCCAGTCCGATCGGGAGGATTTCGAGCATCGCCTGCAAATGCTGGGAGCTGGACAGCGGCAGTGCATCCGGACTGTCGAACAGATAGAAGTTGGCGTGCCCTTCCGCCTCGGGCGCATCGAGCGGGAGGTGGACGGCTCGAAGCGGCCGGTCGAGTTCGGCTTCGGCGACTAGCCGGAACTGTCCGCCGTCGGATTCGACCAGGTCGCTGAGAACCGGCGGATCGGCGGCGTCGGACCTGCCGAGCGCGCGGGTTTCGAACAGCGCGTTCCACGACAGCAGCCGGCCTTCTGAATCTACGAATGCGGCGAGGACTCCCGTCTCGGAAAGAAGCTCGCCCGCCCGGCCTCGAAGGCGACTGGCGGCGGCAGCGACCGGGTCGCGGAGCGACGGCTTGAGGAATCGCCACAGGAGCAGGTCGCTGCGCGCGCCCGCCCGCTCGACCTCCAGAGCGAAGCTTCCCGCCGGCGTCTGGATCCCGGCCGCGCAGCCTCCGCCGTCTCGCCAAGCCATCGCCCGGGCCGTGTCGATAAGCTGTGCCGAGTCGGTATCGGCCCCCAATCTTTCCGGCGGCTTCCCGTCGAACCGCTCGCGATAAACGCTGTTCGCCGCCAGGACCTTCCCTTCCGCATCCGTGAGTGCAGCGGCGTCGGCGCTCAAGGCCAGCATCGAACCGACGAGCGAATAGTCGGGAGCTGCGACCAGCGCGTCGAGATCAGGCACGACAGTCCCCCGGCTGCGCCCGAAAAATAGCGCGGCCGGGAAAGCTATCAGGCTCAGGCCCAGGAAGAGGACCGCCGCGATTGACGCTCCGGCGATCCACAGCACTGCCGCCCCTGTCAGAGCGGCGGAGACGGCGATCGCAGGCACAAGCCAGCCCGACGCGCCGTCCACCGGCCGCGAATCGAGAAGCGGGAGCTCCTGCTGGAGCATCAGTCGTTCATGGCCCTACCAGATGCGAACGCGGTCCGCGGGAGCGAGGTAAAGCGTCTGGCCGGCCTGAACATCGAACCCGGAATACCACGGATCCATGTTGCGCACGACGTCCGTACGGACCGGGCAAGGCGAGTGAGGGTCGGTCAGCAGCTGCTGACGAAGTGCCGGCTCTCGGGTCTTGCACCGCCACACCTGCGCCCATCCGAGATAGAAGCGCTGGTCGGCGGTCGTCCCGTCGATAACCGGCGGCGGAGCACCATTCAGCGACGTGATGTAGGCGTCGTGAGCAACGGTCAGTCCGGCAAGGTCCGCGACATTCTCACCCATCGTCAGCTTTCCGTTCACGTGCATTCCGGGAAGCGGCTCGTACGCATTGATCTGCGCCTCATATTTGTCGAGCCGCGACTGGAAGTTCTGCGCGTCGGCCGGAGTCCACCAGTCCACGAGGTTGCCGTGTAGGTCATATTTCGCGCCCTGGTCGTCGAACTGGTGGCTCATCTCGTGACCGATGACCGCACCGATGCCGCCATAGTTGACCGCGTCGTCGGCGTTGGGATCGAAGAACGGCGGCTGCAGGATCGCGGCCGGGAACACGATCTCCACCATCGTCGGGTTCGAGTAAGCGTTGATGGTCATGGGAGTCATCCCCCATTCCCAACGCCGGATCGGGCCGCCGAGCTTCCCGAGCTCATAATCGGTCTCGAAGCGGTTGGCGCGCATCGCGTTGCCGAGAAGATCGCCGCGGTCGATCTGAAGCCCGCTCATATCGCGCCACTGCGACGGATAGCCGATTTTCGGTGTGAAGGCGGCAAGCTTTGTGTGCGCCCTCGCCTTCGTTTCCGCGCTCATCCAGTCGAGCTGGTCGATCCGGCGGTCCATTGCCGAGATGAGGTTGTGAACGAGCTTGTCGGCCGCCGCCTTCGTTTCCGGCGGGAAATATTTGGCAACGTAGAGCTTGCTGACGTCGTCTCCCAACGAGCCGACCGTGAAATTGACGGCCCGCTTCCACCGTGGTTCCTGCTCCGGGGTTCCCGACAGGACGGTGCCGTAAAAAGCGAAATTCTCGTCGTCGAACTTCTTGGGAAGATAATCGGCATAGCCATCGAGCGACCGGACGAGGAGCTGGTCGCGCAGGACGGCGATCGGCGTGCTTCCGAGCAGCTTGTTGATTCCTTTGAAGGCGCTCGGCTGATAGACGATCACATAATCGACGTTGGCGCCTTCGTCCTTGAGATAGGTGGAGAAGTCGAAGCCGGGTGCGGACTTGCGAACCTCGGCAAGAGTCATCTTGTTGTACGTCTTGTTGGCATCGCGGCTGTCAGCGCGCGTCCAATGGACCTTCGCCACCTTGGTTTCGTAAGCCAGTATCGCCTTCGCTCGGGCCGCAGCGTTCGATTCCCCCGCCAGCGTGAGCATGTTCGTCAGATGCTGGAGGTATTTGGCCTTCGTCTCGACCTGCTTGGGATCGGTCGACAAATAATAATCGCGATCCGGCATCCCGAGGCCGCCCTGATAGACGTTCAGTGCATAGGCATCGGAATTCTTCCGGTCCTGGCCGATGAACATCTGGAACGGCGTGCCGATTCCAAGGTGATCCGCCTCCGCATAAACCTTCGTCAGGTCCGCCTTGGTCTTGACGCCGCGAACCTCGCTGAGCCACGGCTCGAACGGCGTCAGGCCCTTGGCCTCGACCGCGGCTTCATCCATGAAGCTCTGGTAGGCGGCGCCGATCTTGCTGTTCGGATCCTTCGACTGCTCTTCGATGATCGTTCGCGTACGCTCCTTCGATAGATCGTCGAGGACGTTGAACATTCCGTAGCGCGACTTGTCGGCCGGGATCTGGGTGTTCTTGTCCCAGGTCCCATTGGCATATTGGAAGAAGTCGTTGCCTGGGGCGATGGTGGTGTTCATGCCCGCCGTGTCGATTCCGAATGTGCCATAGGTCGGCTTCGGAGCCGGGGCGGGAGCAGGCGCTACCGTTTCCGGAGCGACTGCGGCTTCAGGCGGCGGCGGGATGTCCGCGCCACCGGTTGCACATCCGCCGAGAATCGTGCCGGCGGCAAGAACGACGAGCAAAGAACGCATGAGACTTGTCTCCCCACTATATTCCTCACCTATAGGAGGGCGGATCGAAAATCGTCAAAGCCGCTTGCAGAACCCACGCGCCCGCACACAGAAAGGCCAGATGAGCGCCCCCACCGTCCGCGATGTCGTATCCGATCCCGAGTGGCTTCCGCATACGTACGACGCGTCGGGGACGAGCCTGACGTTCGTCCGCGTTCCACGGGCGGCGCGCGGAGAGCTGATGTTCCTTTCGGACGAGCATTTCGCGGGCAATTTCGAGAAGCTTGCCTTTCCGGTTTCCGACCTGACAGCCCAGGCGGAGCGAGCCGAACGCGTTCCTCTTCATTTCGTGTTCCACACCGGCTTCTGCTGTTCGACGCTCCTCGCAAGGGCGCTCGAAGTCCCCGGGAGATCGGCGACGCTCCAGGAGCCGGACGTCCTGATCAACCTGGCGAACCGCCTGATCCGGAGCGACGACAGCGCCAACCGCGAAAAGCTCGAGCTGGTCCTTCGGCTCCTCGAACGGCCGGCCGCGTCCGGCGAGACCGTCATCGTGAAGCCGACGAATTTCGGCAACCGCCTGCTCGATATCGTCCTCGCCACTCGCCCGGACTCGCGCGCGGTCCTGCTCTACTCCGACGTCGAAACCTTTCTCCGCTCGCTCCTCAAGCGCGGAATGTTCGGACGCATTTTCGGGCGCAAGCTTTTCAACCAGCTTCGCGGGTGGAGCCCGGTCGACCTGGGCTACGGCCCCGACCAGCTGCTCGAACAGACGGACGTCCAGATTGCCGCCCTCGCCTGGCTCACGCAGATCCAGCATTTCGACGCGGTTGCGCGCGCATTCGGGCCCAAGCGGCTGATCGTGCTGGATTCCGCTACTCTCCTCGCCGGCCCCGAAGATGCGATCCAGAAGGTCCAGGCGATGTTCGGCCTCGGCCTCGACCGCGCCCAGGTCGAAGCAATTGCCTCAGGCCCGATATTCTCCAGGCACAGCAAGTTCACGGACCGCGAATATGACGCTGATGCGCGTGAGCGCGATCATGAGGCCGCCAGCGAAGCCCACGCCGATGAGCTCAGAATGGTCGTTCAGTGGATCGAGGCCGTCGCGGGCCAGATGGGACTGCCGCTCCGCCCCGGCTCATGAACCGGCCAGCCGCGCCTTCCTGCGGCGCCGCAGCTTGTTCGCGAGCCACATCCGCCAGACAACGGCCGTCAAAAAATAGCTGATCGCGGCGGCGGCGATCGCGATCGTCAGGACTCCGAGCGCGATTGGTCCCGACGCCTCGTGAATCCAGAACAGGAGGCGGCTGAGCTCGCTCGAAAACTGCTCCGCTGCAGCCGGGTTGGTCACAGCGGCATCCGCGTGCAGCTCCCAAAGACCGGTGCGATAGGCGGCGTAGTAGAGCGGCGGGATCGTCAATGGATTGACGACGAACGTGAAGGCAGCCGCGATCGCCACATTGGCGCGAAGCGGGATCGCCAACAGCGCCGCGAGGATCGTGTGCATGAAGGGGATGATGATTCCGATCCCGAGCCCGAGCGCCACGCCGCGCGGAACCGATCGGCGGTGCATCCGCCACAGCTCGGGCTTCGACAATTGATGCGCGAACGGGCGAAGGAACCGGTTCTGGTGGAGCGTTTCGCGCCTCGGCACGTGCCGCGTAAGCCAGGCGAAGCGGCCTTGCACCGCCTCAGCCATGCTTAAGCAGCCGCTGCTGCTCCCTCTTCCAGTCACGCTGCTTCACCGTCTCGCGCTTGTCGTGCACTTTCTTGCCCCGCGCCAAAGCCAGCTCCACCTTTGCTCGGCCTCGCCCGTTAAAATAGATTGAAAGCGGGACGATCGTCAGCCCCTGCCGGGTGACCGCGCCGTTCAATTTCGCGATCTCGCGTTTATTGAGCAACAGCTTGCGCTCGCGGCGGGGCTGGTGATTGAGCCGATTTCCGTGGCTATATTCAGGAATGTGGCTGTTGATCAGCCAGATCTCGTCGCCCTGCACCGCGGCATAGCTTTCCGCGATCGACCCTTCGCCCTGGCGAAGCGACTTCACCTCGGTGCCGGTCAGGGCGATCCCCGCCTCGAACCGGTCCTCGATGAAATAATCGAACCGCGCGCGCCGGTTCTCGGCGACCATTTTGGCTTTGTCGAATTCGTCGGGGCGGGGCCTGGGCATCAGGAGGCTAGATCAGCCCCGCATGTTCGAGGGCGGCATCGACGGCCCGCTTGGATGCCTCCGACGCCTCGACGATTGGAAGACGCGTTTCCGCGGGAAAATCCGGGCGGACTTTCGACAGCGCATATTTCGTCGGCGCTGGCGACGCGTCGGTGAAGAGAGCGGCGTGTAGCGGGTAGAGCTTGTCCTGCAGCTGCAGCGCTTCGTCCCAGCGGCCCTCCCGCATCGCCGTCTGGAATTGCGAGCACAGCTTAGGCGCGACGTTGGCGCTGACCGAGATGCAGCCCACGCCGCCCATCGCGTTGAACCCCAAGGCCATGTCATCGTTTCCGGAGAGCTGGCAAAAGTCGGCCCCGCAGGCGATCCGCTGCGCCGAGACGCGGCCAAGATTCCCCGTGGCATCCTTTACCGCGACGATTCTCGGGTGTTTTGCAATCTCCCCAAGGGTTTCGACCGATATGTCGGCAACCGTCCGGGACGGCACATTGTAAACCACCACTGGGATCGGAGACGCATCGGCAATGGCGGTGAAATGGGCTGCGAGGCCGGCTTGGCTTGGCTTGTTGTAATAAGGGACGACCGCGAGCACGGCATCGGCGCCGAGGTCAGCGGCGGCCCTCGTTCTCTCGATCGACGCCTGCGTATTGTACGTCCCCGTGCCCGCGATCACCGGGACCCGGCCGTTCGCCACGCGCACCACCGTCGCGATCGCCTTGCGATGCTCGTCGGCATTCAACGTCGCGACTTCTCCCGTGGTCCCGCACGGAACGAGCGCGTTCGAACCCTGCTCGATCTGCCATTCGACGAATGCGGAAAGTGAGTCTTCATCGACACAGTTGGCCGAAAAAGGGGTCACCAGCGCCGGTATGGAGCCGAAAAACATGGGTTTTTCCTTCACTTGGGAGTCGAACAAGGATTAGAATCCGCTCCCTATTCACCAACTGATAAGGAGGCGGAAGATAGAATGTCCAGCATGGGAAAACGGGCGTTATTCATTCCAATCCTGCTGGCATTCATGGCATCGGCCTCTGCGGTCTTACCGTCTTCCCTCATTTCCGAACCTGGCGCGGCCTCGGCAGCGGTCGCGAGCAACATCAACAGCTCGATCGCAGAGTGGCGGCAACTCCGGCAGAACGGGAATTACAGCTTCGCCCAATATGCGCACTTCCTGAACTATAACCAGGACTGGCCGCACGAGGACTCGTTGCGCGCCAAGGCGGAAGCGGCGATGCAGCCCAGCGAGAATGCGGGCCTTGTCCTCGGTTTCTACAGCCTCGAAAAACCGAAGAGCGGAAACGGATGGATGCGCTACGCCGAGGCGCTGAGCGCTGTCGGACGCACCGCGGAAGCGGTCGAAGCGGCGAAGCAGGCCTGGACGTCCAAGGACCTCAACCCGGCTGACGAGGCGATGATCCTCGCCCGCTTCGGTGCTTCGCTCACTCCCGCCGATCATGACAACCGGGCCGACGCGCTCCTGTTCAACAAGGATCCGGCGGATGCGGCGCGGCTTCTCGCCTGGACGAGCGCGGACCGGCGCGCCGCTTTCGCTGCCCGGATCGCGATGCAGCAGGGCTCGCCCGACGCCGAGGTCCTGTACCGCGCCGCGGCGCACCGGATTGCCGCCGATGCTGGGCTGCTGATGGATCGCCTCCGCTATCTTCGCGACGGCGGCAACGAACAGGCCGCTCGGCAGCTCGCCGCCCAGCCTCACGAATTCACCGAGATGCCGGCCGATCCCGAGCGCTGGTATGAGATGATGCTGATCCTGGCGAACGGCGCTGTCGACGATCGCCAGTGGAACACCGCTTACAATATCGCCCGCCAGCTCGACGACGCGTTCAAGACGGGCGCCCAGATCTCCGAACAGCCCTATGGCGTTCGCGACAACTACACGAGCCTCGCCTGGCTCGCCGGGCGGGTGGCGCTCGACCGGATGAGAAGCGCCGACAACGCCGTGGCGATGTTCTACCGCTACGCCTACGGCGGAAAATCGCTCCAGGTCGCGACGAAGGGCTTCTACTGGGCTGGCCGCGCTTCGCTCGCCGCCGGGCATCCCGCCGACGCCAACGCCTATTTTGAGCGCGCTTCGCTCTATCCCGAGCTGTTCTACGGCCAGCTCGCTCTCGAACGCCTCGGGCGCGCGGTTCCGCCTCCCGGCTACACGCCGCCGGTAGCGCCCACCGACCCCACTCGGGGCGTCTTCGCCCAGAACCGTCTCGTCCAGGCTGTTCGCCAGATGGCCTATTACGGACGGGCGGACGAGCAGATGCAATTCGTCCGCGCTCTCGCGGAGTCGCTCGACACTCCGACCGAGCGGTCGCTCGCGATCGAGCTGTCGCGGCAGCTTGGACGGCAGGACCTGGCGGTCTGGGTCGCCCGCGCCGCACGCAACAATGGCGATGCCTTCTATGTCCGCGATGCCTTTCCGACGATCCGCAGCACGCCCCGGACAGCCTGGTCGCTCGCCAACGGAATCACCCGGCAGGAAAGCTCGTTCGACCGCAACGCCGTGAGTTGGGCGGGAGCGCGCGGCATGATGCAGCTGATGCCGGGAACCGCCCGCGAGCAGGCCGGCAAGCTCGGCGTCGGTTATGACAGCAACCGCCTCTACGATCCCGACTACAACGTCATGCTCGGGTCGGCATACTTCCAGCGGATGCTGAACACGTGGGACGGAAGCGTTCCGCTCGCGGTCGCGAGCTACAACGCCGGCGCCGGCAACGTGCGCAAGTGGGTCGATGCTTATGGCGATCCGCGGACCGGCCGCGTCGACACGGTCGGATGGATCGAAGCGATCCCGTTCACCGAGACCAAGGGCTATGTCCAGCGGGTGATCGAGAACAGCGTCGTTTACGACAGCCTCAATCCGCAGCCCACCAGCCGGACCGCTCTCCACGTTTCCCGCTACCTCGGGAAGGCCACGCCGGGCTAAGCTCCGGCAATGCCGGACTCCAAGCCGCGGTTCATCACGCCAGACGGGCTGAAGCGCATCAAAGCCGAATATGACGAGCTCTTCGGCGTCGAGCGGCCGAAGATCGTCGAGACCGTATCGTGGGCGGCGTCGCTCGGCGATCGGTCGGAAAACGCCGATTACATCTACGGCAAGCGTCGCCTCCGCGAGATCGACCGAAGGCTCGCTCACCTCGCCCGGATCATGAAGGCCGCGAAGGTCGTCGATCCAGCTGCGCAGCTGTCACGCGACGAGGTCCGCTTCGGGGCGACCGTCGAGCTGGCCGACGAGGACGACAACCGGCGCTCTCTGACGATCGTCGGCGACGACGAAGCCGACGCATCGAGCGGGCGGATTGGGTGGAGCGCCCCGCTGGCTCGTGCATTCATCGGCGCGAAAGTCGGCGACGAGCGCATCGTCCGCCTTCCCGGCGGCGAGAAAAGCTATGAGGTCGTCGGCATCCGCTACCCCTGCCCCGACTGATGAATCGGTGCGAGGATCGGCTCTGAACCCCTATTCGGCTGAGTCCGTCCGGCCTGTGAACCTGGCCTTCGGCGCCTTTTGCCAGCTGACCACTTGATATCCGCGATCCTGGAGGCAGCCGCCGACAGCGGTCTGGATGGCCTTCTCCTTCTTGTTGCGTTTGATCTTGGCCATTCCGATAGCGCCGCCGACCACAGCCACCGGCATGAGGACAAGAGTCGCGCTCATAACGGCCAGACCGCCATAGCCAGCGATCGTTGTCGCGGCCGCGGTCCCGACGGCGCCGACAGCTGTTCCGGCGGCCGCTCCCGCTCCGCCGGACGCAAGCCGACCTTCCGCGTTGAGCTTCCCCGTCGTGTACAGGTCCTTGCACTCGGCGTAGGCGGCATCGAACTTAATCTGGTCGGCCGGCGCCACTCCAAGCGCCGGCGTGAACTCCCGCGGTCTCGACGAGCACGCTTCGAGCAACAGGCTGACAAGCGCAGCCGCCATAACTCTTTTGTCCATTGAGCCCCTCCCCCACGCCGACGGCGCGCTTGGATGCTCCGGTTGCGCGAGGCCCGAGTCAAGCAGTCACGGAAGCGACGCGATGTCGGGCCTGACCCAATCCTTGCGCGCGTCCACCGAGAAAAGGCGCTGCGGTGAGTAGAACCGCAGCGGCCAGTCGCGCCGGCCCATCGGCGAAAGCAAAAGCTCGTTGACCAGCTCGTGGATCGGCTCCTTCAAATCCGCTTCGGCGAGGAACAACCGGACTCCGCGAAGGAACACGCGCGTGATCGTCTCGTGATAGCCTTCGGTGTCGCTGTTCACTCCGCCGACGCTCTCATTGTAGGCGCGGATGATCCCCGGCAGAGCCTTGTCGAGACCGATGTCGGGACGCTTCAGCAGCAGATAGGTCGTCGCTGCGAGGTGCGCTTCGTGGGTCCACTCCTCGCGCCGAAGCGTGCGCGCGAGCAGTCCCTCGCCGAGATGCTGGATCTCGGCGTCGGTCGTGAACAGTCGGGGCGTGTATTCGGTCATCTGATCGGGTCCTGTAGCGGGCCCGATCGCAGACCGGGCGTTAGGCGGGTGTGGCTTGCGACTGAGGTTGCGCTTGCCCTTGGGCGACCTTCGGCGCAGCCTGGCGAACGCCCTCGTCCACCTGGTCCGCGAACTGAGCGAAGTTCTCGACGAACAGGTCGACGAGCTTGGCTGCCACCGCATCATATTCCGCCGGGTTCGACCAGGTTGCGCGCGGGTCGAGCAACTTGCTGTCGACGCCCGGAACCTCGACCGGCACATCGAAGCCGAAGTTCGGGTCCCTGCGGAACTTGGCGGTCTTCAGGCTGCCATCGAGCGCCGCATTGAGAAGCGCGCGCGTTTCCTTGATCGGCATGCGCTTGCCGGTGCCGTACTTGCCGCCGGTCCAGCCGGTGTTGACGAGCCAGCAATCCACGCCGCCCTTGGCGATCCGCTCCTTCAGCAGATTGCCGTAGATCGACGGATGGCGCGGCATGAACGGGGCGCCGAAGCAAGTCGAGAAGGTCGCTTCCGGCTCCGTAACCCCGATCTCCGTGCCGGCGACCTTTGCGGTGTAGCCGGACAGGAAGTGATACATCGCCTGGTCGGGCGTCAGCTTCGCGATCGGCGGAAGCACGCCGAACGCGTCGGCGGTCAGCATCACGACGTTTTTGGGAAGCGGCCCCATGTTCTTTTCAGAGCAATTGGGGATGTAGTCGATCGGATAGGCGCCGCGGCTGTTCTCGGCGAGACTCGAATCGTCGAGGTCGAGCTCTCGAGTCTCCGGATCTATGACCACGTTTTCGAGGACGGTGCCGAAGCGCCGCGTCGTCGCGAATATTTCCGGCTCGGCTTCAGGCGAGAGCCGGATCATCTTGGCGTAGCAGCCGCCTTCGAAATTGAAGACCGCGGTGTCCGACCAGCCATGCTCGTCGTCGCCGATGAGCGTGCGGTTCGGGTCGGCCGACAGGGTCGTCTTGCCGGTGCCCGAAAGGCCGAAGAAGATCGCGGTGTCGCCCTTGGGCCCAATGTTCGCCGAGCAATGCATCGGCATGATGCCCTGCGGCGGAAGAAGGAAGTTCAGGAGCCCGAACACCGACTTTTTCATCTCGCCGGCATATTGCGTGCCGCCGATCAGGATCAGCTTCTTGCTGAAGTTGACCGCGATGACCGTCTCGCTGCGCGAACCGTGGCGACCCGGGTCCGCGCGGAAGCTCGGCAAGTCGATGATCGTGAACTCGGGAACGAAGCCCGCAAGCTCATGCGCTTCCGGCCGCACCAGCAAAGTCCGGATGAACAGGCTGTGCCAGGCGAGCTCGTTGATCACGCGTACGCGCACCCGGTGCTCGGGCTGCGATCCGCCGAAAAGGTCCTGGACGTACAGGTTTTTCTTCTCGCCGAGAGCGGCGAGGAAATCCTGGTGCAGCCGGTCGAATGCGTCCGGGTCCATGGGCTTGTTGCCCTTGTTCCACCAGATGACGCTCTCGGTGAGCTCGTCGCGGACGGTGAACTTGTCCTGTGCGCTGCGGCCGGTGTGCTTGCCAGTCTTGACGACGAGCGGGCCGTATTTCGCGAGCAGCCCCTCGCCGCGCTGGATCGAATGCTCGATCAGCGGGGCAGTCGTCAGGTTCCAATGCAACTCGGCAGGGGTGACGATCCCCTGTGCATCCAGTCCATGCTTCG
>JBKPOU010000164.1:0-27039 GCA_046733255.1 Pseudomonadota bacterium
CGGTTATGTCGTGCGCTGGCGGAGGACCGACGCCAACCAGTGGCAGGAATCCAAGCGTGTCGCGGCCGGGGAGACGAAGGCCGTCCTGCCCCACGTGCGTGTCGACGATTGGGTGTTCGGCGTCTCATCGGTGAGCAAGGACGGCTTCGAAAGCCCGGTCGCCTCGGCCGTCCCCGGCGGCGCGTTCATGCCATACGTCGCTCCGTCGAAATCCCCCTCCCCTTGATGGGGGGGCAGGGGTGGGGTGACGCTGGACGTGGAGGGCCGGCCTTGAAGCATCATCCTCCGACAGGTGCCGTTAGACGCGCGCGCGAGCTTCGGAAGAAGATGACCGACGCGGAACGCGCAATTTGGCGAATCTTGAAACTGAGCTTCCGCGATTTTCATTTCCGGAAGCAGGTTCCGATTCGACACTACATCATCGACTTCGCAAGCCATCGCCCGAAGCTGGTCATCGAGGTCGACGGTGGCCAGCACAATCCGGAAGTGGATGCCCAGCGGAGCAAAGTTATCGAAGAGGAAGGATATCGAATAATCCGTTTCTGGAACAACGAGGCACTCGGCAATCCTGATGGCGTTTGGCATGTCATCGATCTTGCCCTGCACCAACGCCACCCCACCCCAACCCCTCCCCATCGAGGGGAGGGGAAGTAAGTGGCGGCGCAATCTTTCCACACCGACCGGCCGGCCGAGCAAAGGCCGCTGGCGGGGATCGCGCTCCGCCTCCTGACGGCGGCCCTCCTGGCGATCATGTTCGCGCTGGTGAAGCTCGCCTCGACGCGCGGCGTAAATGTCGTCGAAAGCCTCTTCTATCGCCAATGCGGGTCGGCGCTGTGCGCGACCGGAGTCGTCGCCATCGGACCGGGTTTCGACTCCCTGAGGACCCAACGCGTCTGGGCGCATGTCGGGCGGATGGCGCTCGGCGTCACGGCCATGGCGCTCAACTTTATCGCCTTCATCCTGCTGCCGCTGGCCGAAGCGACGACCATCGGATTCTCGGTGCCGATCTTCTCGGTGATGCTAGCGGCGATCATGTTGGGCGAGCCCACGGGCAAATGGCGCTGGGGCGCGGTCGCGGCCGGGTTCGCGGGGGTGCTCCTTATCGTCCAGCCGGGAAGCGGGGACGTGCCTCTGCTGGGCGCTTCGGTCGCGCTCGCAGCCGCGCTCCTCACCGCATCGGTGACGATCGTCATCCGCCGACTGGGAGCGACCGAGCGGGCGACGACGACCGTCTTCTGGTTTGCGGTGAGCTCGATCGTCCCACTTGGACTGGCAATGCCGTGGTTCGGCGGCGCTCATGACGCGCGGACGTGGCTGCTCCTGGCAGGACTCGCCCTGGCGGGAGGCCTCGCACAGCTGACGCTGACCGCCGCGCTGCGCCTCGCTCCCGTCGCCCTCGTTATGCCGATGGACTACACCAGCCTGCTGTGGGCGGTGCTCCTCGGCGAATGGATCTTCGGTGAGCTTCCAACGCCATGGATCTGGGTCGGCGCTCCGATCATTATCGCCAGCGGCCTCGTCATCGTCTGGCGCGAGCACCGGTTGCACCGCCGCGCAGCCTTGGCGTCTCAGGCCGCGACCACCACTTGAGGTGGAAGGAGATTGGCAATGGCCGGCGGATGGACCCGCGACGGAGCGGTGCAGCACCAGATCGACGATACCGTGAAGGACGCGATCCTTCGCGCCCGCGCGCTGACGCCCAAAGGCGAGAGCGCCGAGGAATGCGACGATTGCGGAGCGCCGATCCCGAAGAAGCGCCGCGAGGCGCTGCCGGGAGTCCGAACATGCGTCGCCTGCCAGTCGGAGCGCGACAAGGCTGTGGTCCATTCGACGATCAACCGGCGCGGCAGCAAGGATAGCCAGCTGCGTTGAAAGTCCTGTCCTACAGGCAGGTCTATCGATTAGGCGGAATCCCATGACCTTCTCTGTCCGGCGCATCCCCTCCAAAGGTTCCAAAGTGGAGGAAGTGGAAGCCCCCACGGGGCGGCCATCTTTCCCGACCCGGTCAGCATTCGACTGATGGCCCGAAAGCCCTCCCCCGGACTGCCCACGCGAAAGCAGATTCTCGATTTCATCGCTTCGTCGGACCAACCGGCGGGCAAACGCGAGATTGCGCGGGCATTCGGACTTCGCGGCAATGACAAGATCGCGCTCAAGGCGCTGCTCAGGGACATGGCCGACGAAGGGTTGATCGATTCGTCGCCCGGACGCGCATTCCACCAGATGGGCGGCGTCCCGAAGGTGACCGTGCTGCACGTCGTCGAAGCCGACGAGGACGGCAATATCTGGGCGAAGCCAGAGCATTGGGAATCGGAGACCCCGCCCCCCAGGCTGCGCGTCATCGAGCGCGATCGCCGCGGAGCGCTGGGCATCGGCGACCGGGTGCTGGCGCGCACCGAGGAGCGCGGCAAAGGCTATGTCGCGCACCCGCTGAAGAAGCTGGCGCGCAAGGCGGAGCTGGTGCTCGGCGTGCTCCGCAAGGAAGGCACGCACTTCTGGCTGACTCCGGTCGAGAAGAAGGAAAGGCGGGAGCTTCCCGTCAGCGACGTGAAGGACGGCGAGAGCGGCGACCTTGTCCTGTGCGAGGTTTCCGGCCGCGGGCCTCGCGTCATGGCGAAGGTGGACGCGGTGCTCGGGGATCCGTTCGCTCCGAAGAGCTTCAGTCTCATCGCCATCCACAAGTATGAGCTTCCGCATGAATTCAGCGACGAGGTCCTCGATGAGGCGCGGCGCGTGGCAAAGCAGCCGCTCGGCGAGCGCGAGGACCTGACGCACCTTCCGATCGTCGCCATCGACCCCGCCGACGCGCGCGATCATGACGATGCGATCTGGGCCGAATCGGACAACGAGGGCGGCTGGAATGCGATCGTCGCGATCGCCGACGTCAGCTTCTACGTCCGGCCCGGAAGCGCGCTCGACAAGGCGGCGCGGGCTCGCGGCAACAGCGTTTATTTCCCGGACCGGGTCGTGCCGATGCTTCCGGAGGAGCTGTCAGCAGACATCTGCTCGCTCAAGGAAGGCAAGGTTCGCGCGGCAATGGCTTGCCACCTCAAGATCGCCAAGGACGGCAGTCTCAAGAGCTGGCGATTTTCACGAGCGAAGATTTGCGTAGCAGCAAATATTGCCTACGAAGATGCGCAAGCTGCGATCGATGCGGCCAAGGAGGAACGGGTCGAAGTTGCCTCTCCGACCTGCTCGATGCCGGAGGTCGAAGGGCCGGTGCCGGCCGAGCTGGTCGAGAAAGCGCTGAAGCCATTGTGGGGTTGCTGGCGGGCCCTCCTGGCCGGGCGCGAGAAGCGCCAACCCCTCGAGCTCGACCTTCCCGAGCGGCAGGTAGTCCTGGACGAAAAGGGCCGGATCACGTCGGTGAGCCCACGCGAGCGATTGGATGCGCATCGGCTGGTCGAGGATTTCATGATCGCCGCAAACGTCGCCGCGGCGCGCGCTCTCGACGCGAAGAAGTCGCCGGTCATGTACCGGATCCACGAACCCCCAAGCCGCGAGAAACTGGAGGCTCTGAAGGATTATCTCGACACCTTCGGCATCGCCTTCACGCTTGGACAGGTGATCAAGCCGCAGACGTTCAACCAGATCATCGACCGGATCGGCGACGCCGACTTCAGGCCTGAGATCATGGAGCAATTGCTGCGCACACAGATGCAGGCGCGCTACGCCCCCGAGCGGCTTGGCCATTTCGGACTGGCGCTCGCGACCTATGCGCACTTCACCTCGCCGATCCGGCGCTACGCCGACCTGCTCGTTCACCGTGCCCTGGTCAGCGCCTACAAGCTGGGCGAGGGGGGACTGCCGCCGGCGGACGCGGCGAAGTTCGACGAAATCGGCGAGCAGATCTCGCGGCTCGAGCGGCGTGCAATGGAGGCGGAGCGCGAGACGGTCGACCGCTATGTCGCCGCCTATCTCGCCGACCAGGTCGGGCAGATCGTGCTGTGCAGGATCACCGGCGTGCAGGCGTTCGGCTTCTTCGCGACCGTGGTGGAGTTCGGCGGCGACGGAATCGTACCGGTCTCGACCATCGGCAGCGAATATTTCCGCTATGACGAGAAGTCGCAGCAGCTGATCGGCGAGGAAACCGGCACCAGCTTTCGGATGGGACAAAAGCTCAAGCTTCGGATTGTCGAGTCCAGTCCGGTTACGGGCGGCCTGAGATTCGCCTTGCCCGCCGACGAAGGCGCGGAAGCGAAACCGGACAATCGCCGCGACCGGGTACACCGCTCCCCGCAGCAGCGGCGCGGCCGGCCACCGAACATCCGCCACAAAAGCCGCCGGCGCTGATCAACTCGCAACCATCGGCGGACAGGCTCATTGAGAGCGCAAAGGAGAAGCCGTCATGCCCTACAAGATCGCGATAATCGTCGGCAGCCTGCGCAAGGACAGCCTCAACCGCCGGGTCGCGAAGTCGATTTGCGCCATTCGCGGCGACAATCTCGATTGCCGCATGATCGAGATCGGCGATCTTCCCCTCTACAATCAGGACCTCGACGGGAACCCGCCCGAGCAATGGACCCGCTTTCGGGAACAGGTCGGCGCCGCGGATGGCGTGCTCTTCGTCTCGCCCGAATATAACCGCGGGATCCCCGGCGTGTTGAAGAACGCGATCGACGTCGGATCGCGGCCCTACGGCCACAGCGTGTTCGACAAGAAGCCCGGCGCGATCGTCACCGCCTCGCCCGGATCGATCGGCGGCTTCGGCTCAAATCATCAGATCCGGCAGGCCTGCGTCTTCCTCAACATGCCGGTGATGCAGCAGCCGGAGGCCTATCTCGGCCACGTCACCAACGAAAGCTTCGACGAAAGCGGATGCCTGAAGGACGGTCCGTTGAAGGACCTGATCGCGAAGCTCGCCCATGCCTTCCACGACTGGGTCGACCTGATCCATCGTTCGCGGGCGGCGCTTGCGGAAGATTCGGCGCATGCTGCCCAGCTGGAAAAGCAGCCGGCCTAGGTCACCTTGCGGCGCTCCCTGAAGCGCGGTTGGTCCCATTGCCGGGTAGCGAGGATGTCGGCCAGCGCATCCGCTGCGCGCCACGCGTCCTCGAATGTGGTGTAGAGCGGCGTGAAGCCGAACCGCATCAGGTCAGGCGCGCGGAAGTCGCCAATCACTCCGCCGGCGATCAGGGCTTGCATCACCGCATAACCCTCCGGGTGAGCGAAGCAGACGTGGCTACCTCGCTGGCTGGGATTGCGCGGGCCGAAGAGCAGGACCTCGTCACCGCAGCGCGTCTCGACCTCGTCGATGAAAAGCCTGAGAAGCGCGCGCGCCTTGCCCTCGATGTCGGCCATCGCAATTCCCTCGAAAGTGTCGAGCCCGGCGTCCAGCGCGGCCAGCGCGATCACCGAGGGCGTGCCGGTCAGGAATCGGGCGATTCCGCCGACCGGGCGGTAGCTTTCCTCGAACGCGAACGGCTCAGCATGACCCATCCAGCCCTGCAGCGGTGGCTGAAGCCGATGCCGCAAAGCCTCGGCGACATAGAGGAATGCCGGCGCTCCGGGGCCGCCGTTCAGATATTTATAGCCGCAGCCGACCGCCAGCTCGCAGCCGCTGCCATTGAGATCGACCTCGATCGCTCCGGCGCTGTGGCAGAGGTCCCAAACCACGAGCGCGCCGGCTGCGCGCGCAGCCTCGTTCACCGCGACCATGTCGACCTTGGCACCGCTGCGATAATCGACTTGGCTGAGTGAAACGACAGCTGTGTCGGCGTCGATCGATTCGGAAATATTGTGGGGATCGGCGCGGCGAAGCTCGAGGCCCAGCATCTCCGCCAGGCCCTCGGCGATATAAGTGTCGGTAGGGAAATTGCCTTCCTGCACCAGGATCGTGCGGCGATCCGGCCGCGCCCGAACTGCGGCGGCGAGCAGTTTGAACAGGCAGACCGAGGTGGAGTCGGCGATGAGGAGCTCGTCCGGCTTCGCCCCAACAATCGGCGCAAGCTTCGCGGCAATTCGCATCGGCGCGTCGATCCATCCGTGCTTGTTCCAGCTGGAGATGAGGTCCGTGCCCCATTGCTCGCTGATGAGTTCATCGACCCGTGATTGCGTCGCTTTGGGGAGCGCGCCGAGCGAATTGCCGTCGAGGTAGATAGTGCCGTCCGGCAAAAGGAACCGCTCGCGAGCGAAGGCCAGCGGGTCGGCGGCGTCGAGCTGGCGGGCCTCGTCGAGAGTCATGCAAAATCCCATGTGGTCAACGCGGCGGCGAAGCAATTGTTGAAATAAGGATCTCGGCGCTTCGCTTGAGTTCGAAGTTTAGAGCTTCGGCAGGGTCACACCCTTCTGGCCCATATATTTGCCGGCGCGATCGGCGTAGCTCGTCTCGCAGGGCTCGTTCCCCTGCAGGAACAGGAACTGGCAAGCGCCCTCGTTGGCATAGACCTTGGCGGGAAGCGGCGTGGTGTTGGAGAACTCAAGCGTCACGTGGCCTTCCCAGCCGGGCTCCAAAGGCGTGACGTTCACGATGATCCCGCAGCGGGCATAGGTCGACTTGCCGAGGCAGATGACCATGACGTCGCGCGGCACCCGGAAATATTCGACCGTGTGCGCGAGCGCGAAGCTGTTGGGCGGGATGATGCAGACGTCCGTCTCGCGGTCGACGAAACTGTTCTGCGCGAAGTCCTTGGGGTCGACGGTTGCCGAATCCACATTGGTGAAAATCTTGAAGTGATTGGAGACTCTGGCGTCGTAGCCATAGGAGGAGAGGCCGTAGCTGATGCACCCCTCGCGCCTCTGCGCCTCGACGAACGGCTCGATCATTGCGTGCTGCTGAGCCTGCTCGCGAATCCAGCGGTCGGAAAGAATGGGCATAAGCGACGCCTAACGGGCGGCGGTTCGCGCTTCAATGAGCGTTGCCCGATATCCTCGTTATCCACATGCCAGTTTCTCTTTTGTCCGTTTGGAGCGACAATGGGCCGCGCGTAGAAGGTGGGTCATGGCATCAGTCGTACCGATTACCGAACCGGCCCCGGAGGCCGGAACCCCGTCGCTCCCCGCCAACGTCGAGGCCGAGGCTGCGCTGCTGGGCGC
This sequence comes from Pseudomonadota bacterium, assembly GCA_046733255.1. Lineage (GTDB taxonomy): Bacteria > Pseudomonadota > Alphaproteobacteria > Sphingomonadales > Sphingomonadaceae > Sphingomicrobium. The sequence goes on from JBKPOU010000164.1 coordinate 7,036, forward strand.
GCTGATGCTCGACAACCGGCTGGTCGAGGACGTGGGGCTGAAGCTCAAGCCGCATCATTTCCACGAGGAGCTTCACGGGCGGATCTACGAATCGATCCTTAAGCTCACCGACAAGAACATGGTCGCCAACCCGGTCACTTTGCGTCCGATGTTCGAAGCGGACGAGGCGATGAAGCAGGTGGGTGGGCCGGGCTATCTTGCGACGCTCACCGGGTCCGGAGCGACTCTGATCGCGGCCAAGGACTTCGCCCAGCAGATCTACGACCTCGCGCTCCTCCGCGCACTGATAGGAGTGGGCCGCGACCTCGTTGAAAGCGCGCTCGACACGAGCGACGAGGTTGCGCCCCTGGAGCAGATCGAGCGCGCTGAGAGCGAACTCTACAAGGTAGCCGAGGAAGGCGGCGCGGACGGCAAGGCGAAGAGCTTCGCCGAGGCCACCCGCGACGCGCTCCAGACGGCCGAGCGGGCGCTCAACAGCGGCGGGCATCTGTCCGGCGTGACGACGGGTCTCGAAAGCCTCAACGCCAAGGTCGGCGGCTTGCACAACTCGGACCTCATCATCATCGCCGGCCGTCCGGGCATGGGCAAATCCGCGCTCGGCACCAACATCGCTTTCGCCGCTGCCCAGCGGTTCATCCGCGACACCGAGGATGGGATCGAGCCGGAGAAGTCGGTCGGCGCGCCGGTCGCCATGTTCAGCCTCGAAATGTCTGCGGACCAGCTCGCCACGCGCATCCTCGCCGAACAGTCGGGAATCAGCTCCGAGAACCTGCGCATGGGCAAGATCAGCAAGCAGGAATTCCGCCAGCTTGCCCGCGCCGCCGCCGAGCTCGAGAGCCTGCCTTTCTACATCGACGACACGCCCGGCCTCACCATCGCCGCGCTCCGCGCCCGCGCCCGCAGGCTCAAGCGGCAGAAGGGGATCGGCATGGTCATCGTCGACTATCTGCAGCTGCTCCAAGGCACGGGCCGAAACGCCAACGACAACCGAGTGAATGAAATCTCCGAGATCAGCCGCGGGCTGAAGACTCTCGCAAAGGAGCTGAACGTGCCGGTGATCGGCCTGTCGCAGCTCAGCCGCGCGGTCGAGCAACGCGAGGACAAGCGCCCGCAGCTCTCCGACCTTCGCGAGTCGGGCTCGATCGAGCAGGACGCGGACATCGTCCTCTTCATCTACCGCGAGGATTATTATCTCGCCAACAAGCAGCCGGCCGAGGACCATCCCGACTTCGGCCCCTGGAAGGAAGAAATGGAACGGGCCTGGGGCCTGGCCGAAATCCTCGTCGCCAAGCAACGGCATGGCGCCACCGGAAAGGTGCGGGTCAAGTTCGACAGCCGGATCACCAAGTTCTCCGACCGCGTCGACGAAGGATTCCTCCCCGAAGAGCGCGGCTGAGCCGGTTGCGATTCCACACTGATGCAATAAGGGAGCGCCAGCCTTCTTGCTGACGCTACCGGAGCATCCTCATGGCCGAGCAATATGATGTCGTCGTCCTGGGATCGGGCCCGGGAGGCTATGTCGCCGCAATCCGCGCTGCCCAGCTCGGGCTAAAGACGGCGATTGTCGAGCGCGAGAACCTCGGCGGGATCTGCCTCAACTGGGGGTGCATCCCGACCAAGGCGCTGCTGCGCACGGCCGAGGTGTTCCACTACATGACCCATGCCGACGCCTACGGCCTCTCGAACGACAAGCCCTCGTTCGACCTTGGCAAGGTCGTCGCCCGCAGTCGCACGGTCGCGAAGCAGCTGAACCAGGGCGTCACGCACTTGATGAAGAAGAACAAGATCACTGTGGTGATGGGCGAGGGGAAGCTGACCGGGAAGGGCAAGCTGACAGTCACTGCGGACGGCAAAAGCAGTGAGCTCCAGTACAAGCAAATCATCGTCGCGACGGGTGCCCGCGCGCGCGAGCTTCCGTTCGCCAAGTCGGACGCCAAGCGCATCTGGACCTATCGCCACGCGATGACCCCGCCCGAGATGCCGACGGAGCTGCTCGTCATCGGCTCGGGTGCGATCGGGATCGAGTTCGCGAGCTTCTATGCCGATCTCGGAGCCAAGGTCACCGTCGTCGAGATGCTCGACCGAGTGGTGCCGGTCGAGGATTCGGAGGTTTCGGCGGCGCTCGAAAAGTCGCTGACCAAGCAGGGAATGACGATCCACACCAAGGCCGGCGTCGAGAGCCTCAAGCCCGATGCAAAAGGCGTCACCGCCACCATCAAGACCAGCGACGGGAAGACCAGCGAGCACAAGTTCAGCCACGCGATCGTCGCGGTCGGGATCGTACCGAACACCGAGGATATCGGGCTCGAGCAGCTCGGCGTCCAAATGACCAAGGGCCATATCGACACTGACGAGCATTGCCGCACCAGCGCCGCCGGAATCTGGGCGATCGGCGACGTCACCGCTCCGCCCTGGCTTGCGCACAAGGCCAGCCACGAAGGCGTGACCGCGGCCGAGGCCATCGCCAAGGAGCTCGGCAAGGACACGCATCCGCACGCCACTGACCCGAAGAACATTCCGGGCTGCACCTATTGCCGCCCGCAGGTCGCGTCGGTCGGGCTCACCGAAGCCGCGGCGAAGGAAAAGGGCTATGAGGTGAAGGTCGGGAAATTCCCGTTCATCGGCAACGGCAAGGCGATCGCGCTCGGCGAGACCGACGGCTTCGTGAAGACCGTCTTCGACGCGAAGACCGGCGAGCTGCTGGGAGCGCATATGATCGGCGCCGAGGTGACCGAGCTGATCCAGGGCTATACCATCGGCAAGACTGCCGAGCTGGTCGAGCAGGATTTCATCAACACCGTTTTTCCGCACCCGACTCTAAGTGAGATGATGCACGAAAGCGTCCTCGCCGCGTTCGGGCGCGTCATCCACATTTGACGCGCGTCAGATGCGTCACCCTGAACTTGTTTCAGGGCCCATTCTGGTGAAGTGCGGAGCGGGTTTGGCAAATGGATGCTGAAACAAGTTCAGCATGACGGGGAGAATTGAGTTGAAGCGCTGGATTCTTGCAGCAGTAATGGTGCTAAGCGCCACATCGGCATCGGCCGCGACGATCGTCACCGCCGACCGAATGCTGGACGTGAAGACCGGCCGCTATGTCGACAATCCGGCGATCCTTGTCGGAGACGACGGGCGGGTCGTGACGATCGGCTCGCTCGCGTCGATGCAGGTTCCGGCTGGGACGAAGCATATCGATCTTGCCGGCGAGACGCTGCTGCCGGGCCTGATCGACATGCATGTCCATTTGAACAGCCTTGCCCAGATCGGCGGCTACCAGGGCCTTAAATATACCGACAGCTTCTGGGCGACGATCGGCCCGGCCAACGCCAGGAAAACCATCGACGCAGGCTTCACGACCGTCCGCAACGTCGGCTCCCCCGATTTCGACGATGTGGCTCTTGAACAGGCGATCGACGGCGGCTGGGTGATTGGCCCGCGGGTCGTGCCGGCGACCTATTTGCTCGGCGCGACCGGCGGCCATTGCGACGACACCAACGGCCTCCCGCCTTCGCTCGGCGCCGACAAGAACGCACCCGGCATCGTCACCAGCCCGGAGGAGGCGCGCGAGAAAGTGCGCTGGGTGCACAAATACGGCGCCGAGGTGATCAAGATCTGTGCGACCGGCGGTGTCTTCTCATTGGGCGACAGCGTCGGGGCTCAGCAGCTGAGCCTGGCTGAAATGAAGGCGATCGCCGACGAAGCGCACATGCTCGGAATGAAGGTCGCGGCCCATGCTCACGGCGATGAGGGCATTCACGACGCGATCCTGGCCGGAATCGACACGATCGAGCACGCAAGCCTCGCGAGCGACGCGACGATCCAGCTCGCCAAGCAGCACGGGACCTGGTTCGACATGGATATCTACAATGACGACTATATCCTCGCGACCGGAACGGCGAACGGGACGGAGCAGGAGAGCCTCGACAAGGAGCGGATGATCGGCCTCAAGCAGCGCCAGACCTTCCAGCGCGCGGTCAGGGCCGGAGTCAAAATGACCTTTGGCACCGATGCGGGCGTTTACCCCCACGGTGACAATGCAAAGCAGTTCGCGAAAATGGTCCAGTGGGGAATGACTCCGCTCCAGGCGATCCAGGCGGCGACCCTGAACGCGGGTGAGGCCCTCGGGCGGAGCGGAGACGTCGGCCAGATCGCGCCGGGCCTCTACGGCGACATGATCGCGGTTAGCGGCGATCCGCTGACCAACGTGACCTTGCTCGAGCATCTCGACGCGGTGATCAAAGGCGGCCAGCTCGTGAAAGGGCCGCGCGCGCCGCAATGAGTTCTCCAACCGCCAGCACGCGAACGCTCGTCATCGCGCTCCTGGCGAACCTCGGCATTGCGGTGGCCAAATTCGTCGCAGCGGCGATCACTCTGTCGTCGGCGATGCTGACCGAAGGCGTTCACAGCGTCGTCGATTCCACGAACCAGCTGCTGCTGATGTGGGGACGGCGGCAGGCGAAGAAGCCGCCGGACCAATGGCATCCGTTCGGCTACGGGCGCGAGCTCTATTTCTGGAGCTTCGTCGTCGCAGTGCTCGTGTTTGCACTGGGCGCGGGCGTGTCGATCTACGAAGGCATCATCCACATCCTCCAACCGGAAGAGGCGGTTTCGCCGCTCATCGGCTATGCCGTGCTCCTCGTCGCCTTCGTGCTCGAAGGATGGTCGACACTCGAAGCGTTCCGCGAATTCAAGGCGGCCAAAGGCGATTCCGGCTGGTTCGAAGCCATCCGGCGGTCGAAGGACCCACCGGCTTTCATCATCCTCCTTGAAAATGGCGCGGCGATGGCCGGAATCGTCGCTGCCGCGATCGGCCTGTTCCTCGCCCAGCTTACCGGGGACCCCTTTTACGACGGCGCCGCGTCGATCGTGATTGGACTGATCCTCGCCGTTACGGCGCTCGTCCTCGCCTATGAATCGAAGGGCCTGCTGATCGGCGAGGCAGCCGATCCCGAGGTCGTCACGGGCATTTGCAAGATCGTCTGCGCGCAGAAAGGCGTGGTGGCGGCGGGCGAGGTCCGAACCGTCCATAGCTCGCCCGACCAAATCACGGCGATGCTGAGCGTGGACTTCGACGATTCGATATCGGCCGGGGAGGTCGAGCGTATCGTCTGCGAGATCGAGCAGGAGGCGTCGCGCCATTGGCCGCAGGTGAGGAGGCTATACATCCGACCGCGCAAGGGGTCGCTACTTCACGACAAGTGGGACAGCGGACCCTGCTGAGGTTCGGAACGGCGCGCAGGCCTCGGGTGTTCAGGTCCGCAGTTCCATTCACTGGAGACCTACCATGCAAGGTTTGAAAGTCGGGACAGCGATCGCCTGCGCGATGGCTGCGGCAGCCTGCAGCCAGGGCAATTCCGATAACGTGATGTCACCGGAAGCGAACGCGCTGGAGCCGGCAGACGTGAACGCCGCGCTCGGTTCGGATGTCACCATGACTCCCGACGCGAACGTGACCGCGAACGACCTGAACGCGGTGGACAACACGACGAACGAACCTGCTCCTTCGGACGAGCCGGCCGCCAACAACAGCTACTAGTTGCCATCGGAGCGGCGCGGCGGCATCGCTGCGTCCATGGCGCAATCGCTTCACGACGTTTCCGACCCGCGCAACGCGTCTGTCCTAATCAACGTCAACGGCGAGCTTAAGCCGCGCTCGGAAGCAGTCGTGTCGGTGTTCGACAGCGGTTTCATGCTGGGCGACGGCGTTTGGGAGGGAATGAGGGTCCACAAGGGCCGGATTGCGTTCCTCGACCGACATCTCGATCGCCTGTTCGAAGGCGCGAAAGCGATCGCGATGGACTTGGGGCTGACCAAGGAGGCGCTGTCGAAGCGGCTTTACGAGACGCTCGACGCGAACGGGATGAGCGAGGGTGCTCACATCCGGTTGATGGTGACACGCGGACTTCGCTCGACGCCGTACCAGGACCCGCGCGTGGTCGTCTCCGGAGCCACAGTGGTCATTGCCGCGGAGTATAAGAAACCGCCTGAGGGTCTTCACGAGCGCGGGCTCAAGCTGTTCACCGTCCACGTGCGGCGCGGCGATCCGGCGGTGCAGGACCAGAAGATCAATTCGCATTCGAAGCTGAACTGCATCCTGGCGTGCGTCCAGGCGATCGAGGCGGGAGCGGACGAAGCGCTCATGCTCGACCCGCACGGCTTCGTCGCGACCTGCAATTCGACGCATTTCTTCATCGTCCGGAAGGGGGAGGTGTGGACGTCGAGCGGAAAGTACTGCCTCGGCGGAATCACCCGCGGGCTGACCCTTGAGATTGCGCGGGAGGCGGGCATTCCCGCGATCGAGAAGGATTTCTCGCTGACCGACGTCTATGGTGCCGACGAGGCGTTCGTCACCGGCACCTTTGCAGGGATCGTTCCCGTTCGCGAGGTCGACGGACGCAAGCTCTCGGACCGCCGAGGGCCGATGGTCGAGCGGCTTCAGAAGCTGTACGCCGAGCGAGTCGAGCGCGACACAACGGAGCAGAAGCGCCCGTGACGGTCCGCATCGCGATGTGGTCGGGGCCGAGGAACCTGTCCACCGCGATGATGCGCAGCTTCGGGAGTCGAAGCGACACTTATGTCACCGACGAACCGTTCTACGGCTGCTTCTTGAAGGATACCGGCCTCGAACACCCGTTGCGCGACGAAGTGATCGAGTCGATGGATTGCGACTGGCGGAGCGTGATGGACAGGCTTCGCGGCGACAGCCCTGACGGCTCGCCGGTCTGGTACCAGAAGCACATGTGGCACATGATGGTCGGGCCGGTCGGCTACGAGGATTTCGCCGGCTTTCGGCATGCCTTCCTGATCCGCGAGCCGGAACGCATGATCGCCTCCTATCTTCGCAAGCGCGAGGCGGCGCGGTTCGAGGATTTCGGTCTGGAGAAGCAGGCCGAGTTCTTCGAGCGCGAGGCTGACCGGCTAGGGGCTGCGCCGCCGGTCATCGACGCCAACGACGTGCTCGCCGAACCTGATGGCGTGCTGTCGAAGCTCTGCCGCGCACTCGATATCCCGTGGGATCCGGCGATGTTGTCTTGGGCACCCGGACGCCGCAAAACCGACGGCGTCTGGGCGGCGCACTGGTACAATGCCGTCGAAAAAAGCACCGGCTTCGGCGAGCCCGATACGGACCGCCTCGATCTCTCACCCGAAGATCGGCGTCTCGCCGATCGGATGCGACCTTTTTACGAGCGGCTGGCGATCAACCGTCTCGGCCGTGATGGCGGCTAGGCCAGAACCCTAACGCCGTTCTCTGCCCATTCCTGGTCGACGTCGATCTCGAGCCTGGCCCAATCGTCCCGGGTCTTGCAGCGAATCGTTTCGATGCGGCTGCCGATGATCGGTTCGACGCGAAGGCAGTATCTCGTGGCTGGACTGCCCGGCGGGGCGAGGCTGGCGGGAGTTCCTTCGCCGGGGGACGGCTGCGACGCCGTGGCAACCAGGGCAAGAGCGATCAGTAGGTCATGTGCCATTTCGTTCTCCTCGAATGGCTAGAGGGGCTCCATCCCAAGACGATATTAGCGCGAGCGGCGACCGCAGGCGAGAGCGCCGCGACTATTTCCGCTCGAATGTGCCCATCAGCTGCGCCAGTCCGAGCTGGTGCTGCTTCGCCGCCTCTTCGACCTCCTCGACTTTCGCTCCAGCCGGGAGCGCGAGGTTCTGCACGTCGAGCGCATAGAGCTTGAAGCGATAGCGGTGCGGCCCGTGACCCTTGGGCGGGCAGGGGCCGCCGAAGCCGGACCTGCCGAAATCGTTCGTGGCTTGTTTGCCCACGCTCTCGCCCCCCTCGATCGACCGCGTCGCCGGCGGAATGTCATAAGCTGCCCAGTGCCTGAACGTGCCGCTGGGCGCATCGGGGTCGTCCATGACCAGCGCCAGGCTTTTCGTTCCCGCAGGGGGCTCGTCCCAGCTTAGCCCCGGCGACTGATCGGCGCCGTCGCAGCTGTGGATTTGCGGAATCTGCTGACCGTCCTGGAAGTCGTCGCTGGTCAGCACGAAGCGGACGGCGGTTGTGTTGTCGTTCATCTGTCGAGGCTCCTTGGCGGCTCCGCAGCTCGCCAGCGCGGCGACGAGGAGAGCCGGTGCGAATGTCTTCCACATGTTCCGCCCCGAGTTTGTTGCGGACAAACAGCCAACGGAACGCCGCCCTTGTCTGTTCCGCAGCCCGCCCCACATTGGCGATGTTCCGGCCCGACAGGCGTTGACGCTGACAGGCGTCGAAGCTATGGGGCCGCCCGTCCGTACGACCACTGTTTCAGTTTCGAGCGGGCAAAGAGCTGAACGTTGCTCAATTTGCGCGTCGCCAGGCGGCTGATGGCTGCCCCGGCTCCGCGCTTTTTCTGTTGGGCAAAGTAACCGCGGGGTCTTCCCGCCCAGACAAGGTGAAGGGCTTCATGCCGACGATCAACCAGCTGATCCGCAAGGGTCGCGAACCGCAGAAGGCCAAGTCGAAGGTCCCTGCAATGGAGCAGAACCCGCAAAAGCGCGGAGTCTGCACACGTGTCTATACGACCACCCCGAAGAAGCCGAACTCGGCGCTCCGCAAGGTTGCGAAGGTCCGCCTGACCAACCAGCGCGAAGTGATCAGCTACATTCCAGGCGAAGGCCACAACCTCCAGGAGCACAGCGTCGTGCTGATCCGCGGCGGCCGCGTGCGCGACCTTCCGGGTGTCCGCTACCACGTGCTTCGCGGCGTCCTCGACACGCAGGGCGTGAAGGACCGCAGGCAATCCCGTTCCAAATACGGCGCCAAGCGTCCGAAATAACCAGGCCAGAGTAAGCCCCGGGCCTGTCCCGGATCAGGCTGAAGAGAGAGAAGGAAACGTCCAATGGCTCGTCGTCGCCGCCCAGAGAAGCGCGAAATCCTGCCCGATCCCCGTTTCGGGGACGTGGTCCTGTCGAAGTTCATGAACAGCGTCATGCTCGACGGCAAGAAGTCCGTCGCCGAAGGCATCGTCTACGGGGCGCTCGACACCGTCGAGACCCGCATGAAGAAGGACCCGCTGTCGGTCTTCCACGATGCGCTCAACAATGTGAAGCCGGGCATCGAGGTCCGTTCCCGCCGAGTCGGAGGCGCGACCTACCAGGTACCGGTCGAGGTCCGTCCCGAGCGCGCCCAGGCGCTTGCCATCCGCTGGCTGATCACCGCGGCCCGATCGCGAGCGGAAAAGACGATGGCGTCCCGCCTTTCTGGCGAGCTGATGGACGCGTCGCAGAACCGCGGCAACGCCGTGAAGAAGCGCGAGGACACGCACCGCATGGCAGAGGCGAACCGCGCCTTCAGCCATTACCGCTGGTAACTTTCGTACCTATATCGGGGAAAGCCGGATCCGCCGGCTCCCTGCATCGCTAAGGAATTTGTGAAATGGCCCGCAGCCATCCGCTCGAACGCTATCGCAACATCGGCATCATGGCGCACATCGATGCCGGGAAGACGACGACGACCGAGCGAATCCTCTATTACACCGGCAAGTCCTACAAGATCGGCGAAGTCCATGAGGGCAGCGCCACGATGGACTGGATGGAGCAGGAGCAGGAGCGCGGGATTACGATCACGTCGGCCGCGACGACCACCTTCTGGAAGGCCGAGGACGGCCAGGGCCCCGATCACCGGATCAACATCATCGATACCCCGGGCCACGTCGACTTCACCATTGAGGTCGAGCGTTCGCTGCGCGTGCTCGACGGCGCGGTCGCGGTGTTCGACGGAGTCGCCGGCGTCGAGCCGCAGTCCGAGACGGTGTGGCGGCAGGCCGACAAGTACGGCGTTCCGCGCATGTGCTTCATCAACAAGCTCGACCGCACCGGCGCTGATTTCTATTTCTGCGTCCAGTCGATCATCGATCGCCTCGGCGCCAAGCCGCTGGTCCTCTACCTTCCGATCGGAGCCGAGAGCGACCTCAAGGGTGTCGTCGACCTCGTCAACAACCGCGGAATCGTCTGGCAGGACGAAAGCCTCGGCGCGAAGTTCGATTATGTCGACATCCCCGCCGAACTCGCCGACAAGGCTGCAGAATATCGCCACAACCTGATCGAGACCGTTGTCGAGCAGGACGACGACGTGATGATGGCTTACCTCGAAGGCGAGGAGCCGGATGCGGCCACGCTCAAGAAGCTGATCCGCAAGGGCACGCTGGCTCGCGCTTTCGTTCCGGTGCTGTGCGGCTCGGCGTTCAAGAACAAGGGCGTTCAGCCGCTGCTTGACGCCGTCGTCGACTACATGCCGAGCCCGCTCGACGTTCCGCCGATCAAGGGCGTGAAGCCCGATACGGACATCGAGGACTCGCGTCCCGCCGACGACAATGCGCCCTTCTCGGCGCTTGCGTTCAAGATCATGAACGACCCGTTCGTCGGTTCGCTCACCTTCGCGCGCATCTATTCGGGCAAGCTCAGCAAGGGCTCCTACCTCAACTCGGTCAAGGACCGGGACGAGAAGATTGGCCGAATGCTGCTGATGCATGCGAACAGCCGCGAGGACATCGACGAGGCGTTCGCGGGCGACATCGTCGCGTTGGCCGGCCTGAAGGAAACGACCACCGGCGACACGCTTTGCGCCAAGAACGCGCCGATCGTCCTCGAGCGGATGGAGTTTCCGGACCCGGTCATCGAGCTCAGCGTCGAACCGAAGACCAAGGCCGACCAGGAGCGGATGGGCATCGCGCTCAACCGCCTGGCCGCCGAGGACCCGTCATTCCGAGTGTCGACCGACCATGAATCGGGCCAGACGATCATCAAGGGGATGGGCGAGCTTCACCTCGACATCCTGGTCGACCGCATGAAACGCGAGTTCAAGGTCGAGGCCAACGTCGGCGCTCCGCAGGTCGCCTATCGCGAGTCTTTGGCGAAGCCGGTCGAGCTGACCTACACCCACAAGAAGCAGTCGGGCGGCTCCGGCCAGTTCGGCGAGGTGAAGGTCGCCCTCGAGCCGGGCGAGCGCGGCACGGGCATCGAGTTCCTCGACGAGATCAAGGGCGGCAACATCCCGCGCGAATATATCCCGTCGGTCGAGAAAGGCATGCGCGAGACCGCCGAAACCGGCTCGCTCATCGGCTTTCCCATCATCGACTTCAAGATCAGGCTGATCGACGGCAAGTACCACGACGTCGACTCTTCCGCGTTGGCGTTCGAGATCACCGGGCGCGGAGCGATGCGCGAAGCGGCCCAGAAGTCGGGCATCAAGCTCCTCGAGCCGATCATGAAGGTCGAGGTCGTGACCCCCGAGGATTATCTCGGCGACGTCATCGGCGACCTCAACAGCCGGCGTGGGCAGATTCAGGGCACGGACACCCGCGGCAACGCGCAGGTTGTCGAGGCGATGGTCCCCCTCGCGAACATGTTTGGGTACGTGAACCAGCTGCGTTCGTTCACTCAGGGACGGGCCCAGTACACGATGCAGTTCTCGCATTACGAGGAGGTGCCGCAGAACGTCGCCGACGAGGTGAAGGCGAAGCTGGCATAACGGGAATTTTGTAGCTATGGGCGCGACCGCATACGGGCGTCGCGTCCGGAAATATCGAAAACGAGAGGCGTAAAATGGCGAAGGCTAAATTCGAGCGGACGAAGCCGCACGTGAACATCGGAACCATCGGTCACGTCGACCATGGCAAGACCACCCTGACGGCGGCGATCACCAAGGTGCTCGCGGAATCGGGCGGCGCGGAGTTCACCGATTATGCGAACATCGACAAGGCGCCGGAAGAGCGCGAGCGCGGCATCACCATCTCGACCGCACACGTCGAGTATGAGACCGAAAACCGCCACTACGCCCATGTCGATTGCCCGGGTCACGCCGACTATGTGAAGAACATGATCACCGGTGCCGCGCAGATGGACGGCGCGATCCTGGTCGTGTCGGCCGCCGACGGCCCGATGCCGCAGACGAAGGAGCACATCCTGCTCGCCAAGCAGGTCGGCGTCCCGACCATGGTCGTCTACCTGAACAAGGTCGACCAGGTCGACGATCCGGAGCTTCTGGAGCTTGTCGAGCTGGAGATCCGCGAGGAGCTTTCCAAGCGCGAGTTCGACGGCGACAATATTCCGATCGTTTCGGGTTCGGCGCTCGCCGCTCTCGAGGGCAAGAATGACGAGATCGGCAAGGAGTCCATCACGAAGCTGATGGCTGCTGTCGACGAGTGGATCCCCACTCCGGAGCGTCCGCTCGACAAGCCGTTCCTGATGCCGATCGAGGACGTGTTCTCGATCTCGGGCCGCGGAACGGTCGTCACGGGCCGCGTCGAGACCGGAATCGTCAAGGTCGGCGACGAAGTCGAAATCGTCGGCATCAAGGACACGTCGAAGACCGTCGTCACCGGCGTCGAGATGTTCCGCAAGCTGCTCGACCAAGGGCAGGCCGGCGACAATATCGGCGCTCTGATCCGCGGCGTCGGCCGTGAGGAAGTCGAGCGCGGCCAGGTCCTGGCCAAGCCGGGCTCGATCACCCCACACACGGACTTCCAGGCGGAAGTCTACGTCCTCTCGAAGGACGAGGGCGGCCGTCACACGCCGTTCTTCGCTAATTATCGTCCGCAGTTCTACTTCCGGACGACGGACGTCACCGGCGAAGTCCAGCTGCCGGAAGGCACCGAGATGGTCATGCCGGGCGACAACGTCACCCTCGGCGTCAAGCTGATCGCTCCAATCGCCATGGACACCGGCCTTCGCTTCGCGATCCGCGAAGGCGGCCGGACCGTCGGGGCGGGGGTTGTCGGCTCGATCTCGAAGTAATATAGGGCGCGAGCCGCGCGGGTCGAAGGATTCGCGCGGCTTACGCTTTCAGTAGTTGAAAATCGCGGGCCGCGGCTCTGGCTTCGGTTCGCAGGCTCTTTCGCATCGGTAGGGACATGGAAACGCAGAACATCCGGATTCGCTTGAAGGCATTCGACCATCGAGTGCTCGATCAGGCCACTGGCGACATCGCCGACACGGCGCGCCGCACCGGTGCACTGATCCGCGGACCCATTCCCCTTCCGACGCGAATCGAGAAGTTCACCGTCAACCGTTCGCCGCACATCGACAAGAAGTCGCGCGAGCAATTCGAGGTGAGGACGTACAAGCGGCTGCTCGACATCGTGCAGCCCACGCCGCAGACGGTCGACGCTCTGATGAAGCTGGACCTCGCTGCGGGCGTCGATGTGGAGATCAAGCTGGCGTAACGGCCAGCGTGTCGCCCGAGCGAAAGCGTCCGGGATGACGAACCAGGTGGATACCGCGGAGCATTGGCTCCGGCTGCGTCCCCGCCGCTCCTTGCAGAGGAGCACTAGCCCAGGCGGGGCATGCGGAAATTCGAAGGGCTTCACGCACTCGGGACTCTTCCCGCGTGCCTCTGTGTAGGAGCAATTGGTCATGCGCACCGGCGTGATCGCGAAGAAAGTAGGAATGACCCGTCTCTTCCAGGCGGACGGCCGGCACGTGCCCGTGACCGTCCTGCAGCTGGACGAAGTGCAGGTCGTCGGCCGCCGCGAGGCCGACCGCGACGGCTACACCGCCGTCCAGCTTGGCGCCGGAAAGGCGAAGGCGAAAAACCTGGCGAAGCCTCAGCGCTCTGCGTTCGGCAAGGCCGAGGTGGAGCCGAAGGCCAAGGTCGTCGAATTCCGCGTCGCCGATGACGCGATGCTCGACATCGGAGCCACGCTGAGCGCCGACCATTTCGTTGCCGGCCAGCTGGTCGACGTTTCGGGCGTGACGCAGGGCAAGGGTTTTGCCGGCGCGATGAAGCGCTGGGGCTTCGGCGGTCTTCGCGCCACCCACGGCGTTTCCGTGTCGCACCGTTCGCACGGTTCGACCGGCAACCGCCAGGATCCGGGCCGAGTCTTCAAGAACAAGAAGATGGCCGGACACATGGGCGCCCGTAACCGCACCCAGCAGAATCTCGAGGTGGTCCGCACCGATCCCGCGCGGGGCCTCCTTTTCATCAAGGGCTCGGTTCCGGGCCACAAGGGCAGCTGGCTGACCGTCCAGGACGCGATCAAGCTTCCGCGCCGCGACGACGTTCCGTACCCGGCGGGCCTGTTCGAGGCGAAGAAGGCTGAAGCGGCCCAGGAAGAGCATGCTCCGGCGGGCCTCGTCGATGAGGGCGCGGTCCACGAGATCCCGGCGCTGCCGAGCGACGCTGAAGTGGCTGCGATCGCCGCGGAGCAGGAAGCCGGCGCTGCCGCCGAGGCCGAAGCCGCGGCTGCCGCTGAAAATGAAGCAACGGAGGCTCCGTCGGACGAAGCCAAGCCCGACGCCGACGAGAGCAAGGAAGGCTAAGATGAAGGTCAAGGTACAGACCCTCGACGCCGGCAAGGGCGGCGACATCGAGCTCAACGACGAGATCTTCGGCGTCGAGCCGCGCGCCGACGTCCTTCACCGAGTCGTCACGTGGCAGCTCATCAACCGCCGCGCCCCGGCGCGCGCCGCTCGCGAACGCAGCGACGTCGCCCGCACCGGCAAGAAGTTCGGCCGGCAAAAGGGCGGCGGAACGGCTCGCCATGGCGACCGCCGCGCCCCGATCTTCGTCGGCGGCGGCAAGGCGCACGGCCCGCGGGCTCGAGTGTTCGCATCGAGCCTCAACAAGAAGATCCGCGTGCTCGGCCTGAAGATGGCGCTGTCGTCGAAGGCGAAGGACGGAAACCTCATCGTCGTCGACAATCTCGACCTTCCGGAAGGCAAGACGAAGGAGCTCAAGAGCCGCCTCGGCAGTCTCGGGCTCGGCAAGACCGCGCTTGTGATCGACGGCGACGCATTGAACGTCGGCTTCGCTCGCGCTTCGTCGAACCTCGAGAGCATCGACCTGCTGCCGGCGGTCGGAGCCAATGTTTACGACATCATGCGCCACGAGACGCTGGTCCTGACCCGCGCCGCGGTCGAGAAGCTGGAGGCCCGGTTCAATGGCTAAGAAGCAGCAGGCCGAGGTGAACGCGCGTCACTATGATGTGGTTCTCGCCCCCCACATCACCGAGAAGTCGACGATGCTATCCGAGCATAACGCCGTCGTCTTCAAGGTCGCATCGGGCGCGTCGAAGCCTCAGATCAAGGAAGCCGTCGAGGCCTTGTTCAACGTCAAGGTGACCGGCGTGAACACCGCCGTGACCAAGGGCAAGAGCAAGCGCTGGAAGGGCAAGCCCTATCAGCGGTCCGATTTCAAGAAAGCGATCGTGACTCTGGCTGAGGGCCAGACGATCGACGTGACGAGCGGGATCTAAGCCATGGCACTCAAGCAATATAAGCCGACGAGCCCCGCGCGCCGCGGCCTGATCCTCGTCGACAAGTCGGCGCTTTGGAAGGGCAAGCCCGTCAAGGCGCTGACCGAGGGCAAGCGCAAGACCGGCGGCCGCAACAACAAGGGCCACGTGACCAGCCGCGGAATCGCCGGCGGCCACAAGCAGAAGTACCGGCACGTCGACTTCAAGCGCCGCACCTGGGACGTGCCCGCGACCGTCGAGCGGCTCGAGTACGACCCCAACCGGTCGGCGTTCATCGCGCTCATCACCTACGAGGGCGGCGAGCAGGCCTATATCATCGCTCCGCAGCGTCTCGCTCCGGGCGACAAGGTCGTGGCGGGCAAGAAGGTCGACGTGAAGCCCGGCAATGCGATGGAAGTGGGCCAGATGCCGGTCGGGACCATCGTCCACAATGTCGAGCTGAAGCCGGGCAAGGGCGGCCAGATCGCCCGCGCCGCAGGCACCTATGTGCAGGTAGTCGGACGCGACAAGGGCATGGTCATCGTCAGGCTGAATTCAGGCGAGCAGCGCTATGTCCGCTCGGACTGCATGGCGACGGTCGGCGCAGTGTCCAACCCGGACAATGCCAACCAGACCTTCGCGAAGGCGGGCCGCACCCGGTGGATGGGCAAGCGCCCGCTGACCCGCGGCGTCGCCAAGAACCCGGTCGACCACCCGCACGGCGGCGGCGAAGGCCGGACCTCGGGCGGCCGCCATCCGGTCACTCCGTGGGGCAAGCCCACCAAGGGTGCCCGCACTCGTAACAACAAGGCGACCGACAAGTTCATCATCCGGTCGCGCCACGCCAAGAAGAAGAAGGGTTAAGCAATGGCCCGTTCCGTCTGGAAAGGCCCGTTCGTCGAGCTTTCGCTGCTGAAGAAAGCGGAAGCCGCGCAGGACAAGAGCGGCCGCGCTCCGATCAAGACCTGGTCGCGCCGGTCGACGATCCTGCCGCAGTTCGTCGGCCTCACCTTCAATGTCTACAACGGCCGCAAGTTCGTGCCGGTGTCGGTCAACGAGGACATGGTCGGCATGAAGCTGGGCGAGTTCGCCCCGACCCGCACCTTCCACGGCCACGCGTCGGACAAGAAGGGCAAGCGCTGATGGCCAAGCAGGCTGCACCCCGCAAGGTTGGCGACAAGGAAGCGCTGGCCATCGGCAACACCATCCGCGGCTCGGCTCGCAAGCTGAACCTCGTCGCGCAGATGATCCGCGGCCGGAAGGTCGAGGAAGCGCTGAACATCCTCAAATTCTCTCCCAAGGGAATGGCCGAGGATGTCCGCAAGGTCCTCGCGAGCGCCGTCGCCAATGCGGAGAACAACCATAATCTCGACGTCGACGCCCTCGTCGTCACCGAGGCGAGCGTCGGCAAGTCGATTTCGATGAAGCGCTTTGCGACCCGCGCCCGCGGCCGTTCGGCCCGCATCGTCAAGCCGTTCAGCCGTCTTCGGGTCGTCGTTCGCGAGCAGGAAGAAGCGTAAAACATGGGCCAGAAAACCTCACCTGTCGGGCTTCGCCTGCAGATCAACCGGACCTGGGACAGCCGCTGGTTCGCGGAAGGCCAGGATTACGGTCGGCTTCTGCTCGAGGACCTCAAGATCCGCCGCTACATCCTCGATCTGCTGCCGCAGGCCGCGATCTCGAAGGTGGTGATCGAGCGTCCGGCGAAGATCTGCCGAATCTCGATCTATGCGGCCCGCCCCGGCGTCATCATCGGCAAGAAGGGCGCCGACATCGAGAAGCTGCGCAAGACGCTCCAGGCTATGACCTCGAGCGACGTCAGCCTCAACATCGTCGAAATCCGCAAGCCGGAAGTCGACGCGAAGCTCGTCGCGCAGGGCGTTGCTGACCAGCTGGAGCGCCGCATCGCGTTCCGCCGGGCGATGAAGCGCGCGGTCCAGTCGGCCCTCCGCCTCGGCGCCGAGGGCATCCGGATCACCTGCGCTGGCCGCCTCGGCGGCGCCGAGATCGCGCGGACCGAATGGTATCGCGAGGGCAGGGTGCCGCTGCACACGCTCCGCGGCAACGTCGATTACGCCGAGGCCGAGGCGCACACCGCCTATGGCGTCTGCGGCGTCAAAGTCTGGATCTTCAAGGGCGAAATCCTCGGGCACGACCCGACCGCCCAGGACCGGCTGATGATGGAGGCCCAGACCTCCGGAGTCCGCCCGGCCCGCGAAGACCGCGGTCGCTAAGGCTTAGGAACGAGAGATGCTGCAACCCAAGCGCACAAAATTCCGCAAGGCCTTCAAGGGCCGGATCCACGGCAACGCCAAGGGCGGTACCGAGCTGAACTTCGGCGCCTTCGGCCTGAAGGCCATGGAGCCAGACCGGATCACCGCGCGCCAGATCGAGGCGGCGCGCCGCGCGATCCAGCGCCACATCAAGCGCGCCGGACGGCTCTGGATCCGGGTGTTCCCGGACGTTCCCGTAAGCTCCAAGCCGGCCGAAGTCCGAATGGGTTCGGGCAAAGGCTCGCCCGAGTTCTGGGTGGCTCGAGTGAAGCCGGGCCGGATCCTGTTCGAGCTTGACGGCATCCCCGGCCCGCTCGCGAAGACCGCTTTCGAGCGCGCAGCCGAGAAGCTGCCGATCAAGACCAAGGTCGTCGCCCGCCTCGGCGAGACGCTGGCTGGAGAGGAGCACTAAAATGCCCGCGATCGACGATCTCAAGGTCAAGACCGACGACCAGCTGCAGCAGCAGCTGCTCGAGCTGAAGCGCGAGCAGTTCAACCTTCGCTTCCAGTCGGCAACCAACCAGCTTGAGAAGCCTTCGCGCGTGACGGAGGTCCGCAAGACCATCGCGCGCATCAAGACGCTTCAGAACCAGCGCGCCCGCGTGACTGCGGCGAAGGCGTAAGGGAGAATATTCGAGATGCCAAAGCGCGTCCTGATCGGAACCATCGTCTCGGATAAGGGTGACAAGACCGTCACCGTCCGCGTCGATCGGCGGGTGAAGCACCCGCTGTACGGAAAGATCATCCGCCGTTCGAAGAAGTACCACGCTCACGATGCGGACAATGTCTACCGCACCGGCGAGCAGGTGCGCATCGAAGAGTGCAAGCCGATTTCGAAGCACAAGACCTGGACCGTGATCGAGCGGCTGGGTGCGGCGAAGGCCGCTGCGATCGACATCGACGAGCCGGACGTCGTCGCCCCTCCGTCGGAGGAAGCGGCAAAGCCGGAGAAGACCGAGAAGAAGCCCGCAAAGGCTTCCAAGGGCAAAGGCAAGGCCAAGGCGGAAGATGTCGCCGAAGCCGAAGCCGAGGCCTGAGCAGATTTGAGAAGGTAAGGGTCGAACAATGATCCAGATGCAGTCCAACCTGGACGTCGCGGACAACAGCGGGGCGAAGCGCGTCCAGTGCATCAAGGTGCTGGGCGGCTCCAAGCGCCGTGTCGCCGGCGTCGGCGACATCATCGTCGTTTCCGTCAAGGAAGCGGCTCCGCGGGGCCGAGTGAAGAAGGGCGACGTTCACCGCGCGGTGATCGTCCGCACCGCCAAGGACATCCGCCGTCCCGACGGCTCGGTCATCCGCTTCGATTCGAACGCGGCCGTGCTCGTCAACAAGGCGGACGAGCCGATTGGAACGCGCATCTTCGGCCCCGTCGTTCGCGAGCTTCGGGCGAAGAAGCACATGAAGATCATCAGCCTCGCCCCGGAGGTTTTGTAATGGCCCAGAAGATCAAGAAGGGCGACACGGTCGTGGTCCTTGCCGGCAAGGACAAGGGTCGCACCGGTGAGGTCACGAGAGTGATCCCGAAGGACGACAAGGTCGTCGTTTCGGGCGTCAACGTCCACGCCCGTCACCGCAAGCCGACGCAGCTGAACCCGCAGGGCGGGATCGAGCGCAAGGAAGCGCCCCTGCACGTTTCGAACGTCGCGATCGCCGATCCCAAGGACGGCAGCCCGACCCGCGTCCGCTTCGAGGACCGTGACGGCAAGAAGGTCCGCGTCGCGGCCAAGTCCGGAGAGCTGATCAATGGCTGACGAAAAGAACAAGGTCGAAGAGACCGAGGAGACGGCGCCTGATCAGGTAGAGCTGGTCGGCGAGGCCGCGAAGGCCAAAGCGGAAGCCGTCGAGGCATTGCCGAAGGTCGAAGAGGCCTCCGTGCCCACGGCGGCCAAGACGGACGCAAAACCGTCGAAGACGCCGAAGGGCTACGTGCCGCGCCTGAAGTCCGATTACGAAGACCGCATCGTCAAGGCGATGACGGAGAAGTTCGGCTACAAGAACCGTCTCGAGGTTCCGCGCCTGGACAAGATCGTCATCAACATGGGCGTCGGCGAGGCAACGCAGGACAAGAAGAAGGTCGAGGCTGCCGCCGCCGAGATGCAGGCGATTTCCGGTCAGAGGCCGGTGATCACCAAGGCGAAGAAGTCGATCGCAC
The DNA here is from genome assembly GCA_046733255.1 of Pseudomonadota bacterium. Taxonomy (GTDB): domain Bacteria; phylum Pseudomonadota; class Alphaproteobacteria; order Sphingomonadales; family Sphingomonadaceae; genus Sphingomicrobium. Next base: position 26,619 of record JBKPOU010000164.1, read on the forward strand.
AGTTCAAGCTGCGCGAAGGCATGCCGATCGGCTGCAAGGTGACTCTTCGCCGCGAGCGCATGTTCGAGTTCCTGGACCGGCTGGTTACCATCGCTCTTCCGCGCGTTCGCGATTTCAGGGGCCTCAACCCCCAGTCGTTCGACGGGCGCGGCAATTATGCGATGGGCCTTAAGGAACAGATCGTCTTCCCCGAGATCAATTACGACCAGATCGACAAGGTCCGGGGCATGGACATCATCGTAACCACCACCGCGAAGACGGACGAGGAGGCGCGCGAGCTGTTGCGCCTGTTCAACTTCCCGTTCCCCGCGGAAGCAGAGGAAAAGCAGGCCGCTTGAGCGGTCTGCTTCTAGGAGAAGAACTTAAGTCATGGCGAAACTGAGTTCGATCAACAAGAACGAGCGTCGCAAGAAGCTCGTCC
>JBKPOU010000165.1:0-12598 GCA_046733255.1 Pseudomonadota bacterium
GCTCTGCACAGTCGGCGTCGAAATCTCGAGAAAGGGCTGATTTCGCTCTGGAGGTGGGAGCCCGTTCTCCAGTCGAGGCGAGCCTCCTCCTCAAGGACGCTCGCAACGGCGCCATTCTCTGGACCGCGGAATTCCAGCGCCCGGCCCACGAGGCAGCGGATCTCAGGCAGCAGCTGGCCTTCACGTCCCGACGTGTGATCGAGTGTGGCGCGGAGGCGCGCGCATCGGATGAAAAGCTGCGTCCCGAAACGCTAAAGTCATACCTTAATGTATGCTCGCAACTATCGGACATATTGGGGATAAATCCAAGCGAGTCGATCGAAGTCCTGTTACGCGTCGTGCGCGAAGCACCGCGCTTCCGGCCTGCATGGTCCAAGCTTCTAGTCGCCGAAACCGAGGCGGCGCGGATATCGATGAACGGATTGGACACAAACCCGCAACCGATCGCCGATCTCCGGAAGGTGATTTCCGAGGCCAGGCATTTTGACCCCGACTTGCCCGAAGTGAAGCTCGCCGAAGCCTTTCTACTCGAAACTTCAGACCTCCCCGGCATGATGGAGGTAATCGATGAGACGGCTGCACGCTTCCCCAACAATCCGGAGGTCTTGAATGCCTACTCCGGTGCCCTGGGGAAAGTCGGCAGACTCAGAGCATCTGCAGAAGCGGCGTCGAAGGCGGTTGAACTGGACCCTCTCTCGCCGTTCCTCCGCAACATCTACATTTCGTCCCTCGCCTATTCGGGGGCGTTTGACGCCGCGCGGCGAGAGCTTGCGCGGGCTGAGCAGCTTTGGCCGGGCGCGGCGAGCGTTCGCGACGCGCAATTCCGGTTCAACTATCGTTATGGCGACCCACGGATCGCCCGCGCGATCTTCGATGAAGAAACAACCGGCGGCGGTAAGGCAATCAAGCTCTATCTCGACGCTCGCCTCGATCCGTCTCCGGCCAAGGTCCAACTCATGCTGGATTACGTCAGGGATCGGCTCGCGAAGATGGAAAACCCAAGTGCTGGTCTCGGCTTCGCAATTCAGGCCTATGCCCAATTTGCCGGCAAGGAAAAGGTTCTCCCGCTGCTTATGAGCTGGCCGAAGACGAGCGACCTGATCGTCATGGCGGACGTTTTCTTCCGGCCGGATTTTCGGGAAACGCGCAGCGATCGTCGCTTCATGCGCGTGGCGAAAAGGATCGGCCTCGTCGACTATTGGCAGAAGAGCGGCAAATGGCCTGATTTCTGCTTCGAGGCTGATTTCACCTACGACTGCAAGGCCGAAGCCGCGAAGCTTCAATAAAGAAGGGCGGAGCTTAAGGCCCCGCCCTTGCATTACTTTCGCGGTCCCTTCTTCAGGCGACCGGCTCGCCTCCCTCGGCCGAGCTCGGGACTGGCTTTTTTGCGCCGGCGGCAGCCGCGACCTCCGCTGCAAAGTCGTCCTGCTTCTTCTCGATCCCTTCGCCGAGCTGGAAGCGAACGAAGGCGGCTATCCGGATGTCGCTGCCCGCGTCCTTGCCGGCGGACGCGATCACGTCCGCGACCGGGGTCTTGTTGTCCATCACGAACAGCTGCGACAGCAAAGCATGTTCCTTGCGGAATTTCGCGATCGAACCTTCCACCATCTTCTCGGCGATGTTCTGCGGCTTGCCGCTTTCCTTCGCCTTCTCGATGGCGATCGAACGCTCGCGCTCGACGAGCTCGGGATCGAGCTGCTCACCGGTCAGCGCAAGCGGGTTTGCAGCCGCAATGTGCATCGCAATCTGCTTGCCAAGCGCCTGCAGGGTGTCGGCGGGGGCGCCGCTCTCCAAAGCGACCAGCACTCCGATCTTGCCCAGGCCCGCGGCCACGGCGTTGTGGACATAGGACACGACGGCGCCCTGGTTGACCTGCAGGACCGCGGTTCGACGGACCGACTGGTTCTCGCCGATCGTGGCGATGTTGTTGGTCAGCGCCTCCTCGACGGTCGCGCCGCCCGGATAGGCCGCGGCGAGCAGGGCGGCGACATCGCCGTTCGTCTCGAGAGCCAGCACGGCGACGTTGCGGACGAACTCCTGGAACTTCTCATTCTTGGCGACGAAGTCCGTCTCGGAATTCACTTCGACGACCGCGCCGCGATTACCTTCGACGGCGACACCGACAAGGCCCTCGGCGGCCGTGCGGCCCGCCTTCTTCGCAGCCGCGGAAAGGCCCTTGGCGCGAAGCCAGTCGACGGCGGCTTCCATGTCGCCTGCAGTCTCGGCCAGCGCCTTCTTGCAGTCCATCATTCCCGCGCCGGTGCGCTCGCGAAGTTCCTTCACGTTGGCGGCGGTGATCTCAGCCATTTTTCTTGTCCTTAACTCCCCTCCCGCTTGCGGGAGAGGCTGGGGGTGGGCAGGTCGTGAGAGGAGAATCGCCTGGCAAGACAGGCCCTCCCCTCAATACCCTCCCGCAGGCGGGAGGGGAGAAAGGTTTAAGCTTCCAGCGCCGGCTCGGCGGGGGGTTCGGCCATTTCGCCGATGTCCTCGCCTTTTGCCTGCGCCTCGCCCGTTCGGCCGCTGTTCGCCGCCGCGGCGACAGCGTCGCAATAGAGGCGGACTGCGCGGCTGGCGTCGTCGTTGCCGGGGACCGGGAAGGCGATTCCGGTCGGATCGCTGTTCGAATCGAGGATCGCGACGACCGGTATGCCCAGCACGTTCGCTTCCTTGACCGCCAGTTCCTCCTTGTTCGTGTCGATCACGAACATGACGTCGGGAAGCCCCCCCATGTCGCGGATTCCGCCGAGCGATTTTTCGAGCTTGTCGCGCTCGCGGGTCAGCTGGAGCACTTCCTTCTTCGTCAGGCCCGCGGTGTCGCCCGACAGCTGCTCCTCGAGGCTCTTGAAACGCTTGATCGAATTGGAAATCGTCTTCCAGTTCGTCAGCATCCCGCCGAGCCAGCGGTGGTTGACGAAATGCTGGCTCGATGCCTTCGCGGCCTCGGCGATCGCGTCCTGCGCCTGACGCTTGGTCCCGACGAACAGCACTTTTCCGCCGCGCGCGACGGTCTGGTTGATGAAGTCGAGAGCGCGCGCGAACAGCGGCACGGTCTGCGACAGGTCGATGATGTGGACCCCGTTACGGTCGCCGAAGATGTATGGCTTCATCCGCGGGTTCCAGCGATGGGTCTGGTGGCCGAAGTGCGATCCGGCTTCGAGCAATTGCTGCATTGTGACGACGTTGGTCGCCATTGGTATTCTCCTTCCGGTTTTGCCTCGGCGGAGCCAGTCACCAGCCTTTCGGCCGGCACCGGTATGTCAGCTCCGCCTGTGGGATGCGCGCGCCCTAGCCGAACAGCGCCGCTTATTCAACCACTTGCAGATGGGCGCGAACCGCAGCTTGACAAAGGAGAACAAAATAGGAACATTAGTCCGTCCCGGCGCCGCATCCGCCGGCTCGAAACAGGGACGAAATCACATGCTTGGACCGATTTTCAGCCTATTCTTCCTCGCTTGCTTCTGGATCGCGGGAAGCCTCGCACTCCAGCAGATCTACGACAGCCGAGGCGACATTCGCGCCGCATTGCTCGGACGCGGAGGATTCAAGCGCCTCCCGCGCGCCGGCGCTTGACCCTGGCGTAGCCGGCGATGCTGAACGGAAGCATTGCCAGATAGATGATTGCGATCGCCAGGAGCGTCACCCAGGGGTTGGTGACCAGCGCTGCGCCAAGGAGCCCGATGCCCGCGATCGCAAACAGCCTCGACGACGGCCGGACTCGAAGGCTCGACCAGCTATAGGTCGCCACACTCGAGATCATCAGGATCGCAATCAGGACGGTCCAGCCCATTACGAGCTGCCACTGCCGGAAGAAATCACTGCCGGTGACGAGCCACAGGAAGATCGGAATGAACGCGAGCCCCGCGCCTGCGGGCGCAGGCACGCCGGTATTGAAGCCAGCTGACTTGTGCGGCTGGTCGGCGGCATCGATCCTCGCGTTGAAGCGAGCGAGCCTCAGCGCACAGCAGACTGCCAGCGAAAGTGCCGCGATCCAGCCGAAGCTTGGCGCATTCCTTAGAGACCACAGGAAAAGGATCAGCGCCGGAGCGGTGCCGAAGGCGACATTGTCGCTCAGTGAGTCCAGCTCCGCTCCGAACTTGCTCTGGGCTCGCAGGAGCCGCGCGATCCGTCCGTCCATTCCGTCGAGCACACCGGCACCGACAACGCAGGCGAGTGCGATTTGCCACCCGGACCTGTCGCCGGTTGCAGAAGCGGTGATCGCAAAACTTACCCCCGTCAGGCCGAAGCACAGGGCCAATAGGGTGATCGCGTTTGGGACGAGCGCCCGGAACGGAATCCCGGCCCTCGCGCCCTCGCTCACTGGCTCCGTCCCGTAATCGGCTCGTCCACTCCGAGCTCCGCGAGGACCGTCTCGCCGGCAATGGCGCGCTGGCCGAGAAGGACTCGGGCCCCTGTTCCTTCGGGAAGATAGACGTCGACGCGGCTTCCGAACCGGATCAACCCGATGCGCTGGCCCGCTTCGACCACGTCGCCCTCCCGCAGGAAGGTCAGGATCCGGCGTGCGACCAGTCCCGCGATCTGGGTCACTCCGATCAGCGTCCCGCCCTCGGCCTCGATCAGGAAATGCTGCCGTTCATTGTCCTCGCTGGCCTTGTCCAGGTCGGCGTTGAGGAACTTGCCTGGGACATAGACCAGCTTCCTGACGCGGCCGGTAACCGGCGACCGGTTTATGTGCACGTCGAAGACGCTCATGAAGATGGAGATCCGTGTCATCTCCCCATCCTGGAGCCCGCCCGTCCCTGCGAGCTCGCGCGGCGGAGGGACCTTTGCGATCGTGGTGATCAGACCGTCGGCCGGAGCAACGACGAGGTTCGCGCCCTGGGGAGTCGTCCGGATCGGGTCCCTGAAGAAGGCGGCTATCCAGATTGTGAGCCCGACCAGCAGCCAGCCCAGGAAGTGGCTGATCCCGCCATAGACCACGAGCGTCGCCACCGCCGCGATCAACAGGAACTTGCGCCCCTCCGGGTGGACCGAGGGAAATCGCCACTTGGTGTTGGTGGTGGCTAGCGGACTATCCGGCTTTTCAAGCTCAGGCATTCGACGGCCCTTAGAGTGGGTAGGAACCATTCACAATCGCGCGCGGTTGCGTTCGTTCGGACGGTTCGCCTATGCGCTCGGCCAATCCCGGCAAAGCAGGACTGACATGGCCAAGATCAAGGTGAAGAACCCCGTCGTCGAGCTCGACGGCGACGAGATGACCCGAATCATCTGGCAGTGGATCCGAGAACGGCTGATCCAGCCCTATCTCGACGTGGAGCTGCTTTACTACGATCTTGGCATCGAAAAGCGAGACGAGACCGACGACCGCATCACCGTCGAGGCGGCCGAGTCGATCAGCAAGCACGGCGTTGGCGTCAAATGCGCCACCATTACCCCCGACGAAGCCCGGGTAAAGGAATTCGACCTCAAGAAGATGTGGAAGTCGCCCAACGGCACCATCCGAAACATACTCGGCGGCGTCATCTTCCGCGAGCCGATCGTCATGTCGAACGTCCCGCGCCTGATCCCCGGCTGGACCGACCCGATCGTGGTCGGCCGCCACGCATTCGGCGACCAGTATCGGGCGACCGACTTCCTTGTGCCCGGCCCCGGCAAGCTGACCATGAAGTGGGTCGGTGAGGACGGCCAGGAGCTCGACTTCGACGTGTTCGACTTCCCGGCATCGGGTGTCGCGATGGGCATGTACAATCTCGACGCAAGCATTCGCGACTTCGCGCATGCCTGCTTCAACTACAGCCTCAACCGCGGCTGGCCGCTCTATCTCTCGACCAAGAACACGATCCTCAAAGCCTATGACGGCCGATTCAAGGATATCTTCCAAGAGATTTACGATAGTGAATACAAAGCGAACTTCGAGAAAGCTCGGATCGAATATCAACATCGCCTGATCGACGACATGGTCGCTTCCGCGCTCAAGTGGAGCGGCAAGTTCGTCTGGGCCTGCAAGAATTACGACGGCGACGTCCAGTCGGACCAGGTTGCGCAGGGCTTCGGCTCGCTAGGCCTGATGACGTCGGTGCTGATGACTCCGGACGGAAAAACCGTGGAGGCCGAGGCGGCGCACGGGACCGTCACCCGTCACTACCGCATGCACCAGGAGGGCAAGGCGACCTCGACAAATCCGATCGCGTCGATCTTCGCCTGGGCCGAAGGGCTCAAGTACCGCGGCAAGTTCGACGACACGCCCGAGGTGGTGCGCTTTGCGGAAACCCTGGAGGAGGTCTGCGTCGAGACGGTCGAAAGCGGGCAGATGACGAAGGACCTCGCGATCCTCGTCGGTCCCGAACAGCCCTGGATGACGACAGAGCAGTTTTTCGAGGCGATCGTGAAGAATCTCGAGGCTGCTATGGCGAGTTGGGAGACCGAACCCGTTCGCGCCTGACGCCGAGGCCTATGAAGCGGCCGGGAATCCGGCGCAGGATCGGGAATCGGTCCAGCAGTCGGATGATCAGCGGCGCTTTCGTGATCGGCTCGCCGGGTTCCAGCAGCCGGCCGATGATCCTGTCCTGCGCGAGCTTTTGAATCGCCTGGATTACGCGCGTCGGCAACATGCGACGGTCCTGCACCTCTTGGAGCAAGGGATCGACGTCTTTGCCGCCGGCCAAGGGACCGGCGAGGGCGTTCGCCGCCGCAACGGCATCCTGGATGGCAAGGTTGATCCCGATTCCCCCGATCGGAGACATGGCGTGCGCGGCATCGCCGATTGCGAGAAGGCCCGGACGATACCAGCGGGTGAGCCGGTCCAGCTCCACCGTCAGGAGGTGAAGATCGGTAATTTCGTCCAGCTCGCCGAGGTCGAGATCTGGCGGTGCGGCGGCGGCGACTTCCTCGCGAATGGCATCGATGCCCCGCGCTTCGTAGGCGGAAGCAGCGCCCTTCGGGATCACGAAGGCGCATTGCCAGTAATCCCGCCGATCAATCAGGACGAGCAGCCGACCCCGCTCGACATTGCCGCGAAGACCGCCCTTCCCCCCTTTCTTGGCGACGCGAAACCAGAACACGTCGATCGGCGCGCCCAAATTCTCGAGCGGAAGCAATTTGCGCGAGAGCGAGGAACGGCCGTCGGCGGAGATGGTGAGCGGAGCGCGCAATTCACCGCCATTGCGCAACCGAACTCCGGCTATGCGGCCGTGCTCTTCGATAAAACCGTCGACGGGGGCTTCCATCCGCAGCGAAAAGCCGGCGAACGCCTTTGCTTCCTCGCGAAGGAAATCGAGGAAGTCCCATTGGGGCATCAGGGCGATGAACGGGGCCGGCGTGTCGAGGTGGGAAAGGTCGCCGATCGTCCATTCTCGCCCGGCGATGCGAAGTTCCGCGCCGGTTACCTTGTTGTACGGCCGTTTCAAGAATCGTTCGAGCATCCCGAGTTGGTCGAGGATCTCCATCGTCGAAGGGTGAACCGTGTCGCCGCGGAAATCGCGGAAGAAATCAGCGTGCTTCTCCAGGACTTGGACTGAGCAACCGGCCCTCGCGAAAAGGAGTCCGGCCATCATCCCGGCGGGGCCCCCGCCGACGACGATCAGATCAAGCGAGTCATTGTCCTTTGGCGCCATGACGTCACCTAGTCTGCCGCCCCTTTCAGTGACAAGGCGTGCGCTCACTGCTTAAACGACCTCATGCATGGCGACTTCAGCACGTCCGGATTTAGCGATGCGCTCGTGATCCTGGGTGCTGCGGGAATCGTAATTCCGGCGTTTGCCCGCCTCAGGATCAGCCCGATTATCGGATTCATCCTCGTGGGCGTGCTTGCCGGTCCGTCCGGTCTCGGCTCGCTGGCGGCCGACCACCCCTGGCTTCATTATCTGACAATCTCGAATGCGGAGCGAGTCGAGCCATTCGCGGAGCTCGGCATCGTCCTCCTGCTATTTTCCATCGGTCTCGAGCTGTCGTTCAAAAGGCTCAAGTCGATGCGGCACCTCGTCTTCCGTGTCGGCTCAGCCCAGCTGCTTGGTTCCGCGGCAATCGTCGCATTCGTGCTGTATCTGATGGGCCAGGGGATCACCGGTGCGGTCGGCCTTGGGCTTGCACTTGCGCTGTCGTCGACTGCCATCGTTCTTCCGCTCGTCAACACGCACACGCCCGTCGGGCGGGCCGCGCTGGCAATGCTTCTCTTCGAAGACCTCGCGCTCGTCCCGATCGTCTTCGCGCTCGGAGCAATGGCGCCCCACGCAGCGGGTACAGGCGTCGGGCCATTGGTCGTCACCCTGCTGATCGGCACAGCGGTGGCGGGCGCCATGCTTGTCGCCGGCCGTCTCCTCCTCCCACAGCTGTTCGCGCAGGCTGCCCGCACCAAAAACCCGGAGATGTTCCTGGCCGCGTGCCTGCTGGTGGTAATTGTCGCGAGCCTGGTCACGTCTAGTATCGGTTTTTCGCCTGTGCTGGGAGCGCTGATCGCGGGGATCGTCATCGCCGAGACCGAATATCGAGGCGAGGTCGAGGTCATTACCGCGCCCTTCCGGGGCCTTGGACTCGGCATTTTCCTCATCACGGTCGGAATGAGCGTCAATTTTCGGATTGTTGCACCGAACTGGCAGGAACTTCTCGTCGCCCTTGTGGCGGTGCTCGCGGTGAAGTCGGCCGTGACAGCGGGTTTGCTGCGGCTGGCAGGCGCCCGCGCTAGCGTTGCGGCGGAAACCGGGGTGCTGATGGCATCGCCATCCGAAACGACTCTGATCGTCCTCGGCTCGGCAGTCACGGCTCAGCTGATCGCACCTCAGACAGCGGCCTTCTGGCAAATCGTGACTGCGCTCGGCCTCACGGTGACGCCCCTGCTGGCGAAACTGGGCCGGTTCGCCGGGAGCCGCGTGCAGCGGCGCGAGCTGACGAACCAGATTGACTCCCGGTTCACTACCGCCAAGCCCGGCCAGGTGATGATCCTCGGCTTCGGCCGGGTCGGGCGGATCGTCGCCGACATGCTTGACGCGCATGGGAAGGACTATCTTGCGGCGGATTCCGACGTCGATGCGGTCATGGCCGCCACCAAGGAAGGTTATGACGTCCTGTTCGGCGACGTCGGCCATCCGGAGCTGATGGATCGGTTGAAGCTGCGCAGGCCGAGCGCTTTCGTCCTGACCATGGACAATCCCGTGCTGACGAAGCGGCTTGTCCGGAAGCTCCGCAAGATGTTCCCCGACCTCCCGATCGTCGCACGGGCACGGGACACGAGCCATGCCGCGGAGCTTTACAGGGCCGGCGTCACCGATGCGGTCCCGGAGACTCTCGAGGCGTCGCTCCAGCTGTCGGAGGCGGCTCTTCTCGGACTTGGAGTGGCGATGGGTCCGATCATCGCGTCGGTTCACGAAAAGCGGGACGAACTTCGGGCGGAGATCAAGCAGGAGGCGGATCTCGACGAAGCGCCGCGCCTCGGGCGCAGGCGGTTGAGGGACGCGGGCTAGGCAGCAGCCTTTTCGAGAGCGGTCCTGACCGCGTCCAGGGCCTCGTCCGCTTTCGTGCCGTCAGGGCCGCCGCCTTGGGCCATGTCAGGCCTGCCACCCCCGCCTTGCCCGCCGAGGGCCGCAACCGCCGCCTTGACCAGCTCGACCGCGCTTACCTTAGTCGCAAGATCGTCGGTGACTCCAACGGCAACGCTGGCCCGTCCGTCATTGACGGCGACGAGCGCGCCGATCCCGGAACCGAGGCGCTTCTTCATGTCGTCAATGGCCGCTCGCAAGCCCTTGGGATCGAAGCCTTCCACGACCTGGCCGAGGAACTTGTGCCCGTTGACCTGCTCGAGCGCGGGGCCTTCCGGCTTGCTGCCGGCGCCGGTGGCCAGCGCCTTCTTCGCGTCCGCAAGCTCGCGCTCGAGCCGCTTGCGCTCGTCGATCAGCGCGGCAACCCGTGCGGGAACCTCGTCTGGCGCAGCTTTCAGCGCCGCCGCAGCTTCACGGAGCTTCGCCTCTCTATCGGACAGCCACTTGCGCGCCGCCTCTCCCGTCAGCGCTTCGATCCGGCGGACGCCCGAGGACACGGCGCTTTCCGAGATGATTTTCAAAAGCTGGATATCGCCCAGCGCGCGCACGTGCGTGCCGCCGCACAGCTCCACCGAATAATCGGCCTCGAGCTTGCGGCCCATGCTGAGGACACGAACCTCTTCTGCATATTTCTCGCCGAACAGCGCCATCGCCCCCGCTGCGATCGCTTCGTCGGGTGTCATGAGCCGGGTCGTTACCGTCTCGTTTCCGCGGATCTGGGCGTTCACGTCGGCCTCGACCTGCTCGATTTCCTCACGGGTCATTGCTTTTGGGTGCGAGAAATCGAACCGGAAATAGTCCGGCGCGACCAAGCTGCCCTTCTGAGTGACATGGGTGCCAAGCCGGTGCCGAAGCGCGGCGTGCAGAAGATGGGTCGCGCTGTGGTTGGCGCGGATCCGGTTGCGCCGTTCGCTGTCGACCTTCTGCTGGACGGTCTCGCCGACCGACAACTCGCCGGCAACGACCTTGGTCAGGAGAACGTGGAGCTTGCCAAGCGGCTTGGTCGTGTCCTCAACTTCGCCTTGGAAGCCTTTGAGCGTGGTCAGTTTCCCACTATCGCCAATCTGCCCGCCGCTTTCGCCGTAGAAGGGCGTCTGATTGAGCAGCACCTGCACGGTCTCGCCGACCTCGGCTTCGCTGACCCGCTCCCCGTTCTTGACGATCGCCAGCACCGCGCCCTCGCCCTGGTCGCCGGCATAGCCGGTGAACTCCGTGCTCCCGAACTCCTCGACAAGATCGAACCACAATTCGTCCGATGCCTTGGCGCCGGACCCTTTCCACGCGGCGCGCGCCTTCGTCTTCTGCTCGGCCATTGCCGCGTCGAAGCCATCGCGATCGACCTTCAGGCCACGTGCACGAAGGGCATCCTCGGTGAGGTCGTAGGGAAAGCCGTATGTGTCGTAGAGCTTGAACGCGGTCTTGCCCGCAAGCGTGCCGCCGTCAGCCAGGCCCGCCGTCGCCTCGTCGAGCAGCCTAAGTCCGGTGACGAGTGTCTGCCGGAACCGCGTTTCCTCCTGCTGAAGCGTCGCTTCGATCAGGGGCTGCGCGCGAACCAGCTCCGGATAGGCCGCGCCCATCTCGGCGACCAGCGCCGGGACCAAGCGCCACATCAGCGGCTCCTCGGCTCCCAGCAGGTGAGCGTGCCGCATCGCCCGGCGCATGATCCGCCGCAGGACATAGCCCCTCCCCTCGTTGGCCGGCAGCACTCCGTCAGCGACCAGGAAACCGGACGCGCGCAGGTGATCAGCGATAACCCGGTGGCTCGCCTGGGTCGGCCCTTCCGCCTTAGTGTGGGTGAGTTCCTCGCTCGCTTCGATGAGCGCCCGGAACTGGTCCGTTTCGTAGTTGTCGTGGACGCCCTGCAAGACCGCGGCGATCCGCTCGAGCCCCATTCCGGTATCGATGCTCTTGCTCGGAAGCTCCGAGACGATTTCGCCGGCCGCCTGCTCGAACTGCATGAAGACGAGGTTCCAGATCTCGACGAAGCGGTCGCCGTCCTCGTTCGGGCTTCCCGGAGGACCGCCAGGGAGATGGTCGCCGTGGTCGTAGAAAATCTCCGAGCAGGGACCGCACGGCCCGTCGTCGCCCATCGCCCAGAAATTGTCCTTCGTCGGGATCTTGATGATCCGGCTGTCGGGGAGCCCGGAAATCTTTTTCCAGAGCGCGAAAGCCTCCTCGTCCGTGTGATAGACCGTCGCCGTCAGCCGGTCGGGGCTCAGCCCCCACTCCTTCGTGACGAGATTCCACGCGAGCTCGATCGCCCGGTCCTTGAAATAATCGCCGAACGAGAAATTCCCGAGCATTTCGAAAAAGGTGTGATGACGAGCCGTGTAGCCGACATTGTCGAGGTCGTTATGCTTGCCGCCCGCGCGGACGCATTTCTGCGAGCTTGTCGCCTGGCTGTAGGGTCGCGATTCGAGGCCGGTGAAGACGTTCTTGAAGGGCACCATGCCCGCGTTCACGAACATCAACGTCGGGTCGTTGTGCGGCACAAGCGGCGCCGACGGCACCCGCGAATGGCCGTTCTTCTCGAAATATTCGAGGAAGGAGCGGCGGATGTCATTGGTGCTGGTCATGTTGCAGCCGATGTAAATGCGCTGCTGCACTGCGGCAAGAAGACGTCTAGGCAACAGCAATGGCGAAACGGTCGAAAGCGGCAATCCCGGCGTACAGGCGCAGGCGAACGCGCGGTTCCCTCCTCGGGGGAATCTTCGGTTGGATCGTCCGGATCGTCCTTGCCTTCATCCTGCTCTCGCTGCTGTGGGTACTGGCCTACCGCTTCATCAACCCGCCGATCACCATCACAATGGCGGGCGATATGATTGCCGGGCGCGGAGCGGCGCGCGACTGGATGCCGATCACGAAGATCGACCGCGACATGGTCCGAGCGGCCATCGCCGCCGAGGACGGCAAGTTCTGCCAGCATAACGGCTTCGACTTCGAGGCGATCGAGGACGCGATGAAGCGGAACGCGTCGGGCGGGCGCATCCGCGGCGGCTCGACGATCAGCCAGCAGACGGCGAAGAACGCCTTCCTGTGGCAGGGCGGCGGCTACGTCCGCAAGGGCTTCGAGGCCTGGTTCACTTTCCTGATGGAGCACATGTACCCAA
>JBKPOU010000166.1:0-3119 GCA_046733255.1 Pseudomonadota bacterium
GCTTACGGTTGAGCTCGACAAAAGGGCGACGTTTAGTGCCGCCGATCGCCAGGCGCAGTTCGCTGCGTCTGAACGAGTCAAGTCGATGTTCGAGCGGATGAGCAAGGTCGTCGCGCAGATCAACGCGGTCCGGCAGCAGGCCGGTGGGGTCGCCTCGAGCACCACTGCGCCGGCCGATGTCAAGGCAGCGGCAACACAACTCTCCGCCAAGGCCGACGACCTCAGAAAGGAAATCGTCGCCACCAAGGAGGGCGGTGCAATAACCGGCGAAGAACGCCTGCGTGAACATGCGGATGACGTCTACGGCGCCATCAACTCGGTGGAGGATCGACCGACTGATTATCAGATCGCACGCGTCGACGCGCTAGATCGGGAACTGAAGGATGTCGAAGCTCGATGGGCAGCGTTCCAGGCAAGCGATTTAGCGGCCTTCAATAGCAAGCTGCGCAGCGCAAACCTTTCACCCTTGACCGTTGCGGAGGTCGAGTTCGATGCAGACGAACTCCCGCATGGAGGTCGGATCTCCGCGCTAATGAGCGGCCTCGTTGGAACGCACTTCTACGGTGACCAAGGATCGCTCGAGGAAACGCGCGAGAAGGACTGAAAAAATCTGGCCGCTGTTGGTGGGAAGCATCCTTCCGCTTTGCGTCGATCTCCATCGCGGCAGCTTTGCGTGGAAAAGGGAATCCGGAATCTTCTGCCGAGAGAGACGGCTTATCCGGCGACAGCCAACGGCCCCGTCCTCTAGAAGCCGATTCGCGCAGTTACACGGATGTCGCGGCCGGCAAGCGGTGCGAAGTCCTTGAGCACGCTCGTCGAGCGGCGCGCGTCCGCGTCGAACAGATTATTGCCCTGGAGCGAAAGTGTCAGCGCCGGATTGGCCGCGAACGGGTGCCAGTCGAGTGAAGCATTCACAAGCGTATAGCCCGGAGTGTTGGTCTCGTTGGGCACGGTGCGATTGTGCGCGAAAGCATGCTCGACCTCGAGCCGCCCGTCGACTTGACCCCGACTGCCAGCGATGGCGCCGAGAATGCGCAGCGGCGGAATGAGCGGCGCCGGACCGGCATGCTTGATAGTCGCCTTGACCGCGTCGGTCACGAGCTCTCCGCGCCAGTCGATCCCGAAGGCGTTGCCGAACTTCGCATCGCTCTCCAGCTCGAAGCCATAATAGTCGGCGTTGCCCTGCCGATATTCATAGACCGGCAACGCATGCTCACCTTCGCCTTCAATCTCTCCGGTCGGGGCCTGGTAGATGAAGCTTGCGAAGCGGCTGTAATACACGCTGCCTTGCAGGTGGACCGGCCCGCTGGTGCGGTGGACGCTGAGCTCAACCGAATTGCTGCGCTCTTTCTTGAGCTGCGGATTGCCGATCAGAAATTGCTGGCTTCCCCCGTGCGGCCCGAGCGAGAACATCTCGTCAATGGACGGCGCCCGTTCGCTGTGCGCGAGCGACAAGCCTGCGTGCCAGCCGCCGAAGTTGTAATTAGCGCCGATTGACGCCGAAATCGGCGTGAAGCTTCGGGACACCGGCTCCTGGCCGAGTTCGGGAACGTCCTCCATCTCGCCCTCGAGCTCTTCGGCGATTTCGGCGATGATTTCGTCCTCCTCGGCATGAAGACGCGCGAACTCGATCCGCGCGCCGGCCTCGAAACGAACCGGGCCGCTGACTATGGACTGGAGCGTGACCAGGCCGAGCTGGCGGTTGTCGCTGTCGGGAAGATATTTTTCTTCGCCGCGGATTCGCGCGTCCTGGTGAAGGAACTGGATTCCTGTCGTTCCGCCCCAGCCGCCGCGATTGTTCTGGACGAGGTCCACGCGCATCTCCTGGCCGTTGCTGAAGAAGCGGGAGCCGATCTCGCCGTCCTCCTCAATTTCGTTGTGACGATAATCGGCGATTCCGCCGCGGAACTCGAACGCATCTAAAAAGCCTCCGATTGGCACGCTCACCCGTGCATCGCCGCGGTCCTGGTGCGCGTCGATAGTAGGAACTTCTGGCCCGAATGCCGGATCGAAAGTGAAGCGAATTGGCACTCCATAGCGAGCATCGTGGTGGTTGTAGGAAACACCGAAGTTTAGGCCGCCATCGACATAAGCGAGACCCGCGGCAAGGTCATCGATCCGTCCCGCGGTATTGGGAAGCTCGCCCTTCAAGTCAGCAAGCCCTCGGATCTCCGGGTCCGCGCTCTCTTGCGCCTCCTCGCGCAGAGATTTCGACAGGACAAAGCCGCCGATGTGAAGATTGCTGAACTTCGAATAGGAGCCATCGGCATGGGCGACGAAATGCCTGCCCAGCGGAACGTCTACCGACAAATTGCCCGAACGCTCGTTGGCCGCCGATCCGTAGGTCGCGATCGCATCGATCTTGAAGTTGCCATCGGGAAGCCGCCGGGGAATCCGGGTGTCGATCACGTTGACGACGCCGCCGATTGCGGATGATCCGTAAAGCAGCGCCGAGGGTCCACGGAGGACTTCAATGCGATCGGCAGTCAGCGGGTTGATCGCCGCCGCGTGGTCGGGGTCGGAAGAGGAGAGGTCGAGGCTCCCGATGCCGTCGACCAGAACGCGAACACGCTCGCCTGACAGGCCGCGAAGGATGGGCCGGGAGGCAACCGGGCCAAAGCTCGATGACGTCACTCCTGGCTGCGCTGCAAGCGTTTCGCCAAGGCTGGGGCGGACGTCGTGGGCGAGCTTCTCCTGGTCGAGCACGGTCACGGCGCCGAGGACGTCGCCGGCTGAGCGGCGCACTCCGGTTACGACGATTGCCTGATCCGTGTCCGGGTGGGCCGCCTTCGCATCACCGGGAGTCGGTTCCGCAGCCGCGGAGGCGTCGGCGGATAGACCGATCCCACTTGACTCTCCGGCGCTATAGGCAGGCGCTGCATCGGCCGCCCGAGCAAAGGTTGGAAGAAGGGCGAGAGCTGCCACCGTGGACAGCAGCCAGCGAGCCATGTTTTCGATTTCCGGCTAATAGGGTCCCGCGCCCCCTATGCCGTACAATACAGCATCACAAGGCCAGGCTCGTCAGGTTCGGCAAAAGGGCGCGCTACTTCGTTTAACGGCGAGCCTGCGGAGGTCGAACCTTCGTGACTTGTCGGATGCGCTAATGTCCGCTTTGGGTC
>JBKPOU010000167.1:0-11347 GCA_046733255.1 Pseudomonadota bacterium
CCGGCCCTTGTTCGGGCACCCGCCCGGACTGACCGTCCTCTTCCTTACGCAGATGTGGGCCGAGTTCTCCTTCTTCGGCCTGCAGGCGCTGCTGGTCTACTACATG
This sequence comes from Pseudomonadota bacterium, assembly GCA_046733255.1. Lineage (GTDB taxonomy): Bacteria > Pseudomonadota > Alphaproteobacteria > Sphingomonadales > Sphingomonadaceae > Sphingomicrobium. The sequence goes on from JBKPOU010000167.1 coordinate 107, forward strand.
ACCAAGCACCTCGGCTTCTCGCACCGCTCGTGTGCGGGACGCTTGGCGAGCTCTACGGCTGGCACTGGGGCTTCGCGGCCGCGGGGATCGGCATGGGGATCGGGCTGATCGTCTACGTCAGCTACCTCCGGCTGCTTCCGCCCGAGCCGCGTCGAACTGGACAGTCCGGGACCCGCTCGATCGGTGGAACGCCGATCGACTCGTCGAAACTTCGCACCTTGTTCCTGCTGGTTGCGATGGTTGTGCTTTTCCGCGTCGGCTACGAGCAAAGCGGAAACGTGATCGCCTTGTGGGTCCGCGATTTCACGGATCGCTCGGCAGGGAATGGCGCGATCCCCGCGACCTGGTTCCAGTCGATCAACCCGCTTCTGATCATCCTTCTTACGCCATTGCTGATCCGCTTTTGGCGATCGCGCCGGGTACGGGACAGCGTTCCGCACCTTCTTCGGCGGATGAGCTTCGGCTGTGTCCTCGCCGGGCTTGCCATGCTCCTCATGGTCGTTGCCGCATCTGCAAGCGGGCCAGAGGGCGCGCGGGTCAGCTACTGGTGGACCGTCGGCTATTTCGTCCTGCTTACTCTGGGCGAGCTGCTCGTGATCCCAGTTGGACTGACGCTGGTCGAGACCCTTTCGCCCGCGGCTTTCGCGGCGACGGCGATGGGAGGCTGGTACATCGCCAAGTTCCTCGGCAGTCTGCTTGCCGGAGTAATGGGCGCCTATTGGCTCAAGATCCCGCCGAGCGCCTTCTTCGCTCTCGGGATGGTTTCGCCGCTGCTTGCGAGCCTGTGCCTTTTTCTGATGGCTCGATCGACTTCGCGTTCCGCGAGCTGATGGCCGGAGAAGCTCGGTAGCTTCTGAGGTGGTTCGAAAAATAACCACAAATGTATCCAATAATTCGGCGCAACTTTGCGGCCGCTTTAACCAAATCCCAAATATTGGAAGCTAGCTCCCTGCCTCACGCCGAACCAGCTGGGCAGGAGGTAGGGTTATGCTTCGGAAGTTCGCGTTGATCGGAGCAGCCGCCGCGCTTGTCGCCGGCCCGAATGCCGCACTTGCGGAAAGCGGTACCTATCGAATTGGTCTTACCGTCGGGCTGAACTGTACCGTCCAGCACGATCTGTCCGGCTACGGTCAGCAGTCGGGCGACGAAGTCACCCTTGGCGAGCTTCGCGAGTATTGCAACGCGCAGCACGGATATGCGCTTCTGGTTCGCTATACGCCTGGCTCGCTCCGCGGAACGGTGATCCGTGCCGGGGACGACGAGGTCGTCCTCACTGGCTCGGGTGAAGCCGTCCTGAGCCGCGCCGACGGCCCGCGCGTCCGCGAACGGATGCTGTCCGCGACACCGGGTGAATCCGGCTTCGACGCGCGGTCGATCGAGTTCAGCGTCATCGCGGCCTGATCCGCAGCGACCCACCGCTCTCTCGCCAGAAGCCGGCCTTCCCGCTTTTCGATGCCTTCGCGGGCAGCGGGCGCTCGACTCGTGCATCGTACCACGGCAGATCGAGTTCCACGGTCGCGAGGGTAGATTGGCGATATGGTCACCGGGCATCTCGAACTCACTCCAGATGAAATGCGGGCGCTCGGCCAATCGGTCGTCGAGTTATTGGTGGATCACTTTTCGGGCATTCATGCCGAGCCCGTAGGCCGCAAGGCATCGCGCGCGGAGCTCGAATCCCTGTTTGGCAGCGACTTGCCGGAGGAGCCGGGCGACCCGGCCCAGATCCTCGGCGCCGTTAGAGACGGCTTGATCGCCAATAGCCTGCATATCGACCACCCGCGCTTCTTCGCCTTCGTTCCGAGCCCGAACAACTTCGTGAGCGCCATGGCCGACGCGCTCGTCGCCGGCTTCAATGTCTTTGCCGGGACGTATTTCGCGGGCTCTGGCCCGGCGCATATCGAACTCACGGTAATCGACTGGCTGCGTCAGATTTGCGGCTTCCCTGACGGCGCGGGCGGCTTGTTCGTCAGCGGCGGATCGATGGCGAACCTTACAGGGCTCGCTGTCGCGCGCGAGGCTCGGCTCGGTGCGAATGCCCATGGCGGGGTCGGGTATCTCAGCGACCAATGCCATTCATCGGTCGCGCGAGCGCTTCGAGTGCTCGGATTGCCGCGGGAGCGGATACGCGCCATCGCAGCGGATTCCGACTTCCGACTGTCGATGCGAGACTTGCAAACGAAAGTCGCCGAAGACCGGTCGGCGGGGCTCCGGCCGTTTTGCGTCATAGCCAATGCCGGAACCACGAACACCGGCGCGGTCGACCCGCTGACGGAACTTGCGTCCTTCTGCGCCGGCGAAGGGCTGTGGCTTCATGTCGACGGCGCCTACGGTGCGCCGGCCGTGCTCACCGATAAAGGACGCGGGTTGTTGGCGGGCATGGAACTTGCCGACTCGCTTTCGCTCGATCCGCACAAGTGGCTGTTCCAGTCGATCGAAGCGGGCTGCATCCTCCTGCGCGACCGGTCGCTGCTCCTGCGCACCTTCCAGGTCATGCCGGAATATCTGCGGGACACGCATGGGGGGTCGGAAGAGGTCAACTTCGGCAATTACGGCGTCCAGCTGACGCGCTCCTTCCGTGCTCTGAAGCTCTGGCTTTCGCTCAAGACATTCGGCCTTGCCGCGTTTCGTGACGCGATCGCTCGCGGCATCGAGCTCGCCGAGATCGCAGAGCGCGAGCTGGCAGCGAAGGGGGGATGGGAAATCGTCACTCCGGCGCAGCTGGCTGTCGTCACGTTCCGCTTCAATCCGCCCGACCTCGATACTGCCGCCGTCGATGTGCTTCAGGGCCGGATGGTCGAAGCCATGCTTGCCGACGGTTATGCCCTGGCGACGTCGACGGTCCTCGACGGGCGGCCGGTCCTTCGCTTCTGTACGATCAACCCGCGAACGACCGACGACGAAATCCGCGAGACGGTTCGACGGATGACGCAGATGGCGAGGACGCTCGCCGCCGGCTAGCCGCGATTGCGAAGGTCCCGGACCCGAACGGCTTTCCCGGCAGACCGCTCGAGGCTCTCGGCGGGGCAGACGTTCACGCCTACCGACACGCCGATGACGTTCTTTATGTGCTCGCCAAGCTCGCGCTCGGCCGACCTCGCTTCGCTTTCCGTGGAGCCGGGCTTCGATTCGACGTGGACGGTGACGACGTCCAGTCGTCCGGGCTTGGTGAGGTCGATCCGGTAATGGGGAGCGAGGCCTTCGCAGCGCAGGATTTGCTCCTCGATCTGGCTCGGGAAGACGTTGACCCCGCGCACGATCAGCATGTCGTCCGAACGCCCGGCAATCTTCGCCATCCGGCGCATCGGGCCATTGGTTCCCGGCATCAGCCGCGTCAGGTCGCGTGTGCGGTAGCGGACGACCGGCATCGCTTCCTTGGTGAGCGAGGTGAACACCAGCTCGCCAAGCTCTCCATCCGACAACGCTTCGCCGCTTTCGGGGTCGATGATCTCGGGATAGAAATGGTCTTCCCAGATCGTGGGGCCATCTTTGGTCGCCGCATATTCCTGTGCGACACCGGGCCCCATCACTTCGGACAATCCATAGATGTCCACGGCGTCGATGGCGAAGCTCCTCTCGATCTCGTGCCGGATCGCTTCGGTCCAGGGCTCGGCGCCGAAGATGCCGATCCGGAGACTCGCCGATGCCGGATCGACCCCGCGACGGCGAAATTCGTCCAGCAGGCTGAGCATGTAGCTCGGAGTCACCATGATGATCTCCGGCTCAAAGTCGAGGATCAGGTCGACCTGGCGCTCGGTCTGGCCGCCGGACATCGGAATGACCGTGCAACCCAGCAACTCGGCTCCGTAATGGGCGCCGAGACCGCCGGTGAAGAGACCGTAACCGTAGGCGATGTGAACCTTCATTCCGGCACGCCCGCCTGCCGCCCTTATCGATCGGGCTACCAGCCCAGCCCAGTTGGAGATGTCTGATTTCGTGTAGCCTACGACCGTCGGCTTCCCAGTCGTTCCCGAAGAGGCGTGGATTCGCGCGACTTCCTCCATCGGCACCGCGAAAAAGCCGAACGGATAGGCCGCCCGAAGGTCCGCCTTCGTGGTGAAGGGAATGCGGCTGAGGTCCGCCAGCGACTCCAGATTCTGGGGGGAGACTCCCGCAGCCTCGAACTTGCGGCGATAGGAGGGATTATTCGCATATGCGTGGGCGATGGTTGACTTGAGCCGTTCAAGCTGGAGCGAACGCAGCGCGCCCTCGGTCAGCGTCTCGTTCGCGCCGATATCGAAGTGGGGGGTGCTGGTCATGGGATCCCTTCGGTCGCGTCCATTGGCCTTCACTCCGGCTGTCGCGTCAAGCAGCAAGCGCGGCAGAAGGTGAACATGTTAAATAAACCGCTGGACTCGCCTGCGGCTTCCGCTCCAGAATGTTCTCCGGACTCAAGAGGATCGGCGACATGCAGGACGTGATGGAACGCTACGGTCTCATCATCGCGGGCGAGAAGGTCGCGACATCGGATTATTTCGAGGTTCGAGACCCCGGCAACGGCGAGCGTGTCGGCGAGTGCCCGATCGCGACGAGGGAGGACCTCAACAGAGCCGTCGCGGCTGCTCGCGAAGCCTACAAGAGCTGGAGCAATTCGAGCGACGAAGAGCGCAAGGACGCGGTCACGCGCATGGCGGACGCGATCCACGCCAACATGGCGGAGCTCGCCGAGCTTCTTACTCGGGAGCAGGGCAAGCCGCTGAACGGCATGGGCTCCCGATTCGAGCTCCACGGAGCCGAAGCCTGGGCCCGGCACACCGGCACGCTCGAGCTTCCGGTCGAAGTCCTTCACGACGACGAGACGGGGAGGGTCGAACTCCATCGCAAGCCTCTCGGCGTCGTCGGCTCGATCACGCCGTGGAACTTCCCGATCCTGATCGCGATCTGGCACGTGGTTCCGGCGATCCGCACCGGTAACACGGTGGTGATCAAGCCATCGCCCTATACGCCTCTCAGCACGATCCGGCTCGTCGAGATCCTAAACGAGGTGCTTCCGAAAGGCGTGTTGAACGTCGTCGCCGGTCGCGACGACCTCGGCCAGATGATGACCGAGCATCCCGACATCCAAAAGATCGTCTTCACCGGATCCTGCGCTACGGGCAAGAAGGTCATGCAGGCCGCGTCGGGCAACCTCAAGCGAGTCACGCTGGAGCTGGGTGGCAACGACGCCGGCATCGTCCTTCCCGATGCGGATCCGAAGGAAATCGCGGAGCGCCTGTTCTGGGGTGCGTTCATCAACAATGGCCAGACCTGTGCAGCGCTCAAGCGGCTGTACGTTCCGGACAATATCTACGACGAGGTCTGCGACGCCCTGGTCGACTATGCGAAGAATGTGCAGGTGGGCCACGGCCTCGAAGAAGGCAGCGTTCTCGGGCCGATCCAGAACAAGAAGCAATATGACAAGGTCGTCGACCTCGTTGAGGACGCAAAGCGCAATGGCGCCCGAATACTCTGCGGCGGTGAGGCGCCAGAAAGCCCTGGCTTCTTCTACCCGGTAACCATCGTCGCCGACGCCACGGACGGGATGCGCATCGTCGACGAGGAGCAGTTCGGCCCGGTGCTTCCCGTCATCCGCTATACCGATCTCGAAGATGCGATCGAGCGCGCGAACGGGCTCGATGTCGGGCTTGGTGGTTCTGCCTGGTCGTCAGATGTGGACAAGGCGAAGGCCGTGGCTGGGCGGCTGGAATGCGGGACTGCCTGGGTGAACAACCATGGCGCGATCAAGCCCTTCGCGCCATTCGGCGGTGTGAAGGGATCGGGGCTGGGCGTCGAGTTCGGAGAGCTGGGCCTCAAGGAATATACGTCGGTCCAGGTCGTTCATCAGTGAGCGTCGATAGCTGATTTCGACATCAGCTCGAGGCTGTCCAGGAATAGGCGCACCTTCATCGGCATCAGCCGCCGAGCCGGGAGCAGCGCATAGACGCGCAGCGGGGCGCACTCATAATCCTCGAGGAGACGCTCCAGGCTGCCTGCCGCAACTGCCGGCTGGCAATAGGTGGCAGTAATCCGGGCAACGCCCAACCCCTCGAGAGCAGCCTGCAGGCGGATGCCCGCGTTCGAACTTCGAAGGCGAGGTGCTGCGACGGGAATTGCGTGCTTCCCGCCGGCCGAATCCGTGAAGTCCCAGTCTGTATCCGATGCGGCAGCGAGCAGCGGAAGGTGCTTGAGGTCGTAGGGCGTTTGCGGCCGGCCGTTTTCCTGCACTAGCCGCGGCGAGGCGAAGAGACCGCGCTCTAGCGAAAACACCCGCCGAACCGCTCCGCTGGTCGAGGGCAGATCGCGGTCGATCATCGTGAACACGATGTCATACTGCTGATCGAAGAGGTTCACCGGCTGGTGTTCGACGTCGATGTCGACTTCCAGCTCGGGATGCTCGCTCAGCATCTTGCACGCCACGGCGCCCAGGTGATGGGCCCCGAACTCGTAGGGGGCGGCGATACGCAGGCGGCCGCTGACGGACTGGCCCTTCGCCGCGGCATTGCCCAGCGCTTCGCGCATATGGCCGAACAATGGCGACATTTCGCGATAGAGGGATTCGCCGGCTTCGGTGAGGCGCAGGCGGCGCGTCGTCCGCTCGATCACGCGGGTGCCGAGCCGAGCTTCGAGCCGGGCGACCGATGCACTCACGCTCGACTTGGGCCTGCTCAGCACTCGGGCGGCTCCGCTGAAGCTGCCGTGGTCGATCACGTGGCAGAAGATATCGAGATCTTCCCAGTTCATTGTCTACACGGATGAACAATCTTTCCAGAAAAGCCAGCTAAATTTGCACGCCGTGTTGGAGTAAGGGAGTCCTGAAGACCGGCGCCTTGCGCCGGCGGCCGGGCTGCGCGCCCGGCGCGACGGGAGAAGCAGAGATGTTCTTCAAGAACTGCTGGTATGTGGGCGGATGGGACCACGAGGTCATGGACGGGAAGTTGCTCGAGCGGCGACTCCTCGACCAGCCCGTCGTCTTTTACCGAGGCGAAAGCGGACAGATTGTAGCGCTGGACAATCGTTGCTGCCATCGCGGAGCAAAGCTGTCGCAGGGCCGGATCGAGGGCGATTGCGTCCGCTGCATGTACCACGGCCTGAAGTTCGACCCGTCCGGCAAATGCGTGCAGATCCCCGGGCAGGACAGGATTCCTCCGCAGCTCGGAGTGAAGAGCTATCCGGTCGTCGAAAAGCAGCACCTGCTGTGGATTTGGATGGGCGATCCCGCCCTCGCCGATCCCTCGACCATCCTCGACGTTCCCTATCTCGAAGATCCCAAGTGGAAGGGCATTCCGGCCTACCTCCACTATGATTCAAACTATCTGCTGATCGTCGACAACCTCAGCGACTTCAATCACCTGGCGTTCGTCCACACGAACACGCTCGGCGGGTCCGAGGAATATGCCTACGTGTCGAAGCCCAATCCGATCGAGCGGCTTCCCGACGGCTTCCGCGTCGTGCGCTGGCACATGAATAGCGACCCGCCGCCGTTCCTCCGCAAGGTCATCCCGAACAAGAACGACAAGGTCGACCGCCGAAACATCGCGCGCATGATCGTTCCTGGAATCTTCCTGATGGAAACGCTGTTCGCTCCCGCCGGCAAAGGCGCGGAGAACGGTGAGGCCGTCCCGGGCACCCGCGAGTTCCGCAACTGCCAGTTCATGACTCCGGAGACCGAGCGCACGACGCACTTCTTCTGGAACTATCTAAACGATTTCGAGGGAGAGGATTACACGATCTCGATGTCGCTTCTCGACAGCCTCATCGAAGGCTTCATGGAGGACAAGGAGATCATCGAAGAGCAGCAGAAGATGCTCGACGCCGACCCCAGCTTCAAGCTCGTGGCCGTGGCGGCGGACGTGGCGCTGTCGCACTTCCGTTACACGATGGACAAGCTGATCCAGGCCGAGCAGGCGGGGGAGGGCCCGCCGCAGCTTTCGCCGCAGCCGGAGCCGGCGATCGCCGCGGAATGATCGCCGCTTGAGATGCATGGAACGATTGCCACAGGAGCGGGCGTGACAGCCGCGCAACTACTGACCGTGCAGGTGGCCGACGTTCGCGCCGAAGCCTGCGATGTGATGACGCTCGAATTGCGGGCGATCGGCGGGGAGCAATTGCATCCGTTCGATCCGGGTTCTCATATCGACGTGCACCTGCCGAATGGTCTGCTCCGCCATTATTCCCTGACGAACGACTGGCGGGAGAAGGACCGCTACGTGATCGGTGTCGGCCGGGCCGCCGACAGCCGTGGCGGGTCCGCCTACGTGCACTCCAGCATCCGTGCGGGGATGCAGCTCAAGATCAGCGCTCCGAAGAACAATTTTCCGATCGATCCCGCAGGCGAGCGGTTCCTGTTCATCGCGGGCGGCATCGGGATCACGCCGATCATGGGGATGATCCGCTGGTGCGTCGCCGAGGGCAAGCCATGGCGGCTGATTTATGCCGCGCGAAGCCGCCAGCGCGCGGCCTTCTACGAGCAATTGTGCGCACTGGCGACGAGCGAGGCTCAATTCCATTTCGACGACGAGAGCGGCCAGGTGCTGGACGTTGCGCAGGCAACCGCCAGCTGGACTGCGGGCGAACGCATCTACTGTTGCGGGCCCACGCCGCTGATGGACGCAGTGAAAGTCGCCACCGAGCAAATGCCCGCGGGCACTGTGCGCTTCGAGTTCTTTACGGCTCCCGAGCCCGATCCCGACCTGACATCGGACTCATTCACTGTATCCTTGCAGCGCAGCGGTGCCGAGTTCGTGATTCCCGCGGACAAGTCGATCCTTGAAGTGCTCGAGGAGAACGGGTTCGAAGTTCCCTTCTCCTGCCGCGAGGGTCTGTGCGGGACATGCGTGACTCCGGTCTGTTCCGGCGAGCCGGACCATCGCGATTACGTCCTCACCGACGAGGAGCGTGCATCCGGCAAGTTGATGACGATCTGCTGCTCACGCTCGAAGACTCCTTCCCTGACTCTCGATCTCTAGGGCCGGCGCATGGTCAATCGAAACGCCGCTTGCGGGGGCGGAATTTAACATGTTAAGCATACCGTCCTAAGAGCGCGACTCTTGGGGGCGCGCGAGAAGAGGGGGCAACGTGATGAAGGCTCGGTTCGCGGCTCTTTATGCCGGCAGCGCGCTGGCGAGCATGGTTCAGGCGGCGCCAGCATTTGCGCAGGAAACAACTGCACCGCCCGTTACCGAACCGCAGCCCCAGGCGCCCAAGGACACGCCCGTCGAAAGCCAGGAAGTCACCCAGGGCGTAGCGCAGGCTCCGCAGGATCAGGGCGTGTTCTCCAACGACATCGTCGTGACCGCGCAAAAACGCGAGGAGAAGCTGCAGGATGTCGGCATCTCGGTGACGGCGCTGTCGGGCGACGCGCTCGAAACGCTGCACTTGAGCAACATGCAGCAGATCAGCCAGCAGGTTCCAAGCTTGAACGTCTCCACGTGGACGCCCGCGTTCACGACTTTCAACCTGCGCGGCATTTCGCAGAACAACTTCCAGGATAACCTCGAGGCGCCTGTCGCGGTCTATATCGACGAAGTCTACATGGGCAGCATGAATGCCCTCGGGCTTCAGATGTTCGACATGGAGCGCGTCGAGGTCTTGCGCGGTCCGCAAGGAACGTTGTTCGGCCGCAATGCTACAGGCGGCCTCATCCACTTCCTGACTAGGGATGCTTCGGAGACGCAGCTGAACGGCTACGCCGAAGCGACTATCGCCGACTTCGGCACCTATAGCGCCGAAGGCGCCGTGGGCGGCGCTCTAACCAACACGATCCGGGCTCGCATTGCCGGACGGTGGGAAACGTCGAATGGCTACATCAAAGCCGGCTTCAATCCTTTTCCGGCTGACGGTGGGCCCGGGCGGCAGGCGCTCGGCCGGACGTCGCAAGGCGCAAATGGCTACGCGCTTCGCTCGAACGTCCAGTTCGACCTGGGTCCGGAGACTTTGCTCAGCCTGACTGGCTATTATTCCAAGGACCACGATGTCCCGACGGGGCAGTACATCGTGCGCTTTGCCGAGGGTGATCCGGACACCGGCCTCGGGATCCCCACGAGCGGCCCGATAACCGGGAGCGTATGGAAGCACGCCTCGGACGAAGACACATTCTTCAACCGCAAGGTCCGGTCGGGGACTGCACGGCTAACGCATCGGCTCGCCGACAACATCGATCTGACCTACATCGGCAATTACACCTCGATGGACAAATTCTACATCGAGGACGCCGGCGGCGGCCTGATCTTCTTCCCGTTCGAAACCATCGCAGACTACAAGCAATGGTCGCAGGAACTGCGGCTGTCCGGCTCCATGGACCGGTTCCGGTGGCAGGTCGGCGCCTACTACCTCAACATGGATTTCAACGGTGGGTTCAACGCGTCGGGGATAATCACGGGCTCGCCCGAAGGCCGGATAGAGTCACACGTGGATCTCGACTCCCGGAACTGGTCGATTTTCGGCCAGGGCGAATACGACTTCACGCCGCAACTGACCGGAATCGTCGGTCTTCGTTGGTCGCAAGACAATAAGAAGATCAAATTCAACCAGATCAGTTTCAACATGGAGGATCAGGGCATCCCGAGCGGCACGGAGATATTCGACTTCGCCGACCAGATTGCCCAACATCCGGAATTCGCGGGTCATGACAAGATCGATTACGGCGACTGGGCTGCACGCGTTCAGCTGAATTACAAGCCGAACGACGACCTGCTGTTCTTCCTGTCCTACAACCGCGGAATGAAGGGCGGCAATTGGTCGCCTGCGCCGACGGTCGAACTTGCAAACTTCCGGCACGGCAATGAAGTGCTGCATTCGTTCGAGCTGGGCGAGAAGTGGACGATCGCGCCGGGCACGCGGCTGAATGCCACGGCCTTCTATTACGACTATAAGGATTATCAGGCATTCGCCTTGACGGGGCTGCAGCCGCAGGTGACGAATTCCGATGCGACCGTGAAGGGCGGCGAGATCGAGCTGTTTGCTCACCCTGCTCGGAACCTGGACTTCGCCCTTGGCGCGGCATTCCTCGATTCAAGCGTGGATTTTGTGCCGGCGGTGATTCCCGGCACGGGGACTGAAAACGCCGAAATGCCGCAGGCGCCGCACTTCAGCCTCAATGCTCTCGCGCGCTACGCATTCCCGCTGACATTCGGTGAGCTCGCCTTCCAGCTCGACGGACGGTACCTTGGAGGCCATTTCCTCGAAGGGACCAATTCCGAGGTCTCGCGGCAAGATGCCTACGCGGTGGTCAACGGGACGATATCGCTGACGGACCCGGACCAACGG
>JBKPOU010000168.1:0-14224 GCA_046733255.1 Pseudomonadota bacterium
ACCACTCCCGCAGTTCAGAACAAGACGACGGCCAGTGCCGACGCCCCGCCGCAGGGCGGATCGCAATGAGCATTGGAAGGGAGCAGATCGCGCTCCCGCTGGACTGGCCGCAAAGCCAGGGCGAATCGCGACTGATCGTCACCGACGGCAACCGCGAGGCGTTCGAGCATTTCCGCAAGTGGAGCCTGTGGCCGGTCAAGGCGACGCTCCTGACCGGGCCGCGCCGCTCCGGGCGAACGCTACTCGCGCGCAATTTCGTCGAACGGGTGGGCGGGCGAGTCGTCGACCAGGCCGACCGGACCGATGAAGAGGAGCTGTTCCACGCCTGGAACGCGGCGCAGGAAAGCGGGCGTCCGCTCGTCATGATCGTCGATCGGGTCCCGCCGGAATGGCAAATTTCCCTCCCCGACCTGAGGACTCGGCTCGCCGTTACACCGGTCGCTCGAATCGGGGAGCCGGACGATGCGCTCTTCCAGGCGCTGATCGAGCTTCATTTCGCCGACCGGGGCCTTCACGTGCCCAGGGAAGCGCTGCGATTCATGACCGAGCGGTTGCACCGCGATTACTGGACGATCGAGCGGGCAGTGGAATGTGTCGATCGCTACGCGATTGCCGAACGTGCGCGAATAAGCCTTCCGACCGTCCGCCGCGCGCTCATCGAATCGGGAATGATCGACAGCTAGCTGCAGGCAATCCTGTCGACGCGGTTGTTCGCGTCCGTGTAGACGGTCAGCCGCTGCGGCGAATATTCCATTGTGATCATGGTGCCCGGCGGAACGATGCGGACGATCGACGCGCCGGAGACCTGCTTCATCGCCGCCTGGACGTCGGCCGTGGCTTCCTGGCCGACGAACTGCTGGATGTTGGCCGGATCGCAGGTGCCGCCGCCCGTCGCGCCGTGAATCGGGGGCGCTGCATCCGCCGGTGGATTGGTCGCACAGGCGCTCACGGCGAAGAATATCCCGGCCATGATCGCGATTTGTCCATTCACGCTTCAACCTCCTCGGCGATTCGGCTCATCTTGAGCTTTCCATTCTCGATCGCGAACGCCAGCCGCCCTTCAACCAGAGCGAGGGCGTCGCGGCCGAACTCCTCAAACCGCCAACCTTTAAGGATGTTCAAATCGCGCACACCGGCGGCGAGCGATTCGAGGTCGTCGCTGCGGGCAATCAGCCTCGGCGCGACACCGCTTTCCTTGGCGCGGATCTTTAGGAGGAGCTTGAGGAGGTCGCTGACCAGCGCTGCGTCCTTCGTCAGGCCAGGGCGCCTCGGCTCACGCGAGGGCAATTCGTCATGGTCGAGCGGCTTCGCCTTCGCCACCGCAGCCATGAGGCGGGCGCCGATATCGTTGCTTTTCCACCCGGTAGAGAGCCCACGGACCTTGGCAAGATCCTCCTGGGTCTTGGGTGGATGGGCGGCGAGCTCGACGAGCGTGTCGTCCTTGACGATACGCCCCCGCGGGATGTTCTTCGACCGGGCCTCGGTCTCGCGCCAGGCCGCGAGTGCCTTCAAGCGGCCGAGGACGGTGGGGTTGCGGGTCGGAAGGCGAAGCCGCTTCCATGCGTCCTCAGGCTCGAAGGCGAAGCTCGACGGGTCGGCGAGCCGTTCCATTTCCTCGTCGAGCCATGCGCCCCGGCCGGTTTTCTTCAGCTTCTCGACAAGGCGCGGGAAAATCTTGGCCAGGTGGGTGACGTCGGCGATCGCATAGTCGATCTGCCTCTTGTCGAGCGGCCGGCGGCTCCAGTCGGTGAAGCGCGCGCCCTTGTCGAGGCTGTGGCCGAGCATCGACTCGATGAGGTTCGAATAGCCGACCTGCTCGCCGTGCCCGAGAGCCATCGCCGCAATCTGAGTGTCGAACAGGGCCTTGGGCATCTTTCCGGTCAGGTTGTGGACGATCTCCAGGTCCTGGCTCCCCGCATGGAAGACCTTAAGCACCTCTTCGTTGTTCACGATCAGGTCGAGAAGCGGAGAGAGGTCGATGCCCTCCGCCTTCGGATCGATCGCCGCCGCCTCCTCGGTGCTCGCGATCTGGATAAGGCAAAGGTCCGGCCAGTAGCTGTTCTCGCGCATGAACTCCGTGTCGACGGCGACGAACGGATGCTGCGAGAGACGCTTCACCAGGTCGGAAAGCGCGTCGGTCTTCGTAATCAGGGGATGAATCTTCATAGGATTGCGGGCGCAATAGCCGCCAGTTCGGGTTGACAAAAGGCTTTCCGAAAGGGAAGCGCCGCCGCGACTTCCAACCATCGTCGCCCCGGGCTCGAGCCGGGGTCTGCCTGCCTTTACGATGAAGGGAAAGGCGGGTCGCGGGTCAAGCCCGGGATGACGTTCATAGAGAATGACGGACATGCACGCCTACCGCACCCATAAATGCGCAGAGTTGCGCTCGACGGACGTTGGAACGACGGTGCGCCTGTCGGGCTGGATACATCGCAGGCGCGACCATGGCGGGGTGCTCTTCATCGACCTTCGCGACCATTATGGGATCACGCAGATCGTCGCCGACGAGGATAATCCCGTCCAGAAGCTGCTCGATTCGCTGAAGCTGGAGTCGGTCGTCACCGTGACTGGCGAAGTCGTCGCCCGCTCCGCAGAGGCGGTCAACCCCAAGCTGCCGACCGGCGAGATCGAAGTCGTCGCCCGAGAAGTCGAAGTCCAGTCGCGGGCCGAGGAGCTTCCGATGCCGGTGGCGACCGAAGCGGAGTATCCCGAGGATATCCGCCTTACCTACCGCTACCTCGACCTTCGCCGCGAGCAGATGCACCGCAACATCATGCTCCGCTCGGCCGTGATCGCGTCGATCCGGCGCCGGATGATCGAGCAGGGGTTCATGGAGTTCCAGACCCCGATCCTGACCGCCAGCTCGCCCGAGGGGGCCCGCGATTATCTCGTCCCGAGCCGCGTCCACCCGGGCAAGTTCTACGCGCTCCCGCAGGCGCCGCAGATGTTCAAGCAGCTGATCATGGTCGCGGGCTTCGACAAATATTTCCAGATCGCGCCCTGCTTCCGCGACGAGGACGCGCGGGCCGACCGCTCGCCCGGGGAATTCTACCAGCTAGACTTCGAGATGAGCTACGTGACGCAGGAAGACGTGTTCGCGGCGATCGAGCCGGTGCTCGCCGGTGTATTCGAGGAATTCGCCGACGGACGGAGCGTCACTCCGGCCGGGGAATTCCCGCGCATCGCCTACAAGGATTCGATGCTGAAATACGGTTCCGACAAGCCGGACCTGCGCAACCCGCTGCTGGTCCATGACGTCGGAGATCATTTCAAAGGCTCGGGCTTCGGCCTGTTCGCTGGGTTGGTCGAGAAGGGGGCGGTCGTCCGCGCGGTCGGCGCTCCGAACACCGCCGACAAGAGCCGCAAGTTCTTCGACGATATGAACGATTGGGCGCGGAGCGAAGGCTTCGCAGGGCTAGGCTATGCGACGCGCAAGGGCGGCGAATGGGGTGGGCCGATCGCCAAGAACCACGGCACCGAAGGCATGGACAAAATCGCCGAGGAGATGGGTCTTGGCCCCGACGACGGGATTTTCTTCGCCGCCGGCAAGGAAGCCGAAGCCGCCAAGCTGGCTGGACTCGCCCGCACGCGGGTTGGCGAGCAACTCGACCTAATCGAGAAGGGCGCGTTCCGATTTTGCTGGATCGTCGACTATCCGATGTACGAATATGACGAGGACGCGAAAAAGGTCGACTTCAGCCACAACCCGTTTTCGATGCCGCAGGGCGGGCTCGAAGCGCTGGAGAGCAAGGACCCGCTCGACATCCTCGCCTACCAGTACGACATCGTCTGCAACGGCGTTGAGCTGAGCAGCGGCGCGATCCGCAATCACCGCCCCGACATCATGTACAAGGCGTTCGAGATCGCCGGTTACACGCGTGAAGAGGTCGACACTAACTTCGCCGGCATGATCAACGCCTTCAAGTACGGCGCTCCGCCGCACGGAGGCTCCGCGCCAGGCATCGACCGCATCGTCATGCTGCTGGCCGACGAGCCGAACATCCGCGAGGTCATTCTCTTCCCGATGACCCAGAAGGCCGAGGATCTGATGATGAAGGCGCCTGCCGAGGTTCCGGCGAAGCACCTTAGCGAGCTCGGGATCAGGATCGTAGAGCCGAGCTAGCGCAGTCGTCCGGCTAATGTCCGCTTTGGGTGGAAAGCGGACATTGCCAACCTGTGCCTGATTGGCGACTATCGGCCCATGGCAAGCCGCGACCTAAAAGGCGAAGTCATAGACTTAGTTGCCAACGAACGGGGCCTAGCCCGTGAAAGGGTCCAACTTTCAGATCGACTCCTCCAAGACCTTGGCATGGACGGTGACGACGCGGTGGACTTCTTCAAGAGCGTCCACGAACGCTTCGGAACAGACTTCACGCATCTCGGGGAACATTGGAGCAGTCACTTCGGACCCGAAGGGGTTTCTTGCCTGACTGTGCTGGTTCTCGTGCCAGCCGTCCTCATCGGTGGAGCAATCGCAGGCTTTGCTGGCCTGCCAACGTTCTGGAGTGCTGTGTTGCTGGTAGCGTTGCTGGCCGCGACGCTCTGGGCATATTGGCGATGGGGACCACGCGACAAGATGATTCCCGTCACAGTCGGGGATGTGATTGCCGCCGTCGAGGCAGGCGCGTGGCCCAAACCACCGAAGGCCTAGTGTCCGCAATGGGTCGAAAGCTGCCGCGTCCGTTTTGGGTGGAAAGCAGACATTGAACTCGTCGCCAGTTGCGGCGAGAGTCTCCGACATGAAACAGCTCCGCTACCTGTATTATCTTGCATTTGCCGCGGCTGCGGTAGTGTTCTGGTTTATCGTGGCTGTGTTCGTGCTCGGGTTCTTCCCGGTGCCATACGTGCCCGCGTGCCAGCTTGAACCGGGTGGGTGTCGCGAACCAGGGGTCTGGGAAGAGCTAGGCAGAGTGGTGATCGTCTACGGTGCTATCCCCGCGACTGTTCTGCTCTTCGTTTTTTACAGGCGCTGGGTCCGACGGAAGGTGGGTCTCCAGGACGATTGGTAGGCTCTAGTGTCCGCAATGGGTCGAAAACGGACACGCCCAGTCGTGTCCGATTAAAGCCCCTTCGTTCTCGCAATATATTCGGCCACGTTCTTGGCGAGCACGTCCATCGGGACATTGCCCCCTAGCACCACCGCGTCGTCGAAAGCCTTGAGGTCGTATTTTGGGCCTAGCTCCGCCTTCGCCTGGTCGCGGAGGCGGTTGATGGTGCTGTGGCCGACCTTGTAGCCGCAAGCCTGGCCCGGCCAGGCGCAATAGCGGTCGACCTCGTTGGCGACCTCCAGCGCGTTCGACCCGTTGACGTTGACGAAGAAGTCGACGCCCTGCTGGCGCGTCCACTTCATCGCGTGAAGGCCGGTGTCGACGATCAGCCGGACCGCGCGGAAGGAGATCGCTTGGAGATAACCGAGGCGGCCGACCGGGTTGCCGTCATAGGCTCCGAGCTCGTCCGCTAGCTGCTCCGCATAGAGCGCCCAGCCTTCGGAATAGGCGTTGAACGCCAGCATCTGCCGGATGAGCGGCTCGTTATGCGTATATTCGCCCTGCCAGATGTGGCCCGGGATCGACTCGTGGAAACCGAGGTCCGCAAGGCTGTACTTGCGGTGCAGGTCGGTGCTTCGGAGGTTGATCCAGAACCGGCCGGGAATCTTCCCGTCGATTGAGCCGGCGCCGCCATAAGCGGTCGGGGCGCCCGGCTCCTGCTCCGGCGCCATGCGCTTCACTTCCATGTTCGGGTGGACGAGCGTGTTGAACGCGCGGGGAAGCTGCGAATTGATCCACGCCAGCCGGTCGTGGATGAAGTCCATGATCTCCTTTCGGCCCTTGTCGCCTTCGGAGAATTTATACTTCGGGTCCTTGGCGAGCGCGTTCATGCGGTCGCCGACCGACCCCTTGGTGTACCCCACCTCCTTCAGGATTTCGTCCATGCGAGCGTGCAGCCCTTTGAGCTGCTCCTGGCCCATCGCATGGATTTCCTGCGGCGACATGGTCGTCGTCGTCCCGGCCTTTAGCGCCCAGCGGTAATAGTCCTCGCCCTGGGGGCGGGCCCACATTCCCGCATCGTCGGTTGCGAGCTTCCGCTCCGCCTCAAGCTCCTCGACCTGGCGCTGGAGCGCGGGCGCGACTTCGTTGGCGGCGATTGCAAGCGCGCGCTTTTCCCAGTCGCCGGCGATGCCGTTCTTCTTGGTCTTCTCGACGAGCGCGTCGACGATATCGCCGCCCTTCAGCGCCTTCTTCGCTGACTGCCGGAGCGGGGGAAGGGTCTTGTCGAGGAGGAAGCTCGGCGGGACCAGCCCCATCGCGCGTGCCGACTGGAGCCGTCCGAGCTCGCCATCGAGCTGCTTGGCGTAGCTCGAAAGGCGCGAGAGATAGGCTTCGGCGTCGGCCGCGTTTTCGAGCGGCTGGTCGTTCACCAGCAGCTGGGGCACGTCGAGCCATGCGCCGACATTCTGGATCACGACATAGGGCGTGTTGCGCCAGCCGCCGACGGCGACGTCGCCGTATGGAAATGCGAAGCCCTCCAGAGCGGTCGAATAGGAGCTTCGGACGACCTCGATATTCGTGCGCATCTGGAAGTCGAGCGCGGTGTCGTCGAACGCCTGCGCCCGCGCGAGATCGCTTCGAAGGAGATTCGCGACGGCTTGCTGGCCGGTCGCCGACCGGTCGCTGAGCTGGGAGCGAAGGGGCGCTCGCGGGCCGGTATCGATGCCGAGGCCGGTGGCGCTCTCGGGCGACATCCGGAGCAGGTTCTCGGCAATCCCGTCGAGCAGGACCTTCGCATCGGCTTCGGTTGGAACCGGCGCCACGGCGGGCGGAACAGGCGCTGGTGCAGGGGTCGCAACCGCGACTGCCCGGGCGCAGGCGGAAACGAGCGGCATCGCGGCGGACGAAGCAAGGACGGCAAGCGCCTGGCGGCGGCTGAACGAGCTCTGGTTCAAGGACGGCACTCCGGGTCAGGATTCAGGAAAGCTGCCGCTCAACCTCCACGATCAGGCAGTTTCCTTCAACCCCGGTGATCCGCACCCGCTCGCCGGGCTGTGCAGGTCCGCCGCGGGCGCTCCATTCGCTGTCTCCGACGCGCACTCGGCCACCATCCTCGTCGACGGGCTGGACGACCAGGACTCGCTTGCCGACAAGGCGAAACGACGGGTTGTTGAGGCTCGGGTCGCTGTGCTCGATTCCTTTCACCGCATAGACCCGCCGCCCGACCAGCACCGCAAGCACCGAGTAAAGCGCGAACAGGCCCAGTTGGCCCGCAACCCCGATTCCGAATAGGAGCGCGAACAGTCCGGTCACGATCGCGGCAATCCCGATCCAGACCAGGAAAACGCCGGGCGCGACGATCTCCGCCGCCAGCATCAGCACTCCGCCGATCATCCACAGCCAGCCGGGATCGATGTCCTCGAACATGCCCGCTCAGCCCTCGACGCGAGGAACGCCCGGAAGTGCCGGGCGCGCGCCGCGGGCCTTCTTTCCACTTTCCGCCTTCGCCGTTTCCGATCTCGAGTCGTTCATCACCTCGCGGGCAAGTTCGCCGATCCCGCCGAGCGTCCCCATCAGCTGGGTGGCCTCGACCGGGAACAGGATGGTCTTCGCGTTGGGCGAGGTCGCGAACTTGCCCAGCGCCTCGACATATTTCTGGGCGACGAAATAATTGATCGCCTGGGCGCTTCCACCCTCGATTGCGTCGCTGACGACCTTAGTCGCGGCGGCCTCGGCCTGGGCGGCGCGCTCGCGGGCCTCGGCCTCGCGGAACACGCGTTCGCGATTGCCTTCGGCTTCGAGGATCTGCGACTGCTTCTGGCCTTCGGCGCGGAGGATTTCCGACTGGCGCTGTCCCTCGGCTTCGAGGATCACCGCGCGCTTCTCGCGCTCCGCCTTCATCTGCCGCGCCATCGCTTCGACGATATTGCTCGGCGGCCGGATATCGCGAACCTCGACTCGGGTGATCTTCACCCCCCACGGCTCGGTCGCCTGGTCGACTACCGAAAGAAGACGCGCATTGATCTCGTCGCGCCTCGACAAGGTCTCATCGAGGTCCATCGAGCCCATTACGGTCCTGAGGTTGGTTGTCGAAAGGGCCATGAGCGCCATGTAGAGATCGCTGACCTCGTAGGCGGCCTTGGCCGCGTCGAGGACCTGGAAGAAGACGACTCCGTCGACGGCGATCATCGCATTGTCCTTGGTGATGATCTCCTGGCCCGGGATGTCGAGAACCTGTTCCATCATGTTTATGCGGCGGCCGACACGATAGAAAAATGGAGGAACGAAATTGAACCCGGGCTCGGCCACGCGAGTAAATCGCCCGAAATGCTCGATGGTGAAGCGATAGCCCTGATGGACGATCTTGACGCTCATCATCACAAACAGCAGCGCGAGTACTGCGATCGCGCTCATGAAGGTGGTCAACATGTTTGTCCCCGCTCTAGTCTGCGGCCATGATGCTTCGTGCAGCATGCGAACGGAAGGAAAATCGAAGTGAGGCGCGCCCTCGACCTGGTCCGGTCGGTGCTGTTCCTTCCCGCGTCAAACCCGCGGGCGATCGGCCATGCCAGGGAATCCGCGGCGGATCTCGTCATCTTAGACCTCGAAGACGCGGTCAGGCCGGAGGACAAGGAGGATGCGCGATCGGCTGCGGTTGAGGCGGTTGCCGCTGACTGGCCGATGCCGGTGGCGATCCGGCTCAATGGCGTGGGAAGCGAATGGCATTCGCTGGACGTCGATGCCGTGGCCCGGTCTGACGCCGCGTTCGCGGTGCTTCCGCGCGCATCGTCCGCGCACCTCGTCCATGAGGTGGCGGAAGCGGTGTCGAAGCCGATGCTGGCGATGATCGAGACGGCGGGAGGGGTGCTTGCCGCGGCGCAGATCGCGCCGGAGTGCGCCGCCCTCATTGCCGGCACGAACGACCTGCGCGCCGAGCTGCGGGTTCCGACCGGCAAGGATCGCTCGGCGATCTCGACGGCGCTGCAGACGATCGTGCTCGCGGCGCGGGCAGCGGGCATCGCGGTGTTCGATGGTGTGTTCAACGACCTCGAGGACCTCGACGGGTTCGCCGCCGAATGCGCCGAAGGGCGGCGGCTCGGCTTCGACGGCAAGAGCCTTATCCACCCGAGGCAGATCGAGCCCTGCAACCGCGCCTTTTCGCCGGGCGAGGAGGAACTCGCCCGCGCTCGCCGGCTTGTCGAGGATTACGGCGGCGGCGCGGAGCGCTTCGAAGGGGAAATGATCGAGCGAATGCACCTCGAGGCCGCGAGGCGGTTGCTGGACCGCGCGTGAGCCGGGCTGCGGATCGCGCATTGAGGGTGGTTCTCACCGCGGCCCACTCGGTGCTCAGCGGCCTGTGGTTCCTGCAGCGGCCGGTCACCTACGGCGCGCATTCGGTTGCTTTGACTCCCGAAGGCAAGATCATTCTCGTGAAGTTGCGCTACGCCCGCGGATGGCGCCTTCCAGGTGGAGGCCGGTCGCAAGACGAAGACCCCGTCGAGGCGGCGCTTCGTGAGCTCCGCGAGGAGATCGGGCTGGTTTCCCACGGCAAAGCCGCGTTGGCGCGCGACTTCCTCGAGCGGGTCAATTTCAAGCGCGACAATGCCTCGCTCGTCCTCGTCCGCGACGTTCACTATCGCCCGCACCGCTGGAGTTGGGAGGTCGAGCAGGTCCGCGAGTCCAGCCTCGATTTCCTCCCGGATGACCTCTCGCCGATCACCGAGCGGTGGATCGAGGCGATTCGCCCGCTTCTGTAACGATCCGGCCGCTACGAAACCGAAGCGGGTTCCAAGCGCTATTGGTGCCATGGCAGTTTCCTGCGAGCGCTGGTGGACCGTCCAGAGCGGTCCGGGACCGATCGTGGCGACCGCGATTCATGATGGTCACGATCTCCGGCCGGAAGCCGCCGAATTGATTGCGCTGCCGGATTCGGAACGCCTGCGCGAAGAGGATCCGTTCACCGGACAGTCGGTGCTCGACATACCGACCCACGTCGTTGCGCACCGCTCCCGGTTTGAGTTCGACCTGAACCGTCCGCCGGAGTCCGCAGTGTATCGAACGCCGGACGAATCCTGGGGCCTCAAGGTTTGGAAGCGGGAGCTGGAGGAATCATTCGTCGAGCGCTCGCTGGCGATGCACTCGGACTATTACCGGATGCTCGGCCAGCTGCTCGACGGCGTCGCGAGCCGGCACCAGCGCTTCGTCCTCGTCGACGTGCACAGCTACAACCACCGCCGCGACGGCCCGGACTCCGATCCCACGCCCCAGGAAAAAGCGCCCGACATCAATATCGGCACCTTTTCGATGCCTCGCGATCATTGGGCGTTCCTGATCGATCCGCTCACGGATGCGCTCCGGGAATTCGAGTTCAACGGCCGCAAGCTCGACGTCCGGGAGAATGTCGCGTTCGAGGGGAGGGGCTACCAGGCGCGTTTCGTTCACGAACGCTATCCGCAGCGCGGCTGTGCGATCGCCTTCGAATTCAAGAAATTCTACATGGACGAATGGACCGGCACCGGCGACGAAGCGGAGCTCACGGCCATGCGGCGTTTCGTCAACTTCACCGCCGCGAAATGCGATGAGCTGTTGCGATGAGCGGCCGGCCGAGCCGCAATGTCGCCAACGATCCGGGCGAGCTTCGCTTCGGCCCGCATGGCGAGCTTCGCGAGACATTCGCGACGGGCGGACGCATCCACATCGATCGCTGGCTTCCGTTCCTGCTCCTCCACCGCGGGGACGGCGAAACCATCGGCAGGCGCGTGGCGGTGAACAGCGCGGCCTATCTGGTCTGGCCGCCGGAAGACGATGACGAGGCGGCAAGCGCGCTTCAGCTTGTCGTCGACCGGCTTCGTCAGGAGTTCGGCTTCGTCCTCCTGGTCGAGCTAACCGACACTCCTGCCCAGCCGAAGCGCGAAGATTCGCCGACGCTTCCCGCTTTGGAGATCGATATTTCCGCTTCGGATGGCAAGGCGGCGCAGGCTGCGGCCGAAGCGATGGCAAAAGCGGCTCACAACGTCGAAGTCGATTCGCACCGGGCCGAGGCCAGGCTGTGCGCGCTTCCGCGGCCCGCGATATACGCAAGCGGCGTGGAGCGCCTCGCTGTGGCGGTCCCGCAAATCCACCGCACGCCGGACGGCGGGGTTTATCCGCAGCTGACCCACGAACTGGTTGCCCAGATGATCGATTGCATCCTCTGCGCGGCCGCTGGTTTCATCGGACAATCGTCGAACGCCCCTCCGCCGCACTCCCGCTCGCTCGGCCGCAGCGCGTTCATCGCGGCTGCCCTGAATGCCGACAAGAAGCTCGACGCGCTCGCCAGAAGCTACGATTTCCTGCTTTCCATCTCACCGATCAACACCGCCGAGGCCCGGCAGTTCTTCTTCGATGGCGGCGAACAGCAGGCGCCAGAGTTCCGTTATCGTCCGCTGACCGTCGATCCGGACAGCGTGAAGCGGGACCTCTATGCGATCGACCTGTCGCTCCTTGAAGACCTGCTCCTCGAGAGCCTGCTTTGCCAGAAGCGCCGTGAGATCGACATGCAGCTAACGATGCTTGCGACGCGCAACACGGCGAGCTTCAGGCCGGCGTCGATGCTTCTGTACGGAGCCGTGACCGACGAGCTTCTCGCTTATGCGCGCACGATCCTCGGCAAAGTGAAGGGAAAGCGGACCTCGGCAGGACGGCATGACGCGGCCCAGGTGGCCGCCGCGGCGCGCGAACTCGTCGGCCGCTACCGCTCGATCGACGAGCGGTTCCAGGCCCGGATCGAGGTTCGCGACGACGTTTCGGGGCTGCTCGTTTCCGGCGACAGGCTCATGATCTCGAGCGATTCGAGCATCTCCGCGAACCGGCTCGACCCGCTGCTTGCGCATGAAGTCAGCGTCCATCTGCTTACCTATTTCAACGGCGCCGCGCAGGGGCTCACCATCTTCCGCACTGGACTTGCGGGATATGAGGGCGTGCAGGAGGGCCTGGGGGTATTCGCCGAGTGGGCCGTGGGAGGACTCACTCCAGCCCGGCTGCGGCTGCTCGCCGGCCGGGTCGTCGCGGTCGACGCCATGATTCGAGGAGCGTCCTTCGTCGATGTCTATCGATCGTTATGCGCCGATTATGGATTTGGGCGGAACGGCGCGTTCGACATTACGGCGCGAGTGTTCCGGTCAGGCGGGCTCGCGAAGGACGCGATCTATCTCGAGGGGTTCCTGGCGGTGACCGACCGCGTCGCAAGCGGTGATTCGCTGGACCCGTTCTGGCTCGGGAAGATCGCTCCGGAGCATCTCGAGGCCGTCGAGGAGCTGCTCCAGCGCGGACTTCTCCATCCGCCCGTATTCGTTCCCGAGTTCCTTGCCCGGGAAGACGCCAAAATGCGCATTGCCTCGCTCGGCGGCGAAGATTTTTTCGACCGTCTCCTCGAACTGGAGTGACCGGATTTGCTGATCGCCTTCTTCGTCAACGACATCGAGCGTGAATATGAGAATTTCACGACGACCACGCTCGCCCATGCGGCGACCGATCGCGGCCACAAGGCCTGTTACATCACGCCATCGGACTTCGTCCTGAACCCTGACGACAGCCTGTCGATCCACGGGCGCTTCCTGCCCGTCAGGAAGTACAAGGACCGCTCGGAATTCTTCAAGGCACTGAAGAGCGACGACGAGTGCAAGATGCAGACCCTCGACGCCAGCGACATCGACATCCTGATGCTTCGCAATGACCCGTCGATCGACTTCGACCGACCGTGGGCGATGGAGGCCGGCATCCTGTTCGGGCGCGAAGCGGCCAGGCGCGGAGTCATCGTCCTAAACGATCCCGACAGCCTGTCGAAAGCCATCAACAAACTCTATTTCCAGAGCTTCCCGGCCGACGCACGCGCAGAAACGCTGATTACAAAGCACAGGGCCGACGTTCGCGCCTTCGCCAAGGCGCACAGGGGGAACATCATCCTGAAACCCCTACAGGGTTCGGGTGGATCGGGCGTGTTCAAGGTCGACAAGGAGAACCAGGGCAACCTCAACCAGATGATGGAGGCGATCAGCCGCGACGGCTACATCATCGCCCAGGCTTATGTGCCGGCGGCCAAAAGAGGCGACATTCGCCTGTTCCTGATGAACGGCAAGCCGCTTCAGGTCGACGGGAAGTATGCGGCGCTCCGCCGGGTCGCCGCCAAGGATGATATCCGGTCCAACATCCATGCCGGCGCAAAAGCCGAGGCAGTCGAGATCGGGGAGGCCGAGCTGAGGGTTTCGGAAATGATACGGCCCAAGCTTATCGCCGACGGCATGTTCCTTGTCGGAGTCGACATCGTCGGTGATAAGATTCTGGAAGTGAATGTCTTTTCACCGGGCAACCTCGAAAGCTGCTCGAAGCTCGCGGGCGTCGATTTTACCGTGCCGGTGCTCGACGCGATGGAGCGCAAGGTGGCGATTGCGAGCCAATATGTGCATGCTTTCGACAACCGGCATCTGGCAATCCTTTAATCTTTCGACGATTGCACGTGCCCTTGGCGAATCGCGCATGCTCTGTCATGGGCCGATATGGCCGACCCGAATCCCTATCCCGATATCCCGCTGGGCCTGACGTTCGACGATGTCCTGCTGCAGCCGCTCGAATCTTCGGTCCTTCCGAGCCAGGCCGACACGAGAACCAGCCTCACCCGCGAGATTCCGCTCAATATCCCGATCCTTTCCTCGGCGATGGACACCGTCACCGAAGCTGACATGGCGATCGCGCTGGCTCAGCTCGGTGGAATCGGGGTTCTTCACCGCAACCTCTCGCTCGAGGAACAGGCAGCCGCCGTCCGGGCAGTGAAGCGCTTCGAGAGCGGGATGGTCGTCAACCCGATCACGATGCGCCCCGACCAGACGCTGGCGGAAGCGCTTGAGCTCATGAAGATCAACCGGATCAGCGGGATTCCGGTGGTAGAAAAATCGGGCAAGCTCGTCGGAATCGTCACCAACCGCGACGTGCGCTTCGCCGAAAATCCGAAGCAGCGGATCTCCGATCTGATGACGAAAGACAATCTGGCGAAGGTCGCGATCGGGACCAGCCAGGACGAGGCACGCAAGATTCTCCACCAGCGCCGGATTGAGAAGCTGCTGGTCGTCGACCGCGACGACCGTTGCGTCGGCCTCATCACCGTGAAGGACATCGAGAAAGCGGTTGCCGCTCCCCTCGCAACGAAAGACCCGGAGGGGCGCCTGCGCGTGGCCGCCGCCACCACCGTCGGCGACAAGGGG
>JBKPOU010000169.1:0-7532 GCA_046733255.1 Pseudomonadota bacterium
CGACTGCGAGTCCGGGATCCTCGACGTCCCAGCCCATGATCCTCTGCGTGTCGGGCCAGAGCTTTTCGGCAGCGCCGGTGATCCGGGCGATGCAGTGCGCGCCGCTTCGGACGACGGCCGCGGCCGCACCGTCTCCGAACAAAGCCGTGGCGACGATCGCGGCCGGATCGTCGCTGTCGAGCCGGATCGAGATCGAGCAGGTCTCGACGGTAACGAACAGCCAGTTGGAGCCAGGGTCGGCGCTGGCGAGGCGGGAGGTGATCGCGAGCCCGTTCACTCCGCCCGCGCAGCCGAGGCCGAACACCGGCACGCGCCGCACGTCTGGCCTGAGGCCGAGCTTCGGCCCGGCGCGTGCTTCGAGGCTCGGCGTCGCGATTCCCGTGGTGGAGACGGTAACGACGCCGTCGATCTCGTCCGGCCTCAACCCCGCTTTCTCGATGGCAGCGGACGCGGCCCGCTCGAACAAATCCTGGGACGCCTCGAGATAGAGCGCATTGCGGTCGTGCCAGCCGTGGGGCCGCTCATACCAGTCGGCCGGAGTGACGATATGCCGCTGCGCGATCCCGGCATTGTCGAAAACGCCGGACAGCCGGTCGAACAAGGCTGGCTTGCCGCCCCAGATTCGGCGAGCGGCCTCTTTCGCAGAGTCCTGTGCGATGACATGCGCCGGGACTGCGGTGGCGAGGGAAAGAAGGCTGCACGGTTGCATTCTGCACCTATAGCTAGAATCGCAGCCCCTGAGTTCCCTTACGGGAGTGGAATGTTTGAGATGAGCACACGCTTAATACAAGCCTCGCTTTTGTTGCTGGCCGCCGCGGCATGCAGCGCTTCCGGCACGACTTCGGCGCAATCCGGCGGTGAGGGCGGCGAGCAGCCGCCTTCGGCGTCGCGCCCCTTCATCGTCACGCCGGTCATGGACTTCGCCATGCCCTGGGCGATGGATTTCCTGCCCGGCAGCGGGCTGCCGCTTACCAACGCCGCGCTGGTCACCGAGAAGGAAGGCAGTCTGTGGCTGATTAACGTGGCAACCGGCCAACGGCAGAAGGTGAGCGGGACGCCTGAAGTCGTTGCGCAAGGGCAGGGCGGCCTTCTCGATGTCGTCGCCAGCCCGGATTTCGCGGGAAGCGGCCTCATCTACCTGACCTTTTCCGAGGCCTCGCAGAATGGCGGGAGCCAGCTGGCGCTCGCCCGGGCAAAGCTGGTTCTCGGCGGCGCGCCCAAGCTCGAGAACCTGCAGGTGATCTGGCGCAATCCGACCGGCGGGACGGGCGGCCATTTTGGCGCGCGTATCGCCTTCGCGCCCGACGGCAAATCCCTGTTCCTTAGCGCGGGCGAGCGGCAGCGCTTCACCCCGGCGCAGGATCCGAGCCTGCCCATGGGCAAGATCCTGCATCTCACTCTGGACGGGAAGCCGGCAAGCGGAAGGGGCGATGAACGCCTCGGCGCGGCCAACGTGACCGTGACCGACCCGCCCGAGGACAGCGAGGCGGCGAAACGCGCGCCGGGCCGGCAGGTGAGCTGGCCCGGACCCAACCATACGCCTGCGGAGACCTGGACGCTCGGCCACCGCAACCCGCTCGGCCTCGCCTTCGCTCCGGACGGGCGGTTGTGGGAGACCGAGATGGGGCCCAAGGGCGGCGACGAGCTGAACCTGATCGTCGAGGGCCGCAACTACGGCTACCCGCGCGTCTCCAACGGCACCAACTATAATGGCGTCGACATCCCCGATCACAGGCCTGGCGACGGGTTCGAACCGCCCAAGGCCTATTGGAACCCGTCGATTTCCCCGGCCGGCCTGCTGATCTATTCGGGAGACAAGTTCCCGCAGTGGAAAGGCGATGCGCTCATCCCGGCTCTGTCAGGCGAGTCGCTGATCCGCGTCGACATCGACGGCGACAAGGCCCGCAAGGCCGACCTTTGGCCGATGAATGCGCGAATCCGGGCCGTCGATCAGGGGCCGGACGGTAGCGTCTACCTGCTAGAGGACGGCGAGGCGCCGGGGCAGGGCCGGCTGTTGAGGCTGGAGCCGAAATAAAGCCTGTGCTCCTGCGGAGGCAGGAGCCCAGACTCTCGTGAGTTGGACTGGACCCCTGCCTTCGCAGGGGTACAGCTTCAATCAACCGGCTGCGGAATGGTCCGCAGGTAGGGCTTGTGGGTCTTCCACCCGCCAGGGAATTTCTCGCGCGCGGCATCGTCGGCCAGCGACGGCGCGATGATTACCTCGTCGCCATGCTTCCAGTTGACCGGCGTCGCGACCGGATGCTTCGCGGTCAGCTGGATCGAGTCGAGCAGGCGTAGGATTTCCTCGAAGTTCCGGCCGGAGCTCATCGGGTAGATGAGCATCGCCTTGATCTTCTTGTCCGGGCCGATGAGGTAGACGGTACGCACGGTGGCGTTGGTCGCGGCGGTTCGGCCTTCGGTGTCCGTCTCTTCGGCGGGAAGCATGTTGTAGAGCTTCGATACCTTGAGGTCATAGTCGCCGATCATCGGGAAATTGACCTCGTGGCCGCTATAATCCTTGATGTCCTGCGACCAGCCCTGGTGGTCGCCGACCTTGTCGACGCTCAGCCCGATGACCTTGGCGTTGCGCTTGTCGAACTCTGGCTTCAGCCGGGCGACTTCGCCGAGCTCGGTCGTGCAGACCGGCGTGTAGTCCTTGGGGTGCGAGAAGAGCACGGCCCAGCTGTCCCCGATCCAGTCGTGGAAATTGATGGTCCCTTGCGTCGTCTCCGCGGTGAAATCGGGCGCTGTGCTGCCGATTCGAAGTTCGGTCATTGGGTTGCTCCTTCCTGGGCGGTCTGGGTTTCGGTGATGAAATCTGGCTGGACGTCGATCGGCCGTTCCAGCCACGGCGCGACCGGAAGACCTTTCGACTGGAGGAACTCGGCGTTCGCGAGGCGCGACTGGTAGCGGGTGGCGGGATCGCACAGCATCGTGACGATGGTCTTCCCGGGACCGAGCTGCCTCGCGAGCCGGATCGCGCCGGCGACGTTGACCCCCGACGATGTCCCAAGCGCCAGGCCCTCGTCCTCCATGAGCGAGTAGAGAGTGTGCAGCATTTCCGCGTCGGGAATCAGGAAGGCCTCGTCGACCTTCAGCCCTTCGAGGTTGGCGGTAATCCGCCCCTGGCCGATCCCCTCGGTGATCGAGCTCCCCTCGGCGCGAAGCTCGCCGGCGGTGTAATAGTTGAAGAGCGCCGCGCCCGGCACGTCGGCCAGCGCGATCGTGACGTCCGGATTGCGCGAGCGAAGGGCCTGCGCGACTCCCGCGATCGTCCCGCCTGTGCCCACGGCGCTGACGAAGGCGTCCACCTTGCCCGCCGTCTGGTCCCAGATTTCCGGACCGGTCGTCTTAACATGCGCGTCGCGGTTGGCCGTGTTGTCGAACTGGTTGGCGAAGATTGCCCCGTCCGGGTCTTCGTTGTTGAGCCGCTCGGCCAGGCGAGCGGCGACTTTGATGTAGTTGTTGGGGTTCTTGTAGGGGACGGCAGGGACCTGGATGAGCGTCGCTCCGAGAAGCCGGAGAGCGTCCTTCTTCTCCTCGGTCTGGGTTTCCGGGATAACGATGACCGTCCGCATGCCGAGCGCATTGCCGACGACGGTGAGGCCAATGCCGGTATTGCCAGCGGTTCCGTCGACGATGATGCCGCCGGGCCTCAAGCGCCCGTCGCCGATTGCATCGCAGATGATCCCGAGGGCCGCGCGGTCCTTCACCGACTGGCCGGGATTCATGAATTCGGCCTTGCCGTAGATGTTGCAGCCCGTCTCCTCCGACGCTCGCCGGAGCTTGATCAGCGGCGTGTTGCCGATCGCATCGAGGACGGTTTCACGGACCTGCATGCGGGGGCCATGTAGGGCGAGCCGGCGAGTCGCGAAAGGTCAGGAACAGCGCTGATACCGTAAATAATAAGCGCGGCGGCCCTCGCGCGCGGCCTTCGCCTCGTAGCGCGTCCCGGGCCAGCCGCCCGGCCGCTCGAGGAAATCCGACGGCTTTTGCGCGAGCCATTCGAACTGATGGGGGTGCCGCTGCATCACCATCAGAGTCCATTCGAGATAGACCGGGTGATCGGTGGCGATCCGAAGCTCCCCGCCCGGCTGCATTTTCGCCGCCATCAGGTCCAGCGGGCCATCATTGACCATCCGCCGCTTCGAATGGCGCGCCTTCGGCCAGGGATCGGGGTGGAGGAGGTAAATGAACCTCAGCGCTCCGTCCGGGATGCGCCGAAGCACGTCGAGTGCGTCGCCTCTCCACAACCGGACGTTGGCGAGATGCTGCTCGCGGACGTGGGCGAGGGCTGTCGCCACCCCGTTGAGGAACGGCTCGCAGCCGATGAAGCCGTGGTCGGGAAGCAAATCGGCGCGGTAGGCGAGATGCTCGCCGCCACCAAAGCCGATCTCCAGGTGCAGCGGGCGATCTTCACCGAACAGGCGGCGCGACGTGATCTCTCCCTCGTCCGGAACGGCGAGCTTGGGAAGCAGGCTGTCGACCAGCTCCTGCTGGCCCTTGCGCAGCTTGTGCCCGCTGGACCGGCCGTAGAGCCGGTTCAGTGTCGTCGGATCGCCTTGCTTGTTCGCGGTCATTGGGCCCGGCGCTTAGCTTCGCCAGTCCCACCGCGGCAACCGAATCGGGAACTTCCGCCGATTCCCGGCGTCAAGCGGGCGGGCGTCCTTCGAGATGCTTCAAGCAAAGGAGGAGGGGAGATGACAGACGGCGACCGTTCCCATTCGCACCCGCGCAGCACCGCGCAGATCGGCGGCCACCCGATCCACCCAATGCTGATCCCGTTCCCGATCGTGTGCTTCATCGGGACGTTCCTCACCGACATCGTCTACACGAGGAACCACGAACCCGGCTGGGCGACGGCGTCGCATTGGCTGCTCACCATCGGCCTGATCATGGCTGCGCTCGCGGCGGTCGCGGGGCTGGCGGACTTCCTCGGCGACGACCGGATCCGGCGGCTTGGCGACGCGCTCAAGCATATGCTCGCCAATGTGACGGCCGTGGTGCTTGAGCTGGTGAACCTGATCCTGCGGCTGCGCGACCCGGGATTCATCGATTCAACCGGCATTTACCTGTCGGGGATCGTCGTCCTGATCCTGATCTACAGCGGCTGGAAGGGCGGAGACCTTGTCTTCCGCCACGGAGTCGCGGTCAGGGACTCGTCCAGCCCTTAGGCCTCGACGGTCGCCGCCTTCGTTCCGACGGCTTCCTTCAGGTCCTCGACCAGGTCCAACCGCTCCCACGGAAAGTAATCGCCGTCAGCCGCGCGTCCGAAATGCCCGTAGGCGGCGGTGGGCTCGTAGATCGGGCGGTTGAGATTTAGGTGCGTGCGGATTCCCCGAGGGGTCAGGCCGCCCAGTTTCTCGATCCGTCCGATTGCCCTTTCAAGCTGCGCATCCTCGACCGTCCCGGTGCCGTGCGTGTTCACGTAGAGCGAAAGCGGCTCCGATACGCCGATCGCATAAGCGAGCTGGATCGTGCAGCGCTTCGCGAGGCCGGCTGCGACGATATTCTTGGCGAGGTAGCGAGCGGCATAGGCTGCCGAACGGTCGACCTTGGTCGGGTCCTTGCCCGAGAAAGCGCCGCCGCCATGCGGCGCAGCGCCGCCATAGGTGTCGACGATGATCTTGCGGCCCGTCAGCCCGGCATCGCCGTCCGGTCCGCCGATCTCGAACGCTCCGGTCGGGTTGATGTGATAGACCGTCTTGTCGGTGAGGAAGCCGGCCGGAAGCACGTCGGCGATCACCTTTTTCACGTAATCGTGGAGCTCCAACTCCTTGGCGCCCTCATGGTACCCCGGTGCGTGCTGGGTGGAGACGACGATCGCGGTCGCTTCGACCGGCTCGCCATTCTCGAACCGCAGCGTGACCTGGCTCTTGGCGTCGGGCTCGAGGAAGGGGGCCGCGCCCGAGTGGCGGTCCTTGGCCATGCGCTGGAGGATCAGGTGGCTGTAGTGGAGCGTCGCGGGCATCAGCTCGGGCGTCTCGTTGCACGCGAAGCCGAACATGATGCCCTGGTCGCCCGCGCCTTCATCCTTGTTGCCCGCCGCATCGACACCCTGCGCGATATGCGCGGACTGGCCGTGGAGATGGTTCTCGAAGTCTGCGCTCTGCCAGTGGAAGCCGTCCTGCTCATAGCCGATCCGCTTCACCGCCTGGCGGACCACCTGCTCGATCTCGTCGCGCGCTCCCGGAGCCCAGCCGTGCGTGTCCTTGAAGCGCTCCTCGTCATAGATCGGCCGGCAGCGGATCTCGCCGCCGATGACGATCCGCTGGGTCGTCACGAAAGTCTCGCAGGCGACCCTAGCCTCCGGGTCCTTGGACAGGAGCAGGTCGACGATGGCGTCGCTGATCTGGTCCGCCACCTTGTCCGGATGGCCTTCGGAAACGGATTCAGACGTGAAAAGATAATTGCTGCGCATAGGCGAGAAAGCGTCCTTGCAGTGCTGCCGCTGGAATGGGTGATATAAAGGATTCGTTATATGCGCCGATAGCGCCAGCCCCCGGCAAGGGCAATGCCGCCGACGATGAGAAGTGCGGCCAGGAGCAGGGGCAGCAGGTTGCCGAACCGGCCGAAGAGCGTCGGCTTCGACGATTCCGGCGGAAGATAGGCGTCGATCGCGCCTGCTTCGTGAAGTCCGAGCTGCTGCACCACCCGGCCGCGGGCGTCGATGATCGCGCTGATGCCGGTAGGGGTGGCGCGGATGACGGGTAGGCCTTCCTCCGCGGCTCGAAGCCTCGCCTGGGCGAGATGCTGTGGCGGGCCCCAGCTCCCGAACCAGGCGTCGTTGGATGGGTTGAAAATGAAGTCCGGGCGGTTCTTTTCATCCACAACCTGGCCCGAGAAGATGATCTCGTAGCAAAGCTGCAGGCCGGCCTTGCCCCAGCCGGGTATCTCGATCGTCCTCGGGCCCGGTCCGGAACTGAAGTCGGTATCGCCCGGAGCGAGGCGCGCAAGCCCGAGAGGCTCGAGGATCGGGCGCATTGGCAGATATTCGCCATAGGGAACCAGATGTGCCTTGTCGTAGCGCGCCAGCACCTTTCCGCCCGGAGCGATCAGGAAGATGCTGTTCGTCGCGCCGGAGACGGTTTGGCCGTCCCTGGATGTCAGCGCGATCCCGCCGGTGAGAAGATATTCTCCCGGCCCGACCGATTCCGCGGCCCGACTCCGCTCGAATTGCGCAAAGGCCTGCGGCGGGCCGGCGCGCGGGTCCTCGAGCGGCTCCGTCACCGCCGCTTCCGGCCAGAACAGGAGCCGCGCCACCTCGTCGTCGGGACGGATTGACAGGGCCGCGAGCCGCGCTGCGGCCTGTTCGGCGAATTCGGGCCGCCACTTGTCCTCCTGGCCGATATCGGGCTGGACCACGCGCACCGGCTCGATGGTCAGCGGATCGTCCGGGACCTGCGAGGAGGGAAGCAGCCAAAGAATTGCAGTTCCAAGCAGGATCAGCACTCCGGGGAGCCATTTGCGCCGCACTTCCAGCCAGATGACGCTTCCGAGCAGGACCGTGAGCACCGAGAGGCCGTATGTCC
>JBKPOU010000170.1:0-11548 GCA_046733255.1 Pseudomonadota bacterium
GTCCAACATCCCGCGACCACCTGTCACACGCCGACGCCAGCGACTCTGCGGCGGAGGAGTAAGGAAGGCCCCGCATCGCTGCGGGGCCTTCTCATGTTCAGCCTAGATGACGAGAGCGACTATTCGTCGTCACCGCCGCCAAGGAACGCCGGCATATGCTCCGGCTCGCGCTCGGGGCGGTCACCGCCTTCGCGCGGTTCGCGCGGGGGCCTCGTGTCGGGGATCTCCTCACCGGTTTCCTGGTCGACGAGGCGCATCGACAGGCGGACCTTGCCGCGCTGGTCGACCTCGAGCAGCTTGACCTTCACGTCCTGGCCTTCGGAGAGGACGTCGCGGACGTTCTCGACCCGCTCGTTCTTGATCTCCGAGACGTGGACCAGGCCGTCCTTGCCGGGCATGAACGTAACGAACGCGCCGAAGTCGACGATGTTGGCGACCTTGCCGGTGTAGACGTGGCCGACTTCCGGCTCGGCGACGATCCCCTGAATCCATTGGCGCGCCGCCTCGATCTGCGAGAGGTCGGACGAGCTGATCTTGATCACGCCTTCGTCGTCGATGTCGACCTTGGCGCCGGTCTCCGCGACGATCTCGCGGATGACCTTGCCGCCGGTGCCGATGACCTCGCGGATCTTGTCCTTGGGAATCTGCATCGTCTCGATACGCGGCGCGTGCTCGGAAAGCTCGGTGCGCGTTTCGGGAAGGGCCTTGGCCATCTCGCCCAGGATGTGCGCTCGGCCGTCCTTCGCCTGGGCGAGGGCGGTCTTCATGATCTCTTCGGTGATCCCGGCGACCTTGATGTCCATTTGGAGGCTGGTGACGCCGTTCGACGTGCCCGCGACCTTGAAGTCCATGTCTCCGAGATGGTCCTCGTCGCCAAGGATGTCGGAGATGACCGCATAGTCCTTGCCTTCGAGAATGAGTCCCATGGCGATGCCCGCGACCGGCGCCTTGATCGGCACGCCCGCGTCCATCAGCGCGAGGCTTCCGCCGCACACCGTCGCCATCGACGAAGAGCCGTTGGACTCGGTGATGTCGGAGAGGACGCGGATCGGATAGGGGAACTCCTCCGCGCTCGGCAGCATCGGGTGGAGAGCGCGCCAGGCGAGCTTGCCGTGGCCGGTCTCGCGGCGCGACGGGGCGCCGAAGCGGCCGACTTCGCCGACCGAGTAGGGCGGGAAGTTATAGTGCAGCATGAAGGCCGAGTAGGAGAGGCCCTCAAGCCCGTCGATCATCTGTTCGGATTCCTTGGTGCCGAGCGTGACGGTGACGATCGCCTGGGTTTCGCCGCGGGTGAAGATCGCCGAGCCGTGGGTGCGGGGCAGGAAGTGCACCATCGCCTCGATCGGGCGGACGGTCTTCGTGTCGCGGCCGTCGATGCGGCGGCCTTCCTTGAGGATGGCGGTGCGGACGATGTCGGCCTCGAGGCCCTTGACCGCCTTGCCGGCGACGAGCTGCTCCTGCGGCTCGGCGTCGGCGAACGCTTCCTTCGCCTTGTCTCGGGCGGCGTTGAGGGCAGCGCTGCGTTCGGACTTGTTGGTGAGCTTGTAGGCGGCCTCGATGTCCTTGCCGACGAGGTCCTTCAGCTTCGCCTTGATGGCGGCCTTGGTGTCGGAGCCGGTGTCGAGCTCCCACGGGTCCTTCGCGGCTTTCTCTGCGAGGGAGATGATCGCGTCGCATACCTTCTTGCTGGCTTCGAAGCCGAACATGACGGCCCCGAGCATTTCGTCTTCGGACAGCTCCTTCGCCTCCGATTCCACCATCATCACCGCGTTGGGCGTGCCGGCCATGACGAGGTCGAGGCGGCTTTCCTTCTGCTGCTCAGGGGACGGGTTGAGGACATATTCGCCGTCGTTGAAGCCGACGCGGGCGGCGCCGATCGGGCCCATGAAGGGGACCCCGGAGATCGTCAGCGCTGCCGAAGCGGCGATCATCGCGACGATGTCGGGCTCGTTCTCGCCGTCATAGGACAGCACCTGCGCGATCACGAGGACCTCGTTGTAGAACCCTTCGGGGAACAACGGACGGATCGGCCGGTCGATCAGGCGGGACGTGAGCGTTTCCTTCTCGGTCGCTCCACGCTCGCGCTTGAAGAAGCCGCCGGGGATACGGCCGGCAGCGGAGAATTTTTCCTGGTAGTGGACGGTGAGCGGGAAGAAATCCTGTCCCGGCTTCACGTTCTTGGCGGCGGTGACTGCGCACAGCACCACGGTTTCGCCGAGGGTCGCGAGAACTGCGCCGTCGGCCTGACGGGCAACGCGGCCCGTTTCGAGCTTGAGGGTTTTTCCGCCAAGCTCGATTTCTACGGTTTTGATGTCGAACATTTTATTTCCTTCACCCCGCGGGCCGGATGCCGGCGGGACAGCAATTGCGAGCTAGCCGGCTCGCAGCGGGCGGGGCCTAGCTAGCCCCTAAGGCCCTGACCGCCGAATTGCGGTTGGCCCCGATA
Source organism: Pseudomonadota bacterium (assembly GCA_046733255.1). Lineage (GTDB taxonomy): Bacteria > Pseudomonadota > Alphaproteobacteria > Sphingomonadales > Sphingomonadaceae > Sphingomicrobium. The sequence goes on from JBKPOU010000170.1 coordinate 2,447, forward strand.
AGCAAACGGCTCCGAGACCGGAGCCGCTGCGTCATTTGCGAAGGCCTAGCTTCGCGATGATGTCGGTATAGCGCTGCTCGTCCGTGCGACGGAGATAGTCGAGGAGGGAGCGGCGCTGGTTGACGAGCATGAGGAGTCCGCGGCGCGAGTGATTGTCCTTCGCGTGGGTCTTGAAATGCTCGGTCAGGTTGGAGATCCGCTCGGTCAGGATCGCGACCTGGACTTCGGGCGAACCGGTGTCGCCCTTGCCGCGGGCATGGTCCTTGATGAGCTTCTGCTTGCGTTCAGCGGTAATCGACATTCGTTCTTTACTCCGCGACATCGGGAAAATTGAACCCCCGGACGACCTTGAGGCCGTCGGCCAAGGCTTCGACCAGCGCGACCGGAATTCCGTCCGAAGTCGCCAGGTGAAGCCCCGGTCTTTCCGGGAACCCGCCAAGCCGCTGTCCATGACGGAGCAGCCGCGCCTGATCGGGAGTGACGGGGAGGGCCGGGATGTCGTCCAGCGCAGCTTCCAACGGAAGCACCGCCCGCGTCAGGTCGCGCGCCTTAGCGAGTTCGTCCAGAAAGTCCAGCGAAATGGCTGATTCCAGGCCGAACGGGCCGGCGCGCGTGCGTCTTAGATAGGAAACGTGACCCACGGTTCCAAGCGCGTGGGCGATGTCCCGGGCGAGAGAGCGGATGTAGGTGCCCTTGGAGACGGTTGCCGAGAGGGTAATTTCCGCCACTCCTCCGTCATTCCCGGAAAGGCTGGAATCCAAGCCGGGGTCTGGACCCCAGGCTTCGTTGGGGTGGCAAATACAAAGTGAGCGGATGGAAACCTCGCGGGGTTTCAGCTCGACCTCTTCACCCGCCCGCGCCCTGGCGTAGGCGGCTTTTCCCTCGATCCTGATCGCCGAATAGGCCGGCGGGATTTGCTCGATTGGACCCGTGAATGCCGGCAGCACGGCTTCGACCTCCGCGCGCGTGGGCCGGAAGTCGCTGCTTGCAACCGCTTCCCCCTCCGCATCCAGCGTATCCGTCTCCTCGCCGAACAAGATCGTGAAGTCGTAGGCCTTGGTGGCTTCGAGCATCCGTCCCGCAACCTTGGTCGCTTCGCCGATGGCGATGGGAAGGACCCCGCTCGCCAGCGGGTCCAAAGTGCCCCCGTGGCCGACTTTCGTCTTCGGCTCGCCGGCCTCGCGAAATGCTCGCTTGACGGCCGCGACCGCCTTCGTCGAGCCAAGTCCGACCGGCTTGTCGAGGACGATCCAGCCGTGGATCATTTCCTGGGCAGCGCAAGGCTCATGTGGCGCGCTTCGCCCTCGACGCAGCGGCTATCGCAGGAGGCGTCAGTCGATCCGTTGGGCGACTCCGCGCTTCAATGCGTCCGCGAGCAGAGCCTCGAACTTGTCGCGAGCAATGCGGCCAAGACGGTCCTGTTCGCGGCCCAAAGCGCTTTGCTGCTCTCCGAGCGCCGCTTGCTGCTCGCCAAGCTCCCCCTGCCGGCGGCCGAGTTCGCCTTGCTGGCGAGCAAGTTCTGCTTGCTCACTCGGCCTAGCGCCGGCCTGGAGAGCACCGAGGCGTGACTGCTGTGCGCCCAACGCCGCCTGCTTCGAGCCGAGCGCGGCCTGGCGCGACCCGAGCTCTGCCTGGCGAGCGCCCATTTCCGCTTGCGGTTTGAAGATCGCATTCGCCTCGCGAAGCGTGGCCGGATCGCGAATGACGTAGCTCGCGCCGCCCTGGCGAACATAGAGCAAAGCCTCGCTTCCGACACGAAGCCCGCGCGCACGCTGGATGTCGTCGACCGACCCGCTCATCGACGTGCTCTCACTGCCCGGCGCGAAGAGAACGTAGGAGGCATGGTCCGCCGCAATAACCGCGGAGGGCAACGCCATAACCAGCGATGAAAGCGCGGCCAGCGCGATTACTGCGAGGCGGCGCCTGTCTGAAACGAGCGGCTTCATGAGTCTCCAATCCTTTCCAGAACGCGGAACTCGTTGGAGCAAATCATGCAACTTTCGCGCCACCCGACGCAAGACGGTGCGGTGGGGCAATCGACATTTGCTGCGTTCGCTTGCGGACGAATCTGTCCGGTTGCGAACAGTTGGTCGAGGCAAGTCAGTCGCTGTCGAGATCCTGAGCAACACGCTCGGAGCGAAGAAGCCGGTCGATGTGGCTGCTCTCGTCGAAGCTTTCGTCGGGCAGGAACTTGAGCTTCGCCGCATATTTCATCCGGACTCGCTGGGCGACCTCGCGCTGGAGGTAGGCAGTGTTCTGGCGGAGCGCCTTCAGCACAGCTTCCTCGTGCTGGCCGAGCAGCGGCTTCACGAAGACGGTCGCGTGCCGCAGGTCGGGCGACATGCGCACCTCGGTGACGCTGACGAGGTGCGACTGAAGCACCGGGTCGTGGACGTCGCCGCGCTGGAGCAGCTCGCTCAGCACGTGGCGCACCTGCTCGCCAACGCGAAGCAGGCGGACCGAGCGGCCTTCAGAGGTTTCGCTCTTGCGCATTGCGTCTATTCGTCACGCTGAACCTGTTTCAGCATCCATATATCCAAGCACCACATTGCGGGTCTCCACAATGGACCCTGAAACGAGTTCAGGTGACGCTTAGAGCGTCCGCGCCCTTTCCTCGACCTCGAACACCTCAAGGCTGTCGCCCGGCTTGATGTCGTTGGTGTCGGCAAGAAGCACGCCGCACTCTAGGCCGGACGTGACCTCGTTAACGTCGTCCTTGAAGCGCCGAAGCGACGAGATTGTCGTCTTCGAGACGATGACGTCCTCGCGGGTGAGACGGGCGTTGAGGCCCTTGCGGATGACGCCTTCGAGGACGAGCAGGCCGGCGGCCTTGTCCTTCTTGCCGGCGGGGAAGACCTCGCGGACTTCGGCGCGGCCGACGACCGTTTCGATGATCTCGGGCCCGAGCTCGCCCGCCATCGCGCCCTTCACCCAGTCCGTCAGGTGATAGATGACGTCGTAGTAGCGAAGCTCGACCTTGTTGCGGTCGGCGACCTCGCGAGCCTTGGCATTCGGGCGAACGTTGAAGCCGATGATCGGAGCGCCGGTGGATGCGGCCAGAGTCACGTCGCTTTCGGTGATCGCGCCGACGCCCGAATGGAGCACCCGGACCTTGATTTCGTCGGTCGACAGCTTGTTGAGCGCGCTGACGATCGCCTCGACCGAACCGTGCACGTCCGCCTTGATGACCAGCGGAAGCTCCTTCGTTGTCGATGCGTGGGTGGCGAACATGTTCTCGAGGCTGACCGGAGCGCTCGTCGTGCGCTTCTTGTCGAGCACGCCCTGGCGATAGGCCGCGACCTCGCGGGCCCGCGCCTCGTTCTCGACGACGGTGAACGGATCGCCTGCCGACGGGACTGCGGAGAGGCCGAGCACCTCGACCGGGACGGACGGGCCGGCTTCTTTCACCTGGCGGCCCTTGTCGTCGATCATCGCCCGCACTTTGCCGCTCGACGCGCCCGCGACGAAGACGTCGCCGACCCGAAGCGTGCCGCGCTGGACCAGCACGGTGGCGAGCGGACCGCGGCCCTTGTCGAGCTTGGACTCGATGATGGTGCCTTCCGCCGGGCGGTCGGGATTGGCCTTGAGCTCGAGGATTTCCGCCTGCAGCTGGATGGCTTCGAGAAGCTTGTCGAGGTTGGTCCTGTTCTTGGCGGACACTTCGACGTCCTGGACTTCCCCGCCCATGTCCTCGACGATCACCTCGTGCTGGAGAAGCTCTTCGCGAACCTTCTGCGGCTTGGCCTCCGGCTTATCGATCTTGTTGATGGCGACGATCATCGGCACGCCCGCCGCCTTGGTATGGTTGATCGCCTCGACCGTCTGCGGCTTCAGCCCGTCGTCAGCGGCGACGACGAGGATGACGATGTCGGTGACGTTGGCGCCGCGAGCGCGCATTTCTGTGAACGCCTCGTGGCCCGGCGTGTCGAGGAAGCTGACCTTCGACTTGTCGGGAAGCGTAACCTGGTAGGCGCCGATGTGCTGAGTGATTCCGCCTGCCTCGCCGGCGACGACGTCGGCTCCGCGGATTGCATCGAGAAGCGACGTCTTGCCATGATCGACGTGGCCCATGATCGTGACCACCGGCGGACGCGCCTGCAACGTGTCCGCAGCGTCTTCCTCGTCGCCGATTCCGATTTCGATATCGGCCTCGCTGACGCGCTTGATCGTGTGCCCGAACTCGGTGACGAGAAGCTCGGCGGTATCCTGGTCGATGGTCTGGGTGAGCGTGACCGGCATGCCCATCTTGAACAGGGCTTTCACCAGGTCGGCGCCCCGCTCGGCCATGCGGTTGGCCAGCTCCTGGACGGTAATCGCCTCGGGAACGACGACGTCGCGGACCTGCTTCTGCGCCGGACCGGCTTCCTGGTGATGCCGCTTCTCCTTCTCGCGCGCGCGTCGAAGCGCGGCGAGCGAGCGTGCACGGCTGTCGTCCTCGCCGGAAAGGGCGCGGCTGACGGTCAGCTTGCCGCGATGGCGGTGCTCGTCGCGTCCGCGTGACGGACGCGCCGGCTCTGGGCGCTTTGCTGCCGGGGCATGACCGTGGCGGCGCGCTCCGCGGTCTTCTTCGTCCGCTTCTAGGGCAGCCGGAGCCGGGGCCTCGGGCTGCGCGGCTGCCGCCTTGGCTTCCTCTTCGGCGCGAACACGCGCTTCCTCGGCGGCGGTTTCTTCGGCCTTCCGGTTCTCTTCGGCCCGGCGCCGCTCTTCCTCGGTCTGCTCGACGCGCTGCTGCTCTTCGCGCCGGCGGGCTTCCTCGGCCATCCGGAGGCGGTCTTCCTCGGCCTCGCGGAGTAGCCGCTCCTGCATTTCCATGCGCTTCGTGATGTCGTCCGTGGCGCTTGGGCGCGTGGACTTCGCAGGCGCTGCTTTGGGCGCGGGCTTCGGCTTCGGGGCTTCGGCGACGGGCTCCGGCACGGGAGTCTTCGGCGCCTCGGGAGCGTCGCCAGGCTTGCCGAGGATCCGCCGCTTCTTCACCTCGACCACGACCGTGTTCGACCGGCCATGGCTGAAGCTTTGCTTCACCTTGCCGGTTTCGACCGTGCGCTTGATACCGAGCGGTGCACGCGCTCCAAGCTTCGGCTTATCGGTCTGGTCGCTCATTCTGTTCCTTCAACTTCGTCAGCCGAGCCGGTTCCCGAGGCGGGAGCGCCGCCATCCAGGCCGGCATCGGGGTCAATGAATATGCGCCACCGGGCAAGCGCTTGGCTTACGCGCGCCGCGGCAGCGGGTTCGATCAGGGCGATATGTACCACATTTTCTCGCCCCAAGGCCAATGACAAGATAGTGCGCCCCTCGGGGAATATCATCCCCCTCGACGAGCCTCCGCCCACCCGCCATGCCTGGTCGAGCTTCTTGCGCCCGTCCTCGCCGGAATCCGACGCGTGGACGAGGAGGCGAACCTTGCCGGAACGGGCCGCGGCCTCGACCTTGTCGGAGCCGTTTATGAGATTGCCGGCGCGCGCTTCCATCCCGAGCCGGTCGAGCGCGGCCTGACGAAGCGCCTGCTCCGTGCGGTCCGCCAGATCGGCCGGCACACTGATGTTTCCGCTCTTGAATGCGCGCTGGAGAGCGCCATTCAGCTTGCCGTTGGCGACCGCGTCAGCAAGCGCTTCGCGGCCGACGCAAATCCATGCTCCGCGGCCCGGCGCGCGCGCGCGGACGTCCGGAGCGACTGTGCCGTCAGGACCGAGAGCGAGGCGAACCAGCGCGTCCCGGGTGCCCTTGCGCCGGGTGAGCACGCAGGTGCGTTCGGGGGGATGACTGTGCTCCTGCGAAGGCAGGAGCCCAGACTCCTTGTTGGACTGGCCCCCGGCCTTCGCCGGGGTTCGCGCCTGATAGCTCAGGCGCTCATTCCGGGGATTCCGCATCGGCGGCCTCCTCGGATTGCGGCTTGTCCTCATCCTCGAACCAGTGGGCGCGGGCGGCCATGATGATCTCGTTGCCCTGCTCGTCGGTCAGGCCGAACTCGGCGAGGATCCCGCCCTTGTCCTCGGGGCGAGTTGGAGCGTCGGAGCGGCGGCGCGGTTCGACGCGCTTCTTCTGTACCAGCTCGTCGGTCGCGAGGTCGGCAAGGTCGTCGAGCGTGCGGATGTTCGCCTTGCCGAGCGTGACGAGCATCGCTTCGGTGATGTGCGGCATCTCGGCCAGAGCGTCCTCGACGCCAAGCTTGCGCCGCTCCTCCCGGGCAGCCGCCTCGCGGCGCTCGAGTCCCTCGGCGGCACGGCTCTGAAGCTCCTGCGCAATGTCCTCGTCCAGGCCCTCGATCGTGCTGATCTCTTCCTGCGGGACGTAGGCGACTTCCTCCAGCGTCGTGAACCCTTCGGCAACGAGCAGCTGGGCAAGAGTCTCGTCGACGTCGAGCTCCTCCTGGAACATGGTCGAACGCTCGACGAACTCGCGCTGCCGCTTCTCGCTCGCGTCGGCCTCGGTGAGGATGTCGATCTGCGAGTTGGTGAGCTGCGAAGCGAGCCGGACGTTCTGCCCGCGCCGCCCAATGGCGAGGCTAAGCTGGTCGTCGGGGACGACGACTTCGATCCGGCTCTCCTCCTCGTCGATAACGACGCGGCTGACGGTTGCCGGCTGCAGCGCGTTGACGACGAAGGTCGCGAGGTCCTCGGACCAGGGGATGATGTCGATCTTTTCGCCCTGGAGCTCCTGGACGACAGCCTGGACCCGGCTGCCCTTCATTCCGACGCAGGCGCCGACCGGGTCGATCGAGCTGTCGTGGCTGATGACGCCGATCTTCGCGCGCGAGCCCGGATCGCGGGCGGCAGCCTTGATCTCGATGATGCCGTCGTAAATCTCGGGCACTTCCTGCGCGAACAGCTTCTTCATGAAGTCCGGGTGGGCGCGGGAAAGGAAAATCTGCGGGCCGCGGGCTTCGCGGCTGACGCGCAGGATCAGCGAACGGATGCGGTCGCCGACGCGGACCATCTCGCGCGGGATCTGCTGGTCGCGGCGGATGACTCCCTCGGCGCGGCCGAGGTCGACGACGACGTGGCCGAATTCGACCCGCTTGACGACGCCGGTGATGATCTCGCCCGCGCGGTCCTTGAACTCCTCAAACTGGCGCTCGCGCTCGGCATCGCGGACCTTCTGGAAGATCACCTGCTTGGCGGCCTGGGCGGCGATCCGGCCGAACTCGATCGGCGGCAGCGGGTCGACGATGAAGTCGCCGAGCGCGGCGCCCTTCTGGAGCTTCTGCGCGCCCTTGAGGTCGACTTGCTTGAAATGGTCTTCCGGCTCTTCGACGACCTCCAGGACGCGCCACAGGCGAAGCTCGCCGCTATTAGGGTCGAGCTTGGCGCGGATGTCGTTCTCGGCGCCGTAGCGGGCCCGCGCCGCGCGCTGGATCGCGTCCTCCATCGCCTCGATGACGATGCCCTTGTCGATCAGCTTCTCGCGAGCGACGGCGTCCGCGATCGCCAGCAGTTCGGCCTTGTTTGCAGTCGGTGCCGCGGGTGCTGCGGTAGCCATTTCCTTAGTCCTCTACAGTCTGGATGGTTTCGGCGCCCTCGGTGCTGAGCGGCGCGGTTGAAGCGATGAGCTCGTCGGTGAGCAGCAGCTTGGCGGACGAAATGGAGGTGAAGGGAAGGGTGTAATGCTTGCCGTCCCTGCCGAGGACGTGGACAACTCCGCCTTCACCGGTGCCGTTCAAGATCCCCGAGAATTGCTTTCGGCCGCCCTGCGGCTCGGCGAGCGTGATCCGTGCCTCGTGCCCCGACCAGTCGTCATAATCCTTCGCGCGGGTCAGCGGCCGGTCGATACCGGGCGAACTGACTTCGAGCCGGTAGGCACCCTCGATCGGGTCGGCGGCGTCGAGGACGTCGGAAAGCCGGCGCGAGATGGTCTCGCAATCGCTCAAGACCAGCTGGCGCGTGTCGGGGCGCTCGGCCATGACCTGGAGCGTCGGATCGGAAGTGCCGCCGATGAACGCGACGCGCACGAGATCGTAGCCGAGCGATTTCAGCTCGGGCTCGATCAACCGTGTCAGCGCAGCGATATCGGCCACGTCTCGTCCTTCAACGATCCAAACGCCTCTCGGACCGGCCCCCGCGAGAGAACCAGCCTCAGCATCAATTACGATGTCGAGGAGAGAGCGGCGATATAGGCCTGTCGAAACGAGCGCGCAAGCGGCCTCATCTGCCGAGCGCGCGGTTCTCCTCGCGTACCCGGATGCTGAGGACGGCGGCGTTGAGGAGACTGAAGACGAGCGCCAGGTCCCAGAAGCCGAAAACGAGAGGGAGGACGGCGATCTCTCCGGCTACGACCCAGTAATTGGGGTGGTTGAGGAACCGATAGGGGCCTTCCTTCACCAGGTCTTCGCCCGGAACCACGATGACCCGCGTCGTCCAGCGCGGGCCGAGGGTCGAGAGCACCCAGATGCGAGCGGCCTGCAGGAGGACGTACATTGCCAGCCAGAAGGGGTCGGGGGCTCGGCCGCGGGCGAAGAACCACAGGCTGGCCAGCCAGAGCGCGTGAACGGCGACGATGAGCGGATAATGGCCGGCTCCATATTCGCGCGCTCCGATCGCCCGCAGCCGCTTCGTGTTGCGCCCGGCGAACAGCAGCTCGAAAAGGCGCTCAAGCGTCACGTAGCCGAGGATCGCCACCGTGAAAGGGCTCATGCCGCCTCCAGCATCAGCCCGGCGCACGTGAAACCCGGGCCGAAGGCGGTCATCATCACTTGGCTGGGAAGCCCACGTTCGATCAGCCGTTCGAGGACGAACAGGACCGTCGGAGCGCTCATATTGCCATAGTCGCTGAGCACTTCGCGCTCGATGTTCAGCTCACCCTGCGGAAGGTCAAGCGCCCCCTCGATCGCGTCGATCACCTTCACTCCGCCCGGATGGCAGCAGAAGCGGTCGATGTCTTCGCGCGTGCGGCCCAGGCCCGCGAGCATCTCATCGACCGCCGGCGCGAGATTGGCTTCGATGAAGGGCGGGATCGCCCGGTCGAAGACGACTGCGAGTCCGGGATCCTCGACGTCCCAGCCCATGATCCTCTGCGTGTCGGGCCAGAGCTTTTCGGCAGCGCCGGTGATCCGGGCGATGCAGTGCGCGCCGCTTCGGACGACGGCCGCGGCCGCACCGTCTCCGAACA
>JBKPOU010000171.1:0-18326 GCA_046733255.1 Pseudomonadota bacterium
TCGATCCATCGCTTCCGAGCGCAGGCGGTCGTGCTCGCGACCGGCGGCTACGGCCGCATCTACTTCACCGCGACGTCGGCCCACACCTGCACCGGCGACGGCAATGCGATGGTGCTTCGCGCGGGCCTGCCGCTACAGGACATGGAGTTCGTGCAATTCCACCCCACCGGTATTTACGGCGTGGGGGTGCTGATCACCGAGGGAGCGCGAGGCGAGGGCGGCTACCTCACCAACTCGGAGGGCGAGCGCTTCATGGAGCGCTACGCCCCGAGCGCGAAGGACCTCGCCAGCCGCGACGTGGTGTCCCGCTCGATGGCGATGGAAATCCGCGAAGGGCGCGGGGTGGGAGAGCACAAGGATCACATCCACCTCCACCTCGACCATATCGATCCGAAGATCCTCGCCGAGCGGCTTCCGGGCATCACCGAGAGCGCTATGACCTTCGCCGGAGTCGATCTCACCCGCCAGCCGATCCCCGTCGCGCCGACCGTCCACTATACGATGGGCGGAATCCCAACGAACTATCATGGCGAGGTCGTGACCGTCCGCGACGGCGATCCCGACGCGGTGGTGCCCGGGCTGTTCGCGGTCGGCGAGGCGGCCTGCGTCTCCGTCCACGGCGCCAACCGCCTCGGCTCCAACAGCCTCATCGACCTGGTCGTGTTCGGGCGGGCGGCGGGCTTGCGGCTCTCCGAAGTCGTCAAGCCCGGCATCCTCCAGGATCCGCTTGCCAAGGACAGCGCGGACCTCGCGCTTGGGCGGCTCGACCATTTCCGCCATGCGGAAGGATCGAGCCCGACGGCGCAAATCCGGGTCGACATGCAAAGGACAATGCAGGCCGACGCCGCGGTCTTCCGGACCGAGCGCACCTTGGCCGAAGGGGTCGGCAAGATCGACAAGGTCTATCGCCGGATGACCGACATCTCGGTCACCGACCGGAGCCTGATCTGGAACACCGACCTCGTCGAAACGCTGGAGCTCGACAATCTCGTCGCCCAGGCGGTGGTGACGATGCACTGCGCCTCGAACCGCAAGGAAAGCCGCGGCGCGCACATGCACGAGGATTACCCCAAGCGCGACGACAAGGCGTGGATGAAGCACACAATCGCCTGGTTCGACGGCTGGGGCGGCAAGGGCGGCGAAGTGAAGATCGACTATCGCCCGGTGCACGAATTCACGCTCACCGACGACGTCGACTACATCAAGCCCAAGGCGCGGGTTTACTAAGGCGCGTCACTCGCTTTTCAGCAAATCCTCACGCGTCGCTCATGGCGCTCACGTGACGGGTGGGGCATGCTCCTCGCCGATGAGATGGCGTGAGGAGAGCAGGCGTGGCGCTGACTGACGGACTTCGGACTCCGGGTTTCAAGCTGTTCCTCGCGATCGTCGTCGGCCTCGTCCTGACGATCCCGCTCTTCTCGGTCTGGCTGCTCGTCTACGACCGGCAAACCCAGTCGAACGAGGCGACTCAGTCCATCACCGCCGGCTGGGGCGGGCCGCAGGCGATGACCGGGCCGGTCCTCGTCATCCCCTATCGCGCCACCGCGACCGAAACCGTCGTCCAGAACGGGCAGAGCGTCACCCGAAGCAATGGGGTGATGCGGGAACTGACTCTCGCGCCCGAGGCCGTGCAGCTTTCTACGGACGTCCGCCCGGAGCTTCGCAAGCGGTCGATCTACGAGGCGGTCGTCTATGACGCGAAGGTTACGGGCAAGGCACGCTTCGCTTTCCCGCCCGACCTTGGCCGAACCGGCGTTGACCCTGCGAAGATGGATTTCGGCCGGGCGGAGCTTCGTTTCGGCCTCAGCGACCCGCGCGGGCTGGGAGCGAACCCGCAGGTCACCGTCGCCGGAAAGGCGCTCCGGCTGCAGCCCGGGGGCGGAAGCAGCGGCGGCCGCGGCTTCTTCGCCTGGCTTGATGCGGCTAGCCTGCAATCGAGCGCAATCATCGTCGATTTCGCCTATGACTTCCGCGGCAATTCGTCCGTCACGCTCGCGCCTGACGCGGGCGAGACGAGCTGGACGGTTCGTTCCTCCTGGCCGCACCCGAGCTTCGGCGGCGAGTTCCTTCCGGCCCGGCGGCAAGTCGGTGACAAGGGCTTCGACGCAACCTACCGGATCGGCAATCTCGCGCTTGGCCGGTCGCTCGTCAGCACGTCGGATCGCGGCGCTTCCCAGCCCATCGAGACCATCGCGCCGCCTGGCCGCGACTATGCGAGGCCCGCACCGGTCGACGCTGGCGGAGTGCAGACCGCCGCGATCAGCCTCATCCAGCCGGTCGACCTCTATTCGCAGGTGAACCGGGCAACGAAATACGGTTTCCTGTTCATCGGGTTCACCTTCCTCGCCCTGCTGATGTTCGACGTGATCGGTGGAGTCCGGGTGTCGGCGGTCGAATATCTGTTGATGGGCGCGGCGCTGATCCTGTTCTTCGTTCTCCTCCTCGCGTTCGCCGAGATCATCGGCTTCACGCCCGCCTACATGCTGGCGTCGGCGGCAATCGCCGGTCTCAACACGGCGTATTCCGCGGCGGTGCTGGGAAGCTGGCGACGCGCCTCGTTCATCGGCGGGCTGCTCGTCGGCCTGTACGCGGTGCTCTACGTCCTGCTCAGCCTCGAAGCTTTTTCGCTGCTGATCGGCTCGCTGCTGCTCTTCGCGGCGCTTGCAGGCGTGATGTACGCGACCCGCCGGATCGACTGGAGCGCGCGCGGCCGGAGCGAGCCCGACTGACGGCTTGGGGTTGCAATGTTCGTCGGCTAGAGCCTTGGCTCAATGGCTGATTCAACCCCTCCCAAACGCATATTCCCGACCTCCAAGGTCGATGCTCACGCCGCTCGCCACGTGCCGTCGAGCCCGCAGACGGAGAGCGAAGCCTACAAGCTCGCCTTCCAGGATATGGACTTCCTGCTGCGAGAGGATTTGCGGCCCGTCCGTTTCCAGCTCGAGCTGCTCAAACCCGAGGTGTTCCTCCAGCAAGCGAGGATCGCCTCGACCTTCGTATTTTACGGATCCGCGCGGATTCCGCGGCCCGACATGGCCGACGCGTTGGTCGCGGCTGCCACGAACGACGAGCAGCGAAAGGTCGCGGAGCGGCTGAAGGCCAAGGCGCCTTACGTCGAACAGGCCCGCAAGCTCGCGCAGCTCGCCAGCCGCTGCCAGTGCGACGAAGAAGGGATGCGGCACTTCGTCGTCTGCTCGGGCGGCGGACCGGCGATCATGGAGGGCGCGAACCAAGGCGCAGCCGACGAAGGCAAGGAGAGCATCGGGCTCAATATCGTGCTCCCGCACGAGCAACTCCCGAATCCGTACGTCACGCCGGAGCTGAGCTTCCAGTTCCACTATTTCGCGCTACGCAAGATGCACTTCCTGCTTCGCGCGCGAGCGGTCGCGGTCTTCCCCGGCGGCTTCGGGACGTTCGACGAATTCTTCGAGCTTTTGACGCTCATCCAGACCGGCAAGGTCCGCCCGCTGCCGATCCTGTTGTTTGGTCGCGAATTCTGGAACCGGGTGGTGAATTTCGAGGCGCTCGCGGATGAGGGCGTAATCGCCCCGCACGACCTCGACCTCATCCACTGGAGCGAGGACGCCGAGGAAGCGTGGGACTATGTCGTTCGCTTCTACGAGCGCCACCCCGACCCGCCGCACATCCAGACGGCGCCGCCGGAATAGGCGTTAGTGGCCGGGCTTCGCGGCCTCTCCGCCGCCCTTCACGTCCGCGGCGGTATTGCTGAGCACCGGCTCTTTCTGGGCCTTCAGGCCCGGAACGTCGCCCGGAGCCGCGGCCGCGGCCTTGCCGCTGTCGCCGCCGCCGGACGGAGCTGCGGCAACTTCCGCCGGTGCTGCCGGCATTGGCTTGGGCGCGTTGCTGTGCTGGTTGAGGAAGGCGATCACGTTCGCCCGGTCCTCGGGCTTGCTCAGCCCCGCGAAGGTCATCTTCGTGCCGGGCGCGAACGCCTTCGGGCTCTTCAGCCACTGGCTGAGGCTGTCCCAGTCCCAGCTGCCGCCGTGGCTCGACAGCGCATCGGACCAGGCGAAGCCGCGGCCTTCGCCGATTGGCGCTCCGACGACACCCCACAGGTTCGGGCCAAGCTGGTTCGCCCCGCCGTTGTCGGCATTGTGGCAGGCAGCGCATTTCTTGAAGACCTGCTCGCCCTTCGCCGGGTCGGCGCTGGCGAGATAGAATTCGATCGGCTTTTCGGCCTCTGCGCCTGCCGCACCTTCCTCGACGACGCCCTCGATCGGATAGCCCATCTTCTCCGGACGCTCGGAATGGAAGGATTCGCTGGCAACGATCGATGAACCGAGAGCGACGATTCCGGCGAACAGCACCCAGCCGGCGATAGTATTGAAACGGTCGTCCATTGAATCCCCTGCGGCGGATGCCGAAAGAAAGAGTTGGGGGCCCTTTACGAAGCCCATCCGGCTTGTTCAAGCGGCCAGCCAGCGCTCCAGCAAAGTCCGGGCGATCGCGTGGCGAGGGGGCGCCTGGAAGGGCGCTCCGTCGACTCCTTCGAGTGCCGATTTGACCTCGTCGCGGGTGAACCAGCGCGCATCCTCCAGCTCGGCAAGGTCGACGGTGAGCGCGTCGTCCAGCGCCTGCGCGGTGCAGCCGATCATCAGCGAAGACGGGAACGGCCAGGGCTGGCTCGCGACATAGGTGACGCCGGCAACCTCGATCCCCGCCTCCTCCCGGATCTCGCGGGCGACCGCATCCTCGACGGTCTCCCCCACCTCGACGAAGCCGGCGAGCGCGGAATAGCGCCCGGGCGGATAGTGATATTGGCGGCCGAGGAGGAGTCGGCCGTCATGTTCGGCGAGCATGATCACGACCGGATCGACGCGCGGATAATGTTCGGCGTCGCATTCCTGGCAGCGCCTCGACCAGCCGCCCCTGACGATTGCGCTCGAGTTCCCGCAATTGGCGCAGAAGCGGTGCCGCGAGTGCCAGCGCGCGAGGCTGAGCGCAGCTGCGAAGATGGGCGCCGCGTTCTGGCTGAGGTTTCCAATCTGTGAAAAAACCGAGGGGCCCGCCGCCACCTCGTCCTGGATTGCCGAAAAGCGCGGGGAGCCAGCGTCGATGCCGAGAAAGAGCGAAGGGTCGCTGACGTAGCGCCACTGCAATGCGCCGTCCTCGCCGATGGCCGGAATGCCATCGCTCCACACAAGCTCGCGGGCGAGCGGATCGCTCGCAAGCTGTTCGAGGCGTTCAGTGTCGGCACGCGCGGAATCGGCCCTGTCGAGACCGGGGCCGGCGAAAAAGGGTTCAAGCTGCAAGTGTGTCTCTCTCGGAAAGGACGGCATCCGCGGCGCGCCGGTAAAGGGTCGGAAGGCCAGCGTCCTCGATGCGCTCGATCGGATGCCACCAGCCTTCGCCGGTCGTAGTGTCGTAGGCGACAACATTCAGCTCGAGCGCGAAATGGGTGAAGACATGCCGGACGCGGGCAAGCACCGTGCCCTTGCTTCCAGCGTCCTCGCTCGTCCAGTCAGTGCCTGGAAGCGCCGCCATGGCGCCGAGAAGGCCTGTCGACGGGCGCCGAACGAGCCAGACCGCGCCGGCGCGCTCTATCCAGAAGGCGGTGCCATAGCGGACCGGCTTCTGGAGTTTTGGTTTCGGCAATGGAAATTGCTCTGGCTCGCCGCTAGCAAAAGCCGCGCAGTCGTCGATCAGGGGGCAGCGCCCGCATAACGGGTTGCGCGGGCGGCAGATCGTCGCTCCAAGGTCCATCATCGCCTGCGCGAAGTCGCCTGCGCGCGCCTTTGGAGTCATCGCTGCCACGGCTTCGCGAAGCTGCGGCTTCGTCGGCCGCTCGAAGCCATTCAGGCGGGCCGTCACGCGCTCGATGTTGGCATCGACAACGACCGCGTCGCGCCCAAATGCGATCGCCGCAACCGCCGCGGCGGTGTAATCGCCGACTCCGGGGAGATTCCGGAGGTCCGCTTCAGTCTGGGGAAAGCCGCCCCGAGCCGCGACTTCGCGAGCGCAGGCAATCAGGTTGCGGGCGCGCGCATAATAGCCGAGCCCGGCCCATTCGGAGAGTATGTCCTCGTCCTTGGCGGCTGCGAGCGCGTCCACTGTCGGCCAGCGCTGCACGAACCGCTCGAACCGCGGAGCGACCGCAGCCACCGTAGTCTGCTGGAGCATGATCTCGCTCAGCCAAACCCGATAGGGCTCTGGAGGCGGCGATCCGGGCGGGGATCGCCACGGAAGGACCCTCGAGTTATCCACATAATGTTGAAGGGCTTTGTCGGCGAGATTCGCGCGCATGGGCAGCCTATGGCATGCTCATGCGCAATGGCGAAGACACGGGTGGGAAAAAGCCGCGACAATGACGCGCCGCGCCACGGCCGCGCCCGCGCTGCCGGCGAGCTGATCGGCAGTGCCGGCGGCCCTGCGTTCCGGCGCTTCGGGTTCATCCAGGCATCGGTGGTCAGCCGCTGGGCGGAGATCGTCGGCGAGCGTTACGCGCGCGTTTCCACTCCGGAATCGATCCGCTTCGCGGCGGGCAAGAAATCGGGTGGAGTCCTCAATATCGTCGTGCAGGGCGCTCATGCGCCGCTAATGCAGCATCTCGCGCCGGTGATCGTCGAGCGAGTCAACCGCTTCTTCGGCTATTCGGCGGTCGCAAAGCTCGCGTTCAGGCAGGGCGCTCCATTAGGACGCCGAGAAGGTCCGAAGCGTCCGCAGCTTCGGCCGGTCCCGAAGGAGCTTGGAGAAGGACTGCGCGAAATTGCCGATCCGGAGCTTCGTGCCTGCCTTGAAGCGCTTGCAGCGCGCATCGAAGCGAGCGATGGGCCGCCGGATGTCGATGCGTCGGCACCGGGCATGATTCCAACAATCGGAGTGAATCGCTAGATGAAGTCCAGCTATTATCTCATCGCCGCCAGCCTGATGCTGGCAAGCGGCGCCTGCAACGCCAAGAACGGCGACACGGCGACCGGCAATGCCGCCGGCTCAGGCAAGGAAGAGGCCGTCAAGCCGCCCGCGAACGGCGACTGGACCCAGATCGTGAGGGAGACCAGCCAGGGCGGTTTCCGGATGGGCAACCCGAACGCCAAGGTGAAGCTCGTCGAATATGGCTCGATGACATGCCCGCACTGCCGCGCCTTCGACGAGCACGGCGTCGGTCCGCTTACCGACACTTATGTGAAGGGCGGAAAGGTCAGCTACGAATTCCGCAACTTCGTCCGCGATCCGTTCGACATCACGGCATCGCTGATCGCCCGCTGCAACGGGGCCAAGGGCTTCTTCCCGATCACCCGCGCCCTCTACGCGGACCAGAAGAACTGGATCCAGAACATCCAGAATGCGCCCCAGGCGCAGGTCGAGGCGCTCCAGAATTTGGGTCCTGAAAAGCAGTTCCTCGAGATCGCGAAGATTTCGCAGCTTCAGAAATGGGGAGCGATGCGGGGCGTTCCGACCGCGAAGAGCTCGACCTGCCTGACCAATCAGAACGCGATCAACCAGCTTGTCCAGATGAACAGCGACGCGACGAGCGCCTATCCGAACTTCCCGGGAACGCCGACGTTCGTGATCAACGGCAAGATGGTCGAACTTGGGCCAGTCACCGAAGCACAGGTCTGGCCGGCCCTCGAATCCAAGATCAAAGCGGCCCTGGGCGGATAAGCCCAGGGGCGGTGGGGAGACTAGGGCTTGCGTATCCGTCGCCTCAAGCTCAGCGGTTTCAAGAGCTTCGTTGAGTCAACGGAGCTAAGGATCGAACCCGGCCTCACCGGAGTGGTGGGACCGAACGGATGCGGCAAGTCCAACCTTCTCGAAGCCATCCGGTGGGTGATGGGCGAGGGCAGCCCCAAGTCGCTTCGCGGCGACGGCATGGAAGACGTTATCTTTGCCGGGACAGCAACTCGTCCCGCGCGCGACTTTGCCGAGGTGTCGATGCTCATCGACCGCGACGAAGACGACGAGGAAGCGGTGGTCGACGCCGAGGTAACTCGGCGGATCGAGCGCGGCGCTGGGTCCGCCTACCGGATCGACGGACGCGACGTTCGCGCGAAGGACGTGGCGTTGCTTTTCGCCGATGCCGCGACAGGCGCGCATTCGCCGGCACTCGTCAGCCAGGGCAAGGTCGGGACGATTATCGCGTCGAAACCGACCGAGCGGCGGCTCCTGCTCGAGGAAGCGGCAGGCATTTCCGGCCTCCACGCGCGGCGAAAGGACGCCGAGCAGAAGCTGCGTGCGGCTGAGGCGAACCTCGCACGCCTTTCGGAGCTCCTCAATGACCAGGAGCAGCGTGCCGCAACGCTAAGGCGGCAGGCGCGAGCGGCCGAGCGCTATCGCCAGCTGACCGACAAGATCCGGGCGGTTGAAGCTCGCCTGGTCCACGCCCGCTGGGTCGAAGCCGATGCGGCCGCCGAGCAGGCGAGCCGTGACGCGACCGCGGCCGGCCAGGAGGTCGAACGCCTCCGCGAAGAGATCGAGCGGCTGAAGGGAGAGCAGGACAAGGCCGAAGCGGCTCTCGCCGAAAGGCGGCGCGCCACTTCCGAAATGCGCGCGCGCGGGAGCGAGATCGCACACCAGCTGGCCACGGCGCGAGCCGGCCGCGACAGCGTCGTTCGCCGGCTGGCGGAGCTCGAGCGCCTCCAGGCCGCGACGTCGGAAGACATCCGCCGAGAGGGGGCTCTCAAGCAGGATGCGGCCGAGGCTATCGCGCAGCTGGAAGAGGAAAGGTCGGCGATCGACAGCCGGCTCGCCGGCGGCGAAGGCGAGGCTTCACGTCTCGCTTCCGAGCTTACGGCCCTTGAGTCCAATTCGAGGGACGCCGAGGCGGCGCTTGCCGACCTGCTCGCTCGGCAGGCGGCGATGCGTGCCGAACGCCGGGTCGCGGAGGCCGCTCTGGAATCCGCGCGAGCGCATGTGTCGCGCGTCCAGGGAGAGCGCGACAAGCTCAAGCAGCAGCTGCAGGCGCTCGGCGACGGTTCCGATAGCCGGCGGGCGCGAGAAGAGGCGGTCGCCCGCGCCGAAGCGGCTGGAAATGCGCGTGGCGAAGCGGAGGCGCGGCTTGCGAATGCCGAGGACAGTCGATCCTCCGCGGCCGACGCACGCGATTCGGCGGAAAGCGAGCTGGCTACGGCGCGCGCCGCACTCTCTGCTGCCCGAGCGGAGCATGACGCGCTTTCGCGTGCGCTGCAGCAGGGTGGCGGATCGGTCGTTTCCAGGCTTGTCGCTGAACCCGGCTACGAGCAGGCGCTCGCGGCGGCGCTCGGCGACGATCTCGATGCCGAGGTCGGAAGCGAAGGCGCCCGGCGCTGGCAGGGAAGTGATGCCGAGACTGGCGACCCGGCTCTCGCGGCCGGGCTGGACTGCCTCGCCGATCATCTGAAGGCGCCGGCGGAGCTCGCTCGCCGCCTTCGCCAGGTTGGCGTCGCTGACAGCGACACCGGCCAGCCGCTCGCGGTCGGCCAGCGGCTTGTCACTCGCGACGGGCGGATGCGGCGTTGGGACGGGTTCGTTGCGGAAGGCGCTGGTGCGGCGGCAGCGGAGCGGCTGATCCGATCAAACCGGCTCGCAGAGCTGGCGCGGCACCTTCCCGAATTGCAGGCCGGCGTTGCCCAATGCGAGACGCGGCGCACAGCCGCTTTCGAGCAGCTCGACGCCTTGCGGAAGGAAGCGGACAGCGCTCGCTCGCAGACCTTGCTTGCCGAAAAGGAAATGCGCGAAGCGGAGAGGGCGGGCGACAGCGCGTCCGCCGCCATCGAACGCGTGCAGGCTCAGCGAAGCGCGCTCGAGCAGCGGTTGGGCGATCTCGAACCTCTGTTGAAAGCGGCGGCGGAAGCCGTCGCGACTGCCGAGACCGCCGTCGGATCGCTCGCCGATCCGGCGGAGCTCGAAGCGAGTGTCGAATCGCTTCGCGCTGCTGCGGGGGATGCCGGAAAGGCGGTCGCGGACAAGCGCGCGGAGGCGGCGACGCGAGCCCGAGAGGCATCCGCGGCTCGCGAGCGTCATTCGGCCGCGGGGCGCGAGCAGGACGAATGGCGCCGGCGCCAGAAGGATGCGGAAGGGCGTCTGGCCCAGGCAAGCGAACGCCTTGCCCAGCAATGCCAGGAACGCGAGGAACTTCAGGACCAGCCCGCCGCGCTCGATGAGCAGATCGCGGCGCTGGAACGCGAAAGTGCCGGAAGCGAAGCTGCCGTGTCCGAAGCCGCCGCCGCCGAGAAGGTGGCTGAAGCGGCGCTGTCCCAGGCGGCCGCTGCAGCCGGAACGGCCTCTGAATCCTCGGCCTCCGCCCGCGAACGCCGTGCGGCCGCGCAGGCCCGGTCCGAAGCGCAGGAGTCGCGCCGCGCCGAATATTCCCGGATCTGCGTCGAGCGGTTCGAATGCCTTCCGCAGCGCTTGCCCGAGCAGATGGGTTTCGACCCCGATGAGATCCGCGATGCCGAAGCGGAATCGGCGATGCTCGAAAAGCTCACCGCCGACCGCGACCGCATCGGGCCGGTCAACCTCGTCGCCGAGCAGGAGCTCGCCGAGATCGAGGAGGACCGGCTTCGCGGCGCGGCCGACGCCGACGAGCTGACCCAGGCCATCCACCGGCTGCGCGGGTCAATCGGCAACCTCAACCGTGAGGGCCGCGTCCGTCTGCTGGAAGCGTTCGAGCGCGTCAACGACCACTTCCGCAGCCTGTTCACGACGCTCTTCGAGGGAGGCCAGGCGCATCTCGAGCTGGTCGAGAGCGACGATCCCCTCGAGGCCGGGCTAGAGATCATGGCGCAGCCGCCGGGCAAAAGGCTGCAGTCGCTGTCGCTGCTGTCGGGCGGCGAGCAGGCGCTGACCGCGATCGCGCTCATCTTCGCCTTGTTCCTGACCAACCCGGCGCCGATCTGCGTCCTCGACGAGGTCGACGCTCCACTCGACGATGCCAATGTCGAGCGCTTCTGCGACCTGCTCGAGCGGATGACGATCGAGACCGATACGCGCTACCTGATCGTCACCCACAATGCGGTGACGATGAGCCGGATGCATCGCCTCTACGGAGTCACCATGATCGAAAAGGGTGTCAGCCGCCTGGTTTCGGTCGACCTCGGCGGTGCGGAGACATTATTGGCGGCCGAGTGACCGCATCGTTCATTCCGCCATTTCCACGGCGCGGCCCCGGCCCGGTCGCGCCGTGGCGCGGGTTCTTCGGCGAGCGCGCAAAGACTGCGGTCTACGGCTGGTCCGAGCGCGCGTTCCGAAGCGGGCATATCAAGCGCAACGTCTTCGGGCACACCGTCCACATCCCGCTGACCGCGGAGGCCGTTCAGCGCGTCCTCCTCGACAATTCGGCCAATTACGTGAAGCCGGGCCTGGTCAAGCGCATCCTCACTCCGACGCTCGGCCGGGGTCTGCTGACGGCCGACGGCGAGCTGTGGCGGACGCAGCGCAAGATCGTCTCCGCGAGCTTCACTCCTCCGGCGGTCGACGCGCTCGTCCCCATCTTTGCCAGCGTCGCGGATCGCGCCGCGTCGGCCTGGCAGGCGGGCCGTCACGACATCGCGGCGGAAGCCACCAACGCGACCATGCACGTGATTTCCGCAGCGCTTTTCAGCAGCGATTCCCGCCTGATCAGCGGCGAGGCGACCAGGCACATTACAGCGGCGCTGGAGTCGGTGACGGAAGCGCGCTTGCAGGTGCTGATCGGCTTGCCGCTGGTCCCGATTACCCTTCGCGGCCTGCGCGGAAAGTCCGCCCAGCGCTACCTTCGCCGCGTGCTCGGCGAAGTCGTCCGCGAGCGTCTCGAAGACGGCGCTCCCGACGATTTCACAGCCCAGATGGCGAAGGCCCTGATCGGTCAGTTCCCCCGCGAGGAAGCGATCGACCTAGCGGTGGACAATGCGATCACCTTCTATGTTGCAGGACATGAGACGACCGCGAATGCGATTGGGTGGACATTGTTCCTCCTCAGCCGGTTGCCGGAGCTCCAACAGGAGGCGGCAGAGGAATGCCGCGGCGCAATTGCCGCGGGCGTGGACTCGAATCTGCCCGATCGCCTGCCGCTGCTTCGCGCGATCCTCGACGAGTCGATGCGCCTTTATCCGCCTGCGCCGCGGTTCGATCGCGAGGCCAGGCAGGCGGATCGTCTCGGCGATCACGCCATCGAGGCCGGCGACATCGTCTCGATCTGGCCGTGGCTGATCCACCGGCACGAGGCCCTGTGGGACCGGCCCGACGAGTTCGACCACAGCCGATTCCTTGGTGACGCGCGCAAGGCGCTCCACCGCTTCCAGTATATCCCCTTCGGCGGCGGTCCACGAACCTGCGTCGGTGCACGCTTCGCGATGGCCGAGGCGCTGACGATCCTTGCTCACTGGCTGGCCGCGTGGCGGTTCCTGCCCGCGCCGGGGCATGAGGTGGCGGTATCCGGGATGGTGACCCTTCGCCCGAAAGGCGGGCTCCCGCTGATGCTGGATCGTCGCTAGCCCGCAAGTTCGGCGGCGCGCGCCCAGATCAGCTTCATCTCCTTGACGAACAGCTCGCGCGCTTCGCGGCGGCGTTCCGGCTCCGGCATCCGCAGCAGTGCGCTCGGGTGGGTCGTCACCCAGCATTCGGAGCCGTCGTCCAGCGTAAGCGGCTGGCCCCTCACCTTGCCGATCGTCACGGTCTTGCCGATCAGCGACCGCGCGGCGGTGGCGCCGAGCGCAACCGTCACCGGCGGCTGGATGAGCTCGCGCTCGTGCTCGATCCACCAGCGGCAGGCGCTGATCTCGCCGGCGTCGGGCTTGCTGTGGATCCGCCGCTTGCCTCGTCGCACGAACTTGAAGTGCTTCACGGCATTGGTGACGTAAGTCTGCGACCGGTCGACTCCCGCCTGTTCGAGCAGGCTGTCGAAGAGCTGGCCGGCAGGACCGACGAACGGCCGGCCCTCGATGTCCTCGACATCGCCGGGCTGCTCACCGACGAACATCAGCTTGGGATGAAGCGGACCTTCGCCAAACACGGTCTGGGTGCCGCATTTGTAAAGCTCGCAGCGCCTGCATCCGCGCGCCTCTTTCATCAACTCCTCCCAGGCGGCGCGGAGGTTGCTCGGACGGGCGATCTTCCGCTCTGCCTCAAGCGCGTGTCGCAGGCCTTCGGTCGCCACGTCGGACATGGGCGAAAAACGAGCGGCAAAAGCCGATGTTGCACGATGCCGCCACGTCACCGGAACGCGGCGATAGCGCCGTCCGTTCTGAACTGCCGAGGAGATTGGAAGCAATGGCCGACGACCGCGAAATCGAAGAGAAGTTTTGGGACGAGCTGAAGGACAGCCCCTTCGTCATGCTCGGGATCGAGGGCGCTCGTGAAGGCGCGACTCAGCCGATGACGGCCAATTTTGAGGATCGGGACCGCGACGCAGGCTGCCTCTGGTTCTTCACTGCGAAGGACCACGATTTCACCCGAGCCATGGGCCAGTCGAACCGCGGAATCGGCGCTTATTCCGCCAAAGGCCACGGATTGTTCGCCAGCCTCCGCGGCTCGCTCGCGATCGACAATGATCCGGCGACCGTCGACCGCCTGTGGAACCCCGTCGTCGCGCAATGGTACGAAGGCAAGGACGATCCCAAGCTCGCCCTGGTCCGCTTCGACATCGACGATGCGAAAATCTGGCTCAGCGACGTCAGCGGATTCCTGAAACCGGCGCTCAACAAGCTGCTCGGGCGCAAGCCGGAAGCCGGAATGAAGGAGAAAGTGGCGGAGGTCGACCTCTAGCCGGCGACGGTCTCCTCGACCTTCTCCTTGATGTGATCGACCGGCGGCTTGTGCACGCCCCGGTACCGCGCCTCGAGAATGCTGTAGGCTCCGAACACCATCAGCCCGAAGGCGAGCGCGTAGCGAAGTGGACCTGACAGGACGTCGAGTGCCTGTTCGAGCCCGCCCGCCTCGGCGGGATTGCGGTGGATCGCCGCCCTAAACAGCAAATAGCCTGCAATCGCGAAGATTACGCCGCGCGCGCCATAGCCGATACGGCCCATCCATTTCGCCCACGGCTCCTGCGCACGATCGTCCAGCCTGGCGAGGAACGAGCAGCTTCCCGCCTTGTAGAATTGCACGACCGCGGCGCCCGCGATCACCAGCGCAGCGCCGACGAGCACCAGCTCGCCGCTTGGGAGGTGAAGCGCGGTCCGCGCGCTCCCTTCGGCACCGTTCGAGGCCACTCGCCCGCCGAAGAGCAATGCCGACGCCTTGTAAGCCAGCGCCAGATAGATGGCCCCGCTGAAACCCGCTGCAGTCCGCCTGCGCCAGGCCTTGGCGTGGTGCCGTCCGCTGTCCATCCCGAACGCGGCGTCGGCGAGGCGCCATAGCCCGTAGCCTGCCATTCCCGCGGCGATGACGATCAGCATCCAGCGGCCGACGCCGCTGCCGAGATATTCCATCGCTCCGGTCAAATCCTCGGTCCGCCCTGTCGCGAGCACGAGCAAGGCGATGACGATGTAGAGCAGGCCGCGGGTTACGAACCCCAGACGGGCCAGCCACTGGAATTTGCCTTCCTGTGACGGCTCGGCGCGCACCTTCAGCTCAATGCCGCCGCCTGGTCGGACGCTGTCGAGTTCATCCGCTGGCCGATGACCATCTTGAAGATCCAGAAGGCGGCCAGTCCGACGACCGCGCTGGCCACATGGACCAGCCAGAAGGTCGTCGTCGGCAGGCTGGAATAGAGGCCTCCGACATAGCCCACCACCTTGTTGGCGATGAAGAAGGACAGATAGTAAAGCCCGATGACCGTCGCTCCGATCGCGCGCGGCGCCATCTTTGAGAAGAGCGCGAGGCTGACCGGCAACACGTGCGCGAAGCCGATGCTGTTGAACAGCTCGAACAGCATCGGCCAGAACATGCTGATCTTTCCGCCAGACGGCTGGGTGAGCGCGGCCATGAACAGGCACAGCCCGCCCGCCACGGTGAAGACGCTGCCGATGATCATCTTGCTGATCTCGTCCGGCTCGCGGTGGCGCGTTCCCCACCATTTCCAGAAGGCGGCGACCGCGACCAGCATCGCGAAGCTGACGCCCGCGTCGATCGAGATGAGCCAGCTGCTCGGAAATGCAAATCCCAGGACGCTCAGGTTGAACTGCTGGTCTCCCCAGACGAGATAGGCGTTGAAGATCTCCTGGTTGGTCAGGAGCGACACGGCGAGGATCGGGATCAGCGCGACCAGCGCGAGCGTACGAAACCTGTCGGTTCGCTCGAGATTGCGGGTGAGGCCGAAATAGAGGGCCGAGATCAGGACGACCGCCGAGACGATTCCCGCCACCCAGGATGAAAACAGGAAGCCGGAAATCGCCAGCCAGCCGAGGATCAGTGCAGCCAGGCCGACGGCGCTCGCGACGACGCGGCCGGCCAGCTTGGCCTGTGGCGCTCTGCCGGCGCTGATCTCTTCCGGAAGCCAGCGCTGGCCGGAAAGGTAGATGGCAAGACCCAGAACCATCACCACGCCGGCGCATCCGAATCCGTAATGCCAGCCGACTTCCTGGCCGAGCGTGCCGGCGGTCAGCGGCGCGATGATCACGCTGACGTTGATGAAGATGTAGAAAATCTGGAAGGCCATCGCGCGGCGAAGGTCGCTTTCGCCATAAAGCTCGCCGACCTGCGTCGCGATGTTGCCCTTGAACAGTCCGACCCCGACGATCAGCGACAGAAGCGCGAACAGGAACGCGCCTTCGATCGCCATCAGGAAATGGCCGAGCGACATGATGAGGCCGCCGGCGATCATCGCGACCTTCCGCCCCGTCAGCTTGTCGGCGATGATTCCGCCCAGGATCGGCGTCAGGTAAACGAGCGAGGAATAATCGCCGAAGATGGCCGATGAGAGCGGCTGTCCCTCGAGCCCCGGATAGTGCCAGGCCCGAAGCCAACCCAGCCCCGCGACCTGGTCGATCCGCCCGGGCAGCAGCAGGTAATTGACCATGTAGAGGACCAGCAGGGTCTGCATGGAATAATAGGAAAAGCGCTCGCAGCCTTCGGTGAAGCCAAGAAAGCCCAGGCCCTTCGGATGGCCGAGGAATGCACGGTCGTCGTGACTCCCCACCTCATAATCGGGAGTGGCGTCGGCAACGGTCATCGTTCCATTTCCTCGGTCATTGCTGCGGGTCTAAGCCCATGGGTGGCGGCGGGTTCCAGAATTCGTCGAAGCGGCGCTGAGAAGATCAGGATCGAAATCCCGCCGGCGGCGGCGATCGCCGCGTGCATCGCCCAGAAGGCGACCGGCGTCATCTGCTCGTAAAAGGTTCCGATCCAGCCGATGAGATTATTGGCCACGAACAGGACGAGGAAGCATATCCCCATCATCGTCGAGTTGATCTTTGCAGGAGCGCATCGCGAGACGAGCGCGAGCAGCGTCGGCCAATAATAGATGAAGCCGATTCCCTGCAGCACGCAATAGAGGAAGGGCCATGCCCACAGCACGGGCGTGTCGCCTGCCGCCGCGATGGCCGCGACGAGCACGAGGTTGGCGGCAGCGCATACCCAAGCGCCCATGCCGATCTTGGCGAGGTCGGACGGCTCTCGGCCGGACCGCAGCGACTGCCTTTTCCAAAGCCCGAACAGGAACGGAACCGCGAGCATGCTCGCGAGCGGATCGATCGACGCATACCAGGGCACCGGGATCTGGAAGCCGCCCGCGTTGAGGTCCGCATGTTGTTGAAGCCAGACGGGCAGCACGTTGGCGAGCTGGTAATAAGCGATCGACTGGAACACCGCGATTAGCATGACGCCGAGGAGCGCCCCGACCACGGCCCAGTCGGCCCTCGACATCGGCGCGGCCGCCAGCACCTCGCGCTCGACCTTGGCCGGCAGGTGACGAAACCCGCTCAGGTACGTCGCAAGTCCGGCGAGCATGAAGATCGCGGCGAGGCCGAAGCCGACGTGCCAGCCATAGCGGCTGCCGAGGAACCCGCAGACCAGTGGGCCGGTGACCGCGCCGAAGTTGATCGCGGTGCTGAAGATGACGAAGCCGCGCGTTCGCCGGGCCTCGTCGTCAGCCGGATAGAGACCTCCGACCTGGGCCGAGATGTTGCCCTTCAGGAGGCCCGACCCGAGAACCAGGAGCAGCAGGGCGAGAAGGAAGCTGCGATCGAACGCCATCGCGACATGGCCGCCGCTCATCGACAGAGCTCCGAGGATGACCGCGTTGCGCTGGCCGATGAAGCGGTCGGCGATCCAACCGCCGAGCACCGGCGTGAAATAGACGAAGCCGGCGTAGAGTCCGAAAATCTGAGAGGCGAGTTGCTGCGTCGACAGCGGCCCGAAGACACTCTCGATCCCGCTGCGGAAGCCCGCAAATCCCGCGATCTGCTCGACGTGGCCGTGGAGGAGCAGCTGGTTCACCATGTAAAGCACCAGCAGCGAGATCATCCCGTAATAGGAGAAACGCTCCCAGGCTTCGGTGAAGGCGAGATAGAAGAGGCCCCTCGGATGGCCGAAGGCTGTCCCGTCAGCTTCGGCCGCGGCGTTCAGAAGTCGACCTTGTCGTAATGCTGGGGCGGGACGATCACCTCCATCCGCTCGCCGAGCAGCGGTCGGAAGCAGGGCCGCGACTTCATGACGGCGTACCAGTCCTTCGTTTGCTGATGCCCGCGCCAGTCGAGCGCTCCGAGATAGTCGATGACGCTCAACTGGGCGGCCGCGGTGAAATCGGCCAGGCTGAGACCGGGACCGGCAAGCCAGCGGCGGTGGTCGAGCAAATAATCGAGATAGTCGAGATGGCCGTTGGCGATTCTCATCGATTCCCGAAGGATTCGCGTGTCCGGGCTTTCGCGGCTGACGAGGCGCTTGCGCATCCTCTCGTTCATCAGCGGCTCGACGGCTTCGCGGTACAGTTTCTCGTCGAACCATTCGACGAGCCGGCGGATCTCGGCGCGAAGCACCGCATTGCCGTGGATCATCGGCATCTTCTCGACCGTCTCATCAAGATATTCGACGATCGGCTGGCTTCCGATCAGGACGATGCCCGCTTCCCTGTCCACCATCACCGGCGTTTCGCCGGCGGGGTTCATGTCGACGAACTCGTCCCTTTTCTCCCAGGGATTTTCACGGACGAGCTCGTGCGCGATCCCTTTTTCGGCGAGGACCAGCCGGACCTTTCGAGAGAACGGACAGAGCGGGAATTGGTAAAGCTGCCACATGGATGGGGCGCAGCTTTAGCGTGCTTCGCCCGAGCGTCTAGACGCGCTGGAGCGTTGCGGCGTAGCGGGCCGCTTTTTCCGCGTAATGGGTGGCGGAAACGCGGATCGCGGCCTTCTCCTCTCCTGTCAGCGGGCGAACGATCCGCGCCGGCACTCCGACGATCAGGCTTCCGCCGCCGAACTGCTTCCCCTCGGTGACCAGCGCCCCGGCTCCCACCAGGCATTCCGGCCCAAGGA
>JBKPOU010000172.1:0-21245 GCA_046733255.1 Pseudomonadota bacterium
GCCTCCTGCCACATGCTGTTCTTCGTCGACCTCGCGCGGCGCGCTGGTTTTGTCGTCGATTCCTATGTCGATCAGTCCGAAGGCGTGCTCGAGAAGCGCGAGGACGGGAAAATGTGGATGAGCCAGGTGACGATGCATCCGCAAGTGACCTTCTCCGGCGACAAACGCCCGACCGAAGCCGACATCGCCGACCTCCATCACCGCGCGCACGACCAGTGTTTCATCGCCAACAGTGTGACGACGAAGGTGATTGTCGAATGAATCTCGGCCGATTGAACCATGTCGGGGTCGCCACCCCGTCGATCGAGAAGAGCCTCGAGATGTACCGTACGATGTTCGGGGCGGAACCGCATGGGCCCGCCTTCGACCTTCCGGCGCAGGGCGTCCGAGTCTGCTTCGTCGATACGCCCAACTCGCAGATCGAGCTGATCGAGCCGCTCGGCGACAGCTCGCCCATCGTGAAGTTCCTCGAGAAAAACCCCGCGGGCGGGCAGCACCACGTCTGCTTCGAGGTGCCGGAGATCCACGCGGCCAAGGCTGAGCTCGAGGCGAGCGGGGCGCGGGTGCTCGGCGAGCCGCGGATCGGCGCGCATGGCACGCCGGTCTTCTTCGTTCACCCGAAGGACATGGGCGGCGTGCTTGTGGAGATTATGGAGTCGCCGAAACACTGAGGCACCGAATGCGACATCGATTGAGCCGCAGGGAATTGCTCGGCGCCGCAGGCGCAGGCGCCGTGACGCTCTTCCTGTCCCAGCGCCCGGCGGTCGGCGCTTCCAATTTCGAAATCCGCCACAGCCCCGCTGACTGGCGCAAACTTCTTGGGGACCAGCGCTACGCCATCCTCCGCGAAGGCGCGACCGAGCGCGCATTTTCGAGCCCGCTCGACCATGAGCATCGCAAGGGCCTGTTCGCCTGCGCAGGCTGCGCGCTTCCTTTGTTCAGCTCGGCGACCAAGTTCGACAGCGGCACCGGCTGGCCGAGCTTCTACCGGCCATTCGCACATGCCGTCGTCACGCGGACCGATCACAGCATGATGATGGACCGCACCGAGGTGCTCTGCCGCCGCTGCGGCGGGCATCTCGGGCATGTCTTCGACGACGGGCCGAAGCCGACCGGCCTGCGCTATTGCATGAACGGGCTGGCGCTGAAGTTCCGCCCGGCCTGAAGGAGCCAGTAATGAACCGCTTCGTCGATCTCGCGCTGTCCGCTCTTGCATTGCTGGGAGCATCCGCCGCGGCCGCGCCCCCGCCGCAGCTCCAGACGGCCGTCCTCGCGGGCGGCTGTTTCTGGGGGATGGAAGCGGTGTTCGAGCATGTGAAGGGCGTGAAGGACGTCGTATCGGGCTTTGCCGGCGGCTCCGCCAAGGATGCGACCTACGCCAGCGTCAGCAGCGAAAGCACGGGCCACGCGGAGGCGGTGAAGATCACCTACGACCCGGCGCAGATCAGCTATTTCGACCTGCTGAAAATCTATTTCACCGTCGCTCACGACCCGACGCAGCTAAACCGGCAGGGCCCGGATACAGGCCCAAGCTACCGCTCGGCGATCTTTCCGCAGGATGCCCAGCAGAAGGCGGTCGCGTCGAAGACCGTCGCGCAGCTGAAGGCGTTGGGGAAGCCGATCGCCACGCGGATCGAAAGCGGCGGCTTCTATCCGGCCGAAAGCTATCACCAGGATTATGTCCGCAAGCACCCCGACGCGGGCTATGTGGTCGTCAACGACCTGCCGAAGCTGGAGAAGCTGAAGAGTCATTATCCCCAGTGGTGGCGGGGGTAGCGCCTGCGACCTCGCTGCGCTCGGATTGCTGTCCTTGCTGATCCCCCGGATCAGCTGCGGGCAGCAATGGTGCCCAGGGGCGGAATCGAACCACCGACACCGTGATTTTCAGTCACGTGCTCTACCAACTGAGCTACCTGGGCATTTCGCCTTAGCGGACCGGCGGCCGGTCTGAAGCGACGCGCTCCGTAGCCGCCGCCTTCCCGACTGTCCAGTCCGTGCGCCCGCACTGGCCATGCGACAATCTTCGGAACCTTCGACCGCAAAGAGTCGTAATCCAGACATTCCAACGCAATGCGGAGACAGGAAATATGGCTGAAATCGCCGAACCGACGCGAAGTCCCGTCGCGGCCGTAACGGGGCCCGTCTACCTTTTGCTCTTCCCGATCCCCGTTGTCTGCTTCCTCGGCGCGCTGATCACCGACCTCGTCTATTCTAGCGATGCCGTTCTTCAATGGTTGTTCTTTTCCGAATGGCTGATCGCGGCCGGGCTCGTCTTCGGCCTACTGGCGGCGCTCGCGGCTCTCGTCGAACTGATCGCTGCCGAGCCGCTGCGATCGAACATTGTCGGATGGGGCCACGTCTTCCTGTTCTATGCGGCGTTGATCGTCGAGCTGTTCAACGCACTGGTCCACAGCGTCGACGGCTGGACGGCCGTCGTGCCGACCGGCCTTATCCTGTCGATCGTCGGCTCAATCCTGGCCCTTGCTGCGGTCGCGACGGTCTTCCTGGTCCCGGTAACCTGGGTCCCTGCCCGGGAGGTGCGCCGTGCCAACCCGTAAGCTCCTCGCCTGCGCAGCGGTCCTGGCGCTCGCCTCGTGTGGCGGAAGCCAGAAGATCGACCCGGAAAGCCAGTTCGGCCCGAACCCGAACCTGCCCGAGCCCCACCGCGGACTGCTTCCGCAAATGCATATCCCCAACGTCGTCGGCTGGAAGCCGGGCCAGGCGCCGACTGTTCCGAACGGATTCAAGATCCAGGCCTTCGCAACCGGACTGTCGAGCCCCCGACGTGTCTATCCGCTTCCGAACGGCGACGTGATCGTCGTCGAATCGAAGCAGACGGCGACCGAGCCGCTGGACCGGCCCAAACGCCCGATCATCGGGTGGATGATTTCGCGCGCGCATGGCCCGGGCGGCGAAGGGCCGAGCAACCGTCTCGTGCTGCTGCGCGACGCCAACGGCGACGGCAAGCCGGAAAGCCGGAGCGTGCTGGTCGATCATCTGAACGCGCCCTTCGGGGTCGTCGCGCTGAACGGCTACCTCTACGTCGCCGACACCGACGCGCTCCTTCGGTTCCCCTTCACTCCCGGCCAGACCGCGATCACCGCGCCTGCCGAGAAGGTGACCGATCTTCCCGCGGGACCGATCGACCATCACTGGACGAAGGACCTGACGGCAAGCCCGGACGGGGGGAAGCTTTATGTCGGCATCGGTTCCAACAGCAACGCAATGGAGCGCGGCGAGACGGCCGAATATGAACGCGCGCAGATCTGGGAAGTCGATCCCGCGACCGGGGCGCACCGCACGTTCGCGAGCGGCCTGAGGAACCCGAACGGACTGACCTTCTATCCCGGCAGCAACACGCTTTGGACTGTCGTCAACGAGCGCGACGAGCTCGGGCCGAACCTCGTTCCCGACTATATGACGTCGGTGAAGCCGGGCGCCTTCTACGGCTGGCCGTACAGCTATTGGGGCCAGCATGTGGATCCGCGTGTCCGTCCGCAGCGCCCGGACCTCGTGAGCAAGGCGATCATGCCGGATTATTCGCTCAGCTCGCACGTCGCTCCGCTCGGCTTGATTTTTTATTCCGGCAGCCAGTTCCCCGCGAAGTTCGCGGGCGGCGCCTTCATCGGCGAACACGGCAGTTGGAACCGACCGGACCTCAACGGGTACCGCGTCGTCTTCATCCGCTTCCAGAACGGCCGGCCTGTCGGCGACCCGGAGAATTTCGTCTGGGGCTTCGTCGGCGAGGACGGCAACGCCCGCGGACGGCCCGTCGGTGTCGCGGTCGACCGTACCGGCGCGCTTCTCGTCGCGGACGATGTCGGCAACACGGTGTGGCGGGTCAGTTACGCAGCAAAGCCCTTCAAGGTGAGCGGCGCTCAGATGACCAGCTTCTAGCCGTCGTCGGGATTGTCAGTGGGCGCAGGCGGCCCGGCTATGCGATAGCCTTCGCCGAGCCATTTCAGGAGGTCGCGGTCCTTGCAGCCGCGAGAGCAGAATGGCGCATGCTCCTTCGAGGGCGGCTTGCAGCAGATCGGGCACGATTTCGATTCAGGCTTTTTCGGCATGGCCGCCATGGATGGGGAGCGAGGCGTCCGGGCGCAAGGTGACGGCGCCGCCGATCGCCTGGGCGAGCGCGTCGGTCCATCCGCTCCTGCGTTCGAGGACCGCGACAACGGCCGGGTGGGCCGCGAGGCGCCTGGCCCCGCTTCCGTCGAAAGCGGCACGGCGCAGCAGCGCACGCGCTTCGAAGGCTGCCCGGTCCTGCGCCAGCTCCAGCAGCGAAACGCGAGGTCTCGGGCGAACGATTTGGAGGAATCCGAAGCCGTTCACCGCGGTCCGCTCGAACGGTTGGGGAAGGATTGTGTCCGCCGCTTCGGCGGCGCGTTGGCGGGCGGCCTTGCCGCCGACGGTCGGCAAGTCGACGCCGATCGATCCGCCGATATCGAGACGCCGGATCGCTTCCGCCGCGGCGCCCGCCCCGGCCACCGCCAGCTCGCCTGCGGGCAAGTGCCCGTCGACATCGATCAGGGTCATCGCGGGAGTGGCGAAGATGCCGAGGCTTCCGCCCGCGAAGCTGATCTGGCAGCTTCGCGCCTCCTCGAGAAGATCATCCCATCCGAGGCTCCCAAGCATGTTGGACGGCGAAGGGAAGGAGAGCTTGCGCACCTGCGAACCGCTCGCCCGGAGCCGCTCGGCCAGCGATCGCGGGCGCCGCCGCTCGTCGCGGGTGGCCTTGGCAAGCGGCCGCTTCCAGGGCTCCGGCCCGGGGATCGGCGGGCGAGTCACCTCGATGTTGAGTTCGGACCCTTCGGTCACTTCGCGCGGAACGTGCCGCAGGAAATAATCCAGCCCATTTTCGTCGCGAGCGACACCGTTGCGTCCGCTCCTGCCGCAGTCGACCAGTCGCGCCTTCAGGATCGTCCCCGCGGGAACCGTGGTGTCGAGTTCGATCCGCGCCTCGAGGATTCGCCCCTCCTCGACAAGCGCCGCGCGGGTTTCGCCGATCCCTTTTTCGACCAGCCATTCAGGCAATTGGATATCCAGCAGCTTTCAACAGGGTGCGGGTTTCCGCCAGCGGAAGGCCGACGACGTTCGAGTAGCTTCCGGAAATGTAGCGGACGTAAACTTCGCCATAGCCCTGCAGCGCATAGCCGCCGGCCTTGCCTCGCCACTCGCCGTGGGCCGCGTAGAAATCAATTTCCTGGTCGGAGAGCGGCTTCATGGCGATCGTCGTTTCGACCAGCCGCGTGCGAAAAGGCTGGCCGGGAGCGGCCAATGCGACTCCAGTCATCACACGGTGACGGCGGCCCGACAGCAATCGCATGCAGGCGCGGAGAGTATCCTCGTCCTCGACCTTGGGCAGAATTCGCCGGCCAACGGCGACCACGGTGTCCGCTGCGAGGACAAACGCGTCGGGCTTTCCCTTCGAAACCGCCGCCGCTTTCTCGCGGGCAAGACGAAGCGCGTGGTCGCGAGGAAGCTCGCCCTTGGGAACGCTTTCGTCGATCTCGGCAGGGATAACGGCATCGGGTACGACGCCGACGCGGGCCAGCAGGTCGAGGCGGCGGGGGCTCGCCGAGGCGAGTATCAACCGCATTTAAGGACGGCCCGGCGGCCCTCCGCGGCCCGGCATGAAGCGATAGGTGATCCGGCCCTTGGTGAGGTCGTAGGGCGTCATTTCGACGAGGACTTCGTCGCCGGTCAGCACCCGGATGCGATTCTTGCGCATCTTGCCGGCGGTATGGCCGAGGATCTCGTGGCCGTTCTCGAGCTTCACGCGGAACATCGCATTGGGCAAAAGCTCCACCACTTGCCCGCGCATCTCGAGAAGTTCTTCCTTGGCCAAACGCTTCCTCGCTTCCACTGTTGGAAAGTCGCGGTGCCTTAGCGGGACGGGTCCGAAATGTGAAGGCAGGCGCAGGGCGCTCAAATCGTTAGGATTGTCGAGCCCGAAGTCTTCCGGGCTTCCAGCGCTCGGTGCGCCTCGCCCGCGTCCTTGAGTGGGAAGCGCTGCTTGATCTCGATCTCGACCTTTCCGGAACGGACGACGTCGAACAGCTCTTGCGCGGCCAGCTCCAGCTCCGGCCGAGTCGCCACGTAGTGAAACAGCGTCGGGCGGGTGAGGAACAGCGATCCCTTCTGCGAGAGGAGGAGCGGGCTGATCGGATCCACGGGCCCGGATGCATTGCCGAAACTGACCATGAGCCCGCGCGGACGGAGGCAATCCAGCGATTGCATGAAGGTGTCCTTGCCTACTGAATCGTAGACGACGGGAAGCTTCTGACCCGCGGTCAGCTTGTCCACCTCCGCGACGAAATCCTGCCGGGTGTAAAGGATCGGGTGATGACAGCCGTGCGCGCGGGCCAGCTCGGCTTTCTCTTCGGTCGACACCGTGCCGATGACCGTCGCTCCGAGCGCGCTCGCCCATTGGCACAGGATCAGCCCGACGCCGCCGGCCGCTGCGTGGACCAGGATCGTGTCGCCGCTCTTCACTGGATAAACCGCGCGCAGAAGCATCCTCGCCGTCATCCCCTGGAGCATCATCCCCGCCGCCTGCTCGAAGGAAACGTCGTCGGGAAGCTTCACCAGCCGGTCGGCGTCGATCAGCCTTTGCTCTGCATAGCCGCCGACCGGTCCGGAATAGGCGACGCGATCTCCAGGCTTTAGCCCTTGAACGGCTTCACCTACGGCTTCGACCGTTCCCGCGCCCTCGACGCCGGGAGTGAACGGCATTTTCTGCGCGTAGAGTCCGATGCGGTGGTAGACGTCGATGAAGTTGAGGCCCGCGGCCGACTGGTGGATCCTCACCTCGCCGGGACCGGGCTCGCCGACCTCCACCTCTTCCCACTTCAGGACCTCGGGTCCGCCGACTTCATGGATTCGGATGGCATGAGGCATGGCGGCCGCTTACGCCTTCGCCTGCTCCAAAGAAAAGCCCCGCCGCGGCGATGCCGGGCGGGGCTCCCCTGTGTCCGCGATGAACCGCTTTAGCCTGCGCCGTGACCGGCCAGGGCCGCCAGCAGGAGCAAGGCGACGATATTCGTGATCTTGATCATCGGATTGACGGCCGGCCCCGCGGTGTCCTTGTAGGGGTCACCGACGGTGTCACCCGTCACGGCTGCCATATGGGCATCGGAGCCCTTGCCGCCATAATTGCCGTCCTCGATATACTTCTTGGCATTGTCCCAGGCTCCGCCGCCGCTCGTCATCGAGATGGCGACGAACAGGCCGGACACGATCACCCCGATGAGAAGCGCGCCGAGCGCGGCGAAGCCCTGCTCGCGGCCCGCTACGCCGGTGATGATGAAGAACACTACTATCGGGACCAGCACCGGAAGCAGCGACGGAATGATCATTTCCTTGATCGCAGCCTTGGTGACAAGATCGACGGTGCGCGCGTAGTTCGGGCGAACCGAGCCATCCATGATGCCCGGATTGTCGCGGAACTGCGCGCGGACTTCCTCGACGACGGCGCCGCCGGCACGACCGACCGCCATCATTCCCATCGCACCGAAGAGGTAGGGCAGGAGCGCGCCCAGAAGCAGGCCGACGATGACGTATGGATTGGCCAGGCTGAAGTTCACGTCGGCATAGGAAACGCCGAGGTCGCCGGCGAACCGCTGAAGATCCGTGGTGTAGGCCGCGAACAGAACCAGCGCGCCGAGGCCCGCCGAGGCGATCGCATAGCCCTTGGTGACCGCCTTGGTCGTATTGCCGACCGCGTCGAGGGCGTCGGTGCGGTGGCGCACTTCCTCCTCGAGACCGGCCATTTCGGCGATTCCGCCGGCAT
Organism: Pseudomonadota bacterium; assembly: GCA_046733255.1. Lineage (GTDB taxonomy): Bacteria > Pseudomonadota > Alphaproteobacteria > Sphingomonadales > Sphingomonadaceae > Sphingomicrobium. Next base: position 7,793 of record JBKPOU010000172.1, read on the forward strand.
TGTCGGTGACCGGGCCATAAGCGTCGAGAGCGACGATCATGCCTGCCAGCGACAGCAACGCGGTCGCGGCGAAGCCAATTCCGATCAGCCCCGCAAGATTATAGGCGACGATGATTCCGACGCAGATGACCAATGCCGGAAGAGCGGTCGATTCCATGCTGACCGCAAGGCCCTGGATGATGTTGGTCGCGTGGCCGGTGCGCGACGCGCGGGCGACGCTCTGCACGGGGCGATGGTTGGTCCCGGTGTAATATTCGGTGATCCAGACGATCGCGCCGGTCACGACCAGGCCGACCAGCATCGAATAAAAGAGGTCCCAGCCGGTGAAGCCGTCGCCCACGGTCGACGATCCGTCCGCCGCGATGGATCCGCCGCCGATGACGGCATTCATGTCGCCAAGAGCATAGGTCGTCACGATGTAGAGCGCCGGAATCGACAGAACGGCGGTGACAATGAAGCCCTTGTACAGCGCGCCCATGATCGAGCCGCCCTTGCCGAGGCGGACGAAATAGGTGCCGATGATCGAGGTGATGATGCACGCGCCGCCGATGAGCAGCGGGAGTGTCATCAGCGAAAGGATGTCCGCGGCGCCCGTGACGAGCAGCGCGAGGAGCACCATGGTCGCGCCTACGGTGACGACATAGGTCTCGAACAGATCGGCCGCCATGCCCGCGCAGTCGCCGACATTGTCGCCGACGTTATCGGCGATCACTGCCGGGTTGCGCGGATCGTCCTCGGGGATTCCGGCCTCGATCTTGCCGACGAGGTCAGCTCCGACGTCCGCGGCCTTGGTGAAGATTCCGCCACCTAGACGGGCGAAGATGGAGATCAGCGAGGCGCCGAACGCGAGCGCAACGAGCGCGTCGATCACTTCGCGGTCGTTCGGGGCCAGGCCCTGAACCTCGGTCAGGACATAGAAGAAGATCGAGATCGCGAGCAGCGCCAGCCCGGCGACGAGCATTCCGGTGATCGCACCCGCGCGGAACGCGACTGTGAGGCCGTTCTGAAGGCTTTTCCGCGCCGCCTCGGCGGTACGGACGTTCGAGCGCACCGAGATGTTCATTCCGATATAGCCAGCGGCGCCGGAAAGGATTGCGCCGAGCGCGAAGCCGATCGCCTGGACCGGGCCCAGGAAGAAGAAGATCAGCGCCGCGACGACGACTCCGACGATTCCGATCGTCGTGTACTGGCGGCCGAGATAGGCCTTGGCGCCTTCCATGATGGCGCCGGACACCTCCTGCATGCGCTGGTTTCCGGCGGGCGCGCCGAGCACCTGCGAGCTCGTGAAAACGCCGTAGATGAGGGCGATCACGCCACAGGCGATCGCGATCAGAGTGAGGTTCATGTCTTTCCCCGTTAGGCGGCAAAGAGTGAGGGCCGGCGTGCGGGTCGCAGCCGGCGGATTCGCGCCCCTTTATGGCGGACTCGGGTCGCTTGCAACCGCGCGAGTTAAAGCGGGTCAGCGCAGCAGGAAGGCAGCCGCCATGCCGCAGGCGAGGCCGCTAAAGCCCACTAGCCAATGGCGAAGACGAACCGCGATGCTCATACCCAAGCTTCTCCGGAAGGGGGACGTCGCCGTCGCGGTCGTGGAGCTTTAAACCGCTTCCGGCGACGAGCCGCCCGATGCAGGTGAGCGTCGGCGCTTCAGGTAAAGAAAGGCTTACCGGCTCGAGGTCCGGCGGAAGCGCGGCAAGGAGCGCATAATCGTCGCCGCCGGTGGCGGCGAACAGTCTGGCCTGCCGGTCCTGGCGCCGCTCGGCGACGAAGGCGCGCGAAAGCGGCAGCCAATCGAGATCGACCTCCGCACCGCAGCCGCTCGCGTCGCACAGTCTTTGAAGGTCGATCAGGAGTCCGTCGGAAATATCCATCATCGCGGTGGAATGCGGCGCAAGCGCTTGCCCGATCTCGAGCAACGGGATGGGACGTCGAAAAATGTCGACGAGCGGACCGGTCGCTGCCGGATCGACAGATAACTGCGCCAGGCCGGCAGCCGAGTCCCCCAGGGCGCCGGCGACCCACAACCGATCGTTCGCGGCGCCGCCCGCGCGGCTCGGAGTTGTTTCCCCGGCGCGGCCCAGGGCGGTGAGGCCGTACATTCGCGGCGACCCTTCCGGCAGAGCGATCGTGTCTCCGCCGATCAGCGGCAGGCCGTAGCTCTCGCAGGCCGCCTCGATGCCGTCGATCACCGCTTCGTCCCAGTCGCCGTCGGAAAGCACGAACGACAGAAGCGCCCCCACCGGCTCCGCGCCTTTTCCCGCAAGATCGGAGAGATTCACCGCGACGAGTTTCCAGCCGACGCTCGCGGGCGGGTCAGTCTCGAGGAAATGCACGCCCTCGGCGAGGCTGTCGTGGGTAATCACCAGCCCTTCGAGGACAGCGGCGTCGTCCTGCAGCTTCCGCGCCGCAGGATGGGTGGCGATACGGCGCAAGCGGTCGATAAGTTCCTTTTCCTGCATCGCAGCCAGTGATGGGCAAGTCGCGGAGCGGGCGCAACCTTCGGTCCCGTCAGGTGGTTGGCTGCGAATGTTCGCTCTGTCGGACTTCGCCTTGTGGATCCTCTTTGCCGTCTCGGCGTCGGCGATCCTTATCGTCGACTTCGTCTTCCTCGCGCGCGACAAGAAGCGGCTCAGCCCGAGGAAAGCGCTGGCAATCGTTGCGGTCTACGAGCTCGTCGCGCTCGCCTTCGGCGCCCTCATCTTCCTCTCTCGCGGAAGCGGCAGTGGGATGGAATATCTTGCCGGCCTTCTGATCGAGCAGAGCCTGAGCTTCGACAACGTCTTCGTCTGGGTCCTGATCTTCGCGAATTTGAGCACCGCCGACGAGCATCAGGAAACGGTTCTGTTCTGGGGAATCCTGGGGGCGATCGTCTTCCGCGCCGCTTTCATTTTCGGGGGCATCGCCTTGCTGAACAGCTTCGAGTGGCTGCTCTACGTCTTCGGCGCGGTCGTCATTGTCAGCGGGATTCGGCTGCTTCGGAGCAACGGCGACCAGAACATCGACAACAGCCGGATCATGAAGTTCGCCCGGGCGCACCTGAGAATAAGCAAGGATGTCGAAGGCAGGAAATTCGTTATCCGCCGGGGCCGGTCATGGTGCGGGACGCCGCTTCTGCTCGCGGTCGTTGTCATCGAGCTCACGGACATCTTCTTCGCCCTCGACAGCATCCCGGCCATCTTCGGGGTGACCCGCGACACGCTGATTGTCTACACATCGAATATCTTCTCGGTGATCGGGCTGCGCGCGCTCTATTTCGCGGTCGCCGGCCTGATGGAGCGGCTTCGCTATCTCCATTATGGGCTGTCCGTCCTTCTGGTCCTGATCGGCGTCAAGATGATCGCCGGCAATTTCGTCGAGATCCCCGTCTGGGTGACCCTTACCGGAACGCTTGCGATCGTCAGCGCGACCATGGCGGTTTCGCTTTTCTGGAGCAGGCCGAGACCGGCCAGGGCTTAAGCGCGCACCTCTTTGGCGATCGAGTCGAGCATGCCGTTCACGAACCCGGCCTCGCGCTTGTCGTAGAAGGCATGGGCGACATCGATGTATTCGGAGATTACCGAGCCAACCGGTACGTCCGCCCGCGCGATCAGCTCATAGCTACCTGCCCGAAGGATCGCCCGCATCGGCCGGTCGAGCCGCTCCAGCGTCCAGCCGGTGGCGAGCTTCGCGCTGATCGCTTCGTCGATCTCGCTCCGGCGCGCGTCGACGCCGGTGACGATGTCGTCGAAGAACTCGCGCTCCGCCTCATGATATTGTTCATCCTCGATCGTAGCGCCCAGGCGGTGGTCGTGGAACTCCTTCAGGAGCCGGGGGAGCGGAGTGCCTTCCATCTCCTGCTGGTAGAGCGCCTGCACCGCGGCCAGGCGGGCGGCGGAGCGGGATCGGGAACGGGCGGCGGTGGTCATCGAGGCGCGGCTGTAGCCACCGCTTCACCGGCAAGGAAGGGGGCAAGCGCGTGCGCGACGTCGTCTCCAGCCTCCCACGGCGCGAAATGCCCGGCATTCGGGAGGCGGACGATCTGGAGGTTGGTCACCAGCCGGTCGAGTCCCTCCAGCTGGACCGGGAGCAGGGCGACGTCCTGCATTCCCCAGACGACGAGCGTTGGCACTTCGACCTTTGCGAACGCGCCAAGCACCCACTGCGGCACGGGCAGCGTGACCGACGGCGGCGGCACCTTGACCTTCGACGCCCGGTACCAGTTGAGCATCGCCGTAAGCGCGCCCGGCTGCGACCATTCGGATATGTATTGCTCGCGTTCGGCCGCCGGGATCAGCGCCAGGTCGACGTGCCGCGAGAAGCTCTTCTCGAACAGCGCCTCATATCCCATGGCTTCGGCCGCCTTCTCGAACTTCGGCGAGCGGAAGGCGCTGATATATTGGGAAGCGGCACGCTGGCTGGCGTCCTCGATCAGACTTTTCTGAAAGATGACCGGATGCGGAGCGTTGACAACCGCTAGCCGGGTGAGGCGCGGATCGTTGCGAAGCGCCGCGGCCCAGGCAATCGCTCCGCCCCAATCGTGCCCGACGAGCGCGAACCGTTCGAGGTTTAGGGCTTCGGCAAGCGCGAAGACATCGTCGACCAGCTTGTCCGCGTCATAGGCTTCGACCTGCTGCGGCCGATCCGATCCCGCAAAGCCGCGCTGGTCGGGCATGACGAGGCGAAAGCGGTCTCGGAGACGGGGAGCGATTTCCCGCCAGGTCCGGTGGGATTCCGGAAAGCCGTGGAGCAGGATGACAGTCAGCGCGCTTTCCGACCCGTCGATCGCGACGTTGAGCGTGACTCCGGTGGAGAGCTTCACCCTCCGGAACTCCGTCACGGATAGCTGACCGTCATGGGGATTTCAGGAAGCGGGATGAACTCGTCATGGTCGTCGGGCGGAAGCGCGAACTCGCCGGCCTTCCAGGCGCGCTTCGCTTCGTTGATTCGGTCGCGGCTGGACGAAACGAAATTCCACCAGACGTGGCGCTCTCCGTCCATCGGCGCCCCGCCGCACAGCATGAGCCGAGCGCCTTCCCTGGTCTTGAGCAACGGCTTGTTGCCTGGCGCGAGCAAGGCGAGATACCGCGGCTCCAGCATAGTCCCGTCAACCGCAACGTCGCCGTCGAGCAGGTACAGCGCGCGTTCGTCCGCCTCGTTCTCGAGCTTTAGCGATGAGCCCGGCGGCATCACGATCGCGGCATAGATCGTCGGCGAGTGGCAGGTGACCGGCGACGCCTCGCCCCACGCCTCGCCCATGATCAGCCGAACCTCGACTCCGTCGACGTCGATCAGCGGAAGGTCGGCCGCGGCGGTATGCTCGAACCCGGGCGCGACCTCCTCTTTCGCTTTCGGCATCGCCAGCCAGGTCTGGAGTCCAGACAGGTGCGCACCGTTCGCCCGCTCGTCCGGCGGCGAGCGCTCGCTATGCGCGATCCCGCGCCCCGCCGTCATCAGGTTCACCGCGCCCGGCTCGATCCGCTGGCGAGTCCCGAGGCTGTCGCGGTGGAGGATCGCTCCGGCGAAGATATAGGTCACCGTGGACAGGTTGATATGGGGGTGCGGCCGGACATCGATGCCCTGGCCCGCCGACAGGTGCGCCGGCCCCATCTGGTCGAAGAAGATGAAGGGGCCGACCATCGTCCGCTCCTTGTGCGGAAGCGTCCGGTGCACCTTGAACCCACCGAGGTCGTGAGTGACGGGGGCAAGGGTCTGGAGGATAGTGCTGGTCACTCCCCCGGTGCCTTTGCGCGGATCGACAGGGCATGGACTCGCTCGCCAACGAGTTCGCCGAGAGCCCGGTGCACCATCCGCTGCCGTTCGACCCGGGACCTGCCCGCGAAGGCGGCGCTTTCGATCTCCAGCGTGAAATGGCTTTCGCCGGCCGGGTTGTAGCCGCCGTGACCACGATGCTTCTCGCTGTCGTCGATCAGCTCGACTTTCGCGTCCGGGAACGCAGAGTTGAGGCGCTTGAGGATATCGGTCGCAACCGGCCCTGTAGCGAGGCTGTCCATTGCCCCTATATAGAGCGGTTCGATGGCGACGAAACATCCCCGGCTGCACGGCAAGGTCGAAGGCGCGACCGGGCATTGCGCGGTCCCCGGCTGCAAGTGCGTCGGGGAGTATCGTGCGCCGATCCAGCCGTCGAACTTCGACGGGCCGGGCGCGTACCGGCTGCTGTGCCTCGACCACGTGCGCCAGCACAACGCCAAGTACAATTATTTCGAGGGTATGAGCGCCGACGAGATCAGCGAAGCCCAAAGCCCGATTGCCGGTTGGGATCGGCCTAGCCGCCGCTTCGCCCATAACGCCGATCCGACGCCTGCGTGGCAGGATTTCGCGGATCCCCTGGAAGCGATCGCCGCCAGTTTCCGCCGCGCGGACCGCGGGCCGCCGCAGCGCTTCACGCCGAACGAGCGCCGGGCGCTTGGGACGCTTGGGCTCGGGGAGGATGCGGAACTGCACGCCGTGCGCCAGAGCTACTCGAAGCTGGTCCGGCGATTCCATCCCGACCGCAACGGAGGCGACCGGAGCTATGAAAAGAAGCTCGGCCAAGTGATCGAGGCCTGGCAGCTTCTCAAGAAGGCGAAAGCGTTCGCCTAGTCGCGGTCTGGTGCCCCGAGCGGGAACAGAGCGCGATAGGGCCGGGCTTCGTCGACTACTCGAGCGACCGACGGCCGGGCCAGCACGCGGGCGCGATAGGCTTTCAGCGAGCCGAGCGCCTCGGGAATCCGCTGCACCCAGTCTGCGTAGAACAGCGACGGAGCGCCCGCGCAGTCCGCCACGGTAAACTCCTCGCCCGCCGCCCATAGCCGCCCGGCCAACCGCGAATCCAGCCAGGGGTAGACCTTATCCAGCGCCGCCCGGGCCCGAGCGATCCGCGCCTCGTCCGGCTTTTCGGTGATGAACGGCAAATGTTCGGAGACGATGGCCTGGACCGGCGTCATCACATGATTGTCGAAAATGCGGTCGAGCATTCGCGCTTCGAGGGCCGAGGCAGGGTCCGCCGGAACGAGGCGCGGAGCGACCCGCTCGATGATGATGCTCGATTCCATGGTCGGCACCCCTTCTTCGACCAGCAAGGGAAATTTGCCGACTGGCCAATGATCGAGGAAGGCCGCCTCGTTCTCGGGATATTGGTCGCCCGCGATGTTGCGGAACTCGAACGGGGTCTTCGTGTCGTACAGCGCGATCAGCGCTTTCCAGGTGTAAGACGAGAAGGGATGGCCGAAGAGTTCGAGGCTCACCAGGCTCCGGCCTTCATCTTCTCGCGCCGTTCCAGTTCCTGTTCGCTCGGCTCCTTCGTCTCGAAGGTGTCGGTCTGCACCTCGCCCGCCGGCTCGTAGGTCGCGATGACGACGCCCGTGTTCGAGACGAAATGATCGACCAGCTTCATCGTGCCCGGCTTCTCCGAGCCGTCGAAGATGCTCTTGCCCTCGCCAAGCAGGACCGGGAAGGTCATCACCATCAGCCTATCGATCAACCTCGCGGAAAGCAGCGGCGGATAGAGCGTGCTGCTCCCCTGGATGAGCAGGTCGCGGCCTTCGCTCTGCTTGAGCTCGGCAACGGCCTCCGCCGTGTCGCCCGACAGCCGACGGCTGTTTTCCCATTCCAGAGGCCCGTCGGAATGGGTCAGCACAAATTTGTCGATGCGCTGGAATCTCTCGCCGATCGGATCGTCCTGGTTGTGCGGCCAGTAGGCGGCGAAGATGTCGTATGTCCGCTTTCCCAGCAGCAGGTCGTACTCGCCCATGATGACGCCCTCGAACGGGCCCATGTCCCCGTCCCAGAGCGGCTTCACCCATCCTCCGAAACGGAAGTCGCAGGTGGGATCTTCTTCCGGTCCGCCCGGTGCCTGCATCACTCCGTCGAGCGACTGGAAGACCGCCCCGGTGAGCTTACGCATCGACGCTCTCGCCGCGCACCGCCGCCTCGATCTTCGCGACGTCGATCTTGGTCATCGTCATCATCGCGTCGAAGGCTCGCTTCGCCACTGCCTTGTCCGGGTTCGTGTTGGCTTCGAGCAGCACGCGTGGAGTGATCTGCCAGGAGAAGCCCCATTTGTCCTTGCACCAGCCGCAGGCGCTCTCCTCGCCGCCATTATCGACGATGGCGTTCCAGTAACGGTCGGTCTCCGCCTGGTCCTCGGTCAGGACCATGAAGCTGACCGCCTCGTTGGCCTTGAAGTTAGGGCCGCCGTTGAGGCCGACGAAGGCGCGGCCGAGAACGGTGAATTCGACGGTCAGCTCGTCGCCGCCGCTGCCTCCGGGATAATCGCCCGGCGCTTCCATCGCCGAGCCGACATGGCTGTCCGGAAAGACCGAAGCGTAGAATTCGGCCGCCTTGCGGGCCTCGCCCTTGTCGTACCACAGGCAGGTGGTGAGTTTGTCGGTCATTCTGTCCTCCTATTCCCCGCCCACGAGCGCGAACTCGGCGCCGTGCGGGTCGAAACCGATGACGATCCAGTCGCCGCTCGGAACCTGGTGCGGACCCATTGCGATCGTCCCACCCTTTTCTTCCGCCGTTGCCTTGGCCTGTGAGATCGAAGGCACGCGGAAATAATAGCGCCACTTCGGCTGCTGACCGGGCATCGATCCGCACAATGCGCCGATGCGGGTGCCGCCTTTCTCAAGGAAGCGATATTCGCCCATCTGGCCCATATCCATGAACTCGTCGCTGCCCCACCCGAACTGGCCGACATAGAAGCGGCGGGCGCCCGCCGGGTCGCTCGTCGACAGCTCGTTCCAGCCGACGCGCTGCTGGGCCGAGGCTGAGAAGACATCGCTCTGACCGTCGGGATCGTCGGCGGGCGGAGTGGGCTTCATCACGTAGAACGGTGCGCCCTGCGGGTCGGCGACCATCGCGATCCGGCCCACGTTCGGAATGTCCGTTGCAGGCATGAGCGATTTTCCGCCGGCCTCGCCGATCTCGTGCACCGTTCGGTCAACATCGTCGACGCAGATATAGCCGAGCCATATCGGCCGGGCGCCGTGGCCGCGCATTTCCGCGGTCAGCTCGAGCACGCCGCCCGCGAAGCCTCCGTCCGACCGGCCGATCATCCGATAGCCGTTATAGTCCGGCTGGGCCTCACCAACGTTCCACCCGACAACGGCGTCGTAGAAAGCCTTCGCGCCTTCGGGATCGGGAGTCATCAGCTCGTACCAGATGAAGTTGCCGTGCGAATCGCTGCGGCTCTTCCCCGCCGTTGCGCGCGCAGCTTCGGTTTGGACGTCGGTCATGGTTCGACCTCCTTGATCGGGTCAGACTTGTTTGTGCCGCTCAGGCGGTGACGGGTGCGCCTGCCTGGATTGGCGGATGCTCGGCGCTGTCGAGGATCTTCTCGAACCCGCCCCAGAACATGCGCTGGCCGGAGAAGGGCATATCGCCGTCGGGCTTCAGGCTCTCGTCGGCCATGATCTTCTGCCAGGCCTCGTCGCGAGTGGCCTTGTCGGGCCATTCGATGAAGGAGAAGACGACCGTCTCGCCGTCCTCGGCCTTCACGCTGCGGTAGAAGTCGGTGACCTTGCCGTGAGGAACGTCGTCGGCGATCGATTCGATCACCCGAAGCGCGCCGTGCTGGCGGAACACCTTGGCCATCTTAGAGGCGAGCTCGCGATAGGAGTCGCGCTTGCCCTCCGGCACCGGGACGATGAAACCGTCGGCATAAGCGCCGCCGGCCGAGCCTTCTTCGACGATCGCGTCGAAGCCGCCGACGATCATCCGCTTCGCGTCGAACGGCATGTTCTTGCCCATGTCCTCCATCCGCGGGTCGCTCATCATCTTCTCATTGGCGGAATCGCGCGCGGCCCTGTCCGGATATTCAAACCAGGCGAAGACGACCTTCTCTTCGGGAGTTGCGTCGACCGCCTTGCGGAAATCGGTCACCTTGCCCTCGGGGACGTCGCTGTCCCAGGCCTCGACATGCCGGCGTACTCCGAACTCGCGCACTATCGGCGCGAACTCGCTGGCCGACTTGGCGTAAGCCTCCCTGTTGGCCTCCGGCACGGGCGCCACAAAACCTTCGAAATAGGTCATGCTGCTTCTCCTTCGGGTTGAGGTTCATGTTCGCGGAACACGGCGAGCTGGTCGGCGAGCGCTCGCTGGAACGCAGGCCGCCCTTCTCCGCGCCTTACGAGGGCGGCAATATTGGGGAAATTCTCTATGACGCCTGTTCCGCGCAGCTGGCGAAGCACCGTGACGAACATCAGGTCGGCGATCGTGAACCGGTCTTCGAACCAGTCCTTCGTCCCGAGCGCGTCGGATACGCATTTCAGGCGTCCTTCGATTCGCTCCATGAACTTCGGGCGCGCCTCCTCGGTCCACGGTTCTCCGGCGTTGAAGATATTGATCAGAAGCAACGGGAAGATCGCGGGCTCGACGCTGTTCAGGGCCGCGATGAGCCAGGCGATCGATCGCATGCGGGCGGCATGGTCGGACGGCAGCAGGCGGTCATCCCGCATTCCCAGGTGGATCAGGATCGCGCCGCTCTCGAACAGCTCGACCTCGGGGTCCTTGTAGACCGGCACCTGGCCGAACGGCTGTTCGCAGAAATATTCGCCGGGGCGGGGCTTGGTCGCATCGAGCAGCCGCACTCGGTACGGCCGTCCAATCTCCTCCAGCGCCCAACGGATACGAAGATCACGGACCAGTCCCTGCGCGAACTTGGGAACCCACCGGAAAGCGGTGATCTCGACCTTGGCTTGGGGATCCACCGGCATATTCGCCTTCTCCCTCAACGCTCGGTTGCAACCGCTTCGGCGACTGCATCGGCGCCCCGTTCGGCAGCCGCCGGATCCATCCACATCAGTTCCCAGATGTGGCCGTCGGGGTCGGCGACGCTACGGCCGTACATGACCCCATAGTCCTGTTTCGGCGCCGGATCAGCAGTGCCGCCCGCCTGTTCGGCCCGATTTACAGCCGTGTCGACGCTTTCGCGGCTGTCGCACGACAGGCACAAAAGCACTTCCGATCCGGCATTGGCATCCGCGATCGGCCGCGGCGTGAACTGCCTAAACTTGTCGTGCGTCAGGATCATGACATGGATGCTGTCGCTGACCGTCATGCACGCCGCGGTGTCGTCCGTGAACTTCGGCTCATTCACCGCTCCGAGCGCTTCGAGAAAGGCGCGCGAACGCTGCAGGTCCGATACCGGCAGGTTCACGAAAATCATGCGGGACATCGCTTTTTCCTCCCGATTGGCGACTCGATTCGCTTGCCTTTTGAACTTGGAAGTTATAAAATGCAACCATGCAGTTAAGAATTACAACTGAGGTAAGACAGAAGGAGGGGAAACGGAGTTACGACGACGCCTGCGGGCTTGCGCATGCGCTAGAATTGATCGGCGAGCGCTGGGCTCTTTTGGTGATGCGTGAGCTGATGTTCGGGCCGCGCCGCTTCTCCGGCCTGAGGCGCGACCTTCCGGGCATCAGTGCCAATGTACTTAGCCAGCGCCTTGCCGAGTTGGAGGCGCGCGGGCTGGTGAGGCGGGCGAAGCTTCCGCCTCCCGCATCGGTCCAGGTCTATGAAGCGACGGAATGGGGGCTCGAGGCCGCTCCGGTCCTGCGCGAGCTCGGGAAATGGGCTGTCCGCAGCCTGGAGCACGATCCCAGCCGGCCGGTGAGCCACGTGTCGATCATGATGTCGATGCAGACCATGTTCGATTCCGGGCTTGCCGGCGACTTCGCGACAAAAGCGGGATTCCGCTTCGGCGACGTCACTTACTCCGCAGACATCGGGGACGGCCGCATCGACATACAACGCGGCCCGATCGATGATTCCGACTTCACGATCTCTGCCGAGCCCGGCGAGCTGGCGGCAGTGCTCTATGGCGGCGCTCCGATCGATGCTATAAGCGTCGAAGGAGACATGGCGGCTGCAAAGCGTTTCGTAACGCTGTTCCCCTTGCCGCCGAAAGTCTCCTGAACCCCACCCGCAAACCCTGTCTTGAGGCGAAAAAGCCTCTCGCTTAAGGCCCGGAACTATGAACGACATTTCCAACGTGAACCCCGAAAGCCGCAGCGAAACGGTGATGGCCTCGCCGGACCGCATGGTGAAGGTGCGCGAGGCGTTCGGTGTCGATTCGGACATGGAGGTCCCGGCGTTCAGCGAAGCGGACGAGCGAGTCCCCGATCTCGATCCGGCTTACGTCTTCGATCCGAACACCACTCTCGCTGTTTGCGCGGGCTTTGCGCGGAACCGCCGAGTGATGATCCAGGGCTATCACGGGACCGGCAAGTCGACCCACATCGAGCAGGTTGCGGCACGGCTGAACTGGCCGATGGTCCGGATCAACCTCGACGCCCATATCAGCCGAATCGACCTTGTCGGCCGCGACGCGATCGTTCTTCGCGAGGGCCAGCAGGTCACCGAATTTCGCGAGGGACTTCTACCCTGGGCGCTCCAGCACCCGGTTGCACTCGTCTTCGACGAATATGACGCCGGCCGCCCGGACGTGATGTTCGTCATCCAGCGGGTACTTGAATCGGAAGGCAAGCTCACGCTTCTCGACCAGAACCGGGTGATCCGACCCAACCCCTGGTTCCGCCTGTTCGCGACCACCAACACCATCGGGCTCGGCGACACCACCGGCCTCTATCACGGCACGCAGGCGATCAATCAGGGCCAGATGGACCGCTGGAACATCGTCGCGACGCTGAACTACCTGCCGGCGCAGGTCGAGGCTCAAATCGTTCTCGCCAAGTCCGGCGAGTATGACGATCCCGACGGCAAGGCGACGGTCGAGAAGATGATCAAGGTCGCGGACCTGTCACGCCAGGGCTTCATCAACGGCGACATCTCGACGGTCATGAGCCCGCGCACGGTGATCAGCTGGGCGCAGAACGCGCTGATCTTCGACGATGTCGGCTTCGCCTTCCGGGTGTCGTTCCTCAACAAGTGCGACGAGGCGGAGCGCTCGATCGTCGCCGAATATTATCAGCGCGTTTTCGGCGCCGACCTTCCCGAAAGCGTCGTCGGGGCCGCCTGATGCGGCATCCTCGTCATTGCGAGGAGCGCAGCGACGAAGCGATCCAGCCTCGCCGCAGCCTGGATTGCTTCACTTCGCTCGCAACGACGAACAATGGCTGAAAGGATCGACCTCTTCCGTCGCGCGCTTGCCGGCGCGGCGCGGGCCATCGCGAAGAATCCCGAGATCGATGTCGTCTTTGCGTCGGAAACAGCGTCTCCCGCAGGTCGAGCCGCGCGGGTGCCGTCTCCGGGGCCGGGGCTCGAACCCAAGCTCGTTGCCGAGGCGAGGGGAGCCGCGGACTCGGCAGCGCTCAGGCTCCGGCACCACGACGCCCGGCTTCATTCCTCGCTTGCTCCGGCCGATCCGGAGGCGCGCTCCGTGTTCGACGCGCTTGAGACTGCGCGGGTCGAAGCGCTCGGAGCACGGGCGCTTGGCGGCGTTCGCGCAAACCTGGCCGAGCTCGCCGAAGCGCGCGTCCGGAGCGACGCGATCGTGCGCGCCAGGAGCGCAGAG
>JBKPOU010000173.1:0-21961 GCA_046733255.1 Pseudomonadota bacterium
CATCGCTGTCGGCGGCTCGTCGAAGCCCTCGATCTCGAGGCCCGGCTCGTCCCAGATGGACAGGCTGATGGGGCCGAGCGCGCGGGACATGCCCTGCTCGCGGAGCCAGTCCTCGGCGGTCGCGATCAGCGCCGCAGCCGCCTTGCCGTCGAGGACTTCGAACATGCCCCATTGTCCGGTGCCCTGTCCCATGTGATCCTGGACGAGCTCGTCGACCTGGGCGCTGATCCGACCGACGATCTTGCCGCCCCGCTCCGCCAGCCAGAGCTTCGCCCTGGCATGCTCGAACCACGGGTTCTTGCCCGGAGTGATGAGGCCGTGGACCTCGTCCTTGAGCGGAGGAACCCAGGCCGGGTCGTCGCGATAGACGTCCCAGGCGAAGTTCACGAAAGCCTTGCGGTCCGTCCGGGTTTCGACCGGGCGTATGGTGAGAGCGGCGGGATCCATGGCGAAGAGCGCTAGCGCCAGCGGCGAAAGAGCGCCAGCCGGCCCTTTCACCGCCCAACTCCCGCCACTATCTCCGTGCAGAGGCAAGGACTTGAGCAACGCGGCTACTCTCGAGCGCAATTCGACCGCGCCGGCGACGGCGCGCGACGCCGTGCGTTCTGGCGACGACAAGGCGATGCTCAAGGCCGCCGCGGACCTCACGCGCGACCTCAATTCCCCGACCGCGGCCATCTACTGGGCCGACCTGCTCGCATCAGCCCTGGCCGGATACGGAGCGCTTGCGGCTGCGATGCTGCTAACGTCGACGCCGCTGGCGCTGCTTGCGGGTGTCGTCGCGGTGCTTTCCCTTTATCGCGCCGGAAGCTTCATCCACGAGCTTACCCACCTCAAGCCGCGCGCGGTCCCCGGCTTCCGGCTCGCGTGGAACCTGATCATCGGGATTCCGCTCCTCGTGCCCTCCTTCATGTACGAGGGCGTCCATAACCAGCATCACGCCAAGCGCTATTACGGGACGGCGAACGACCCCGAATATCTGCCGCTGGCGCTGATGCACCCATGGACCCTGCCGCTGTTCCTGATCGTCGCTTTGCTTGCGCCGGTCGGGCTGCTGGTCCGCTTCGCGATCCTCGCCCCCCTGTCGCTGCTGGCGCCGAAATTGCGGGAAATCGTGGTCGCCAAATATTCCGGCCTGCAGATCAATCCGAGTTTCCGCCGGCCGAAGCCGGAAGGCGAGTTCGCTCGGGACTGGATGATCCTGGAGATCGCCAGCAGCATCTGGGCGATCGCGCTGATCGGACTGACCTTGGCCGGAGTGATTCCGGTGCGGGCTTTCCTGATCTTCCTCGGCGTCGCGTCTGGCGTGATGTTCCTCAACCAGGTGCGGACGCTCGTCGCGCATTTGTGGGAGAATGACGGGGAGGCGATGAGCGTCACCGCCCAATATCTCGACAGCGTCAACGTTCCGCCGCCGGCGACCCTGCCAGTCTTCTGGGCCCCGGTCGGGCTTCGCTATCACGCGCTGCACCACCTGCTGCCGGGCCTGCCCTATCATGCCCTCGGGACGGCGCACCGCCGGTTGTGCGCCGAGCTGGAGGTGGATTCGATCTACCATGACGCCAGTCATCGCGGACTGTCGCGCCTCGTCGTCCGCCTCGCGCAGAGCAGCTGGCGCGGAGCGGCGAGCTAGCTTTCACTCATTTTCGATGAGGCGCAGGAGCAGCGGTCGCCCGGCCTCGTCTCGCACCAGGATTTCGTGCCGCCGCGCTTTCGGCACCTGCTCCCAGTTTTCGCTGCTCACTTCTGCCGGTCGCTCCAGGCGCAACGAGGCTGTCGCCTGCATTCGGACTGGAGGCGGCGGCGGCTGCGAAGCTGCGGCGATGAGCAATAGCATCGCCGAGCGTTGCGCAGCCGTGCGCTAAGCTGCCTTTACCCGTTGGTCCGTTCCGGATCGATCCGCCGGCTTATTTGAGATCGAGGTCCTGCGGCGGTGCGGGCGCTCCCGGCATCGGGGGCACGCCGACCGACTGCGGCGCCTCTGGCGACAGTTCCGGAACCTCGATGATCCCGCGGCCGACGTGGCTGCGGCTCCGGGAATATCCGAAATAGACCAGAAGCCCGACCGCGCCCCACACGATCAGCACCAGCTTCGCGATCAGCGGAAGGAACAGGTAGAGGCCGACGCAGCCGACGATGGCCAGTGGCGCGATGATCGTGACCGCCGGAGTGCGGAATGGACGGCGGCGGCCCGGGTCCTTCTTTCGAAGCACGAGGACAGCGAGCGCGACCATCGCGAATGCGAACAAAGTGCCCGAGTTCGAATAATCGGCGAGCTTGCCGACCGGAAGGAAGGCCGCGGCCAGCGTGACGACGATACCGGTGAAGGCGGTGACGACGTGCGGGGTGCGGAACTTCGGATGGACCGACGACAGCTTCTCCGGAAGCAGGCCGTCACGAGCCATCACGAAGAAGATGCGGGTCTGGCCGAACATCATCATCAGCACGACCGACGGGAGCGCGACGAAGGCGGCGATGCCCATGAAATCGCCGACCCGCTGCCAGCCGATGGTGCGGAGGACATGCGCGAGCGCTTCCTTCGAGCAGACGAGCGGCTCGGTGCCGCCGCCGGCAACGATCGACTTGCATTGCGCCGCCAGCTCCGCGGAACCTGGAGCGAGCACCGCTCCGGCCGCGTCGCGCACCGGATCGGCGCCCATCGCCCCGATCGCTCCTGCCGCGACGAGCAGGTAGAAGACGGTGCAGAACAGCAGCGATCCGATCAGGCCGATGGGGACGTTGCGCTGCGGGTTGACGGTCTCCTCGGCTGCCGTGGAGACGGCGTCGAAGCCGACATAGGCGAAGAAGATCGACGCGGCTGCGCCGACTACTCCGTAGGTGCCCCAGCCGTTCGGAATGAAGGGCTCGAAATGCGCGCCGTTGAGGACCGGAAAAGTCAGGGCGATGAAGATGGTAAGTGCCACCACCTTCACCAGCACCAGCGCCGACGTGAAGCGCGCGCTTTCCTTGGTGCCGATGATCAGGAGGCCCGTGATCAGGAGCGCGATGACGACGGCGGGAAGATTGAGGATGCCGCCCTGGCTCGGCCCAACGGCAAGAGCCAGGGGGAAATCTACGCCCCAGCTTCGCAGGAGGCCGACCGCATAGCCGGACCACCCCACCGCGACCGCTGAGGCGCCGACCGCATATTCGAGGATCAGCGCCCAGCCGACCATCCAGGCGAGCATCTCGCCCATCACGGCATAGGTGTAGGTGTAGGCGGAGCCGGAGACCGGCACCATGGCCGCGAGCTCCGAATAGCAAAGGGCGGCGACTGCGCAGACGAAGCCCGCGATGATGAAGCTGATCATCATCGCCGGGCCGGCCTTCTGCGCCGCTTCGGCGGTGAGCACGAAGATCCCGGTGCCGATCACGGCGCCGATGCCGAGCAACGTCAGCTGGAAAGCTCCAAGCGAGCGCCTCAGGGCCTTCTTCTCGGCGGTTGCCAGAATCGCGTCGAGCGGTTTGACGCGGCCGAGCAAAAGCCCCTCTCGCTGTGCTGCTGTCGCCATCATTCTCCCCTCAAAAGCAGTAAGCGGCGAAGCCTAGCGCCTGATGCCGCTCGTGCAACGGCCAATTCTACCAGCGCCGCCTTTTGCGGACCCAAGTTGCTAACTGGCCAGCATCGGGCCGAGCGGCTGGCCGCCGAAGATGTGGACGTGCAGGTGCGGCACTTCCTGTCCGGCGCGTTTGCCGGTGTTGGCGAGCAGGCGATAGCCCTGGACGACCAGCTGCTGGTCGCGGGCGACCTTGCCGACCGCGCGGACGAATCCCGCCAGCTCTTCGTCGGACGCCTTTGCCGAAAAGTCGTCCCAGGACACGTACGGCCCCTTCGGGACCACCAGGATGTGGACCGGCGCGAGCGGGTTGATGTCGTGGAAAGCGAGCGCCCATTCGTCCTCGTAGACCGGCTTGGACGGGAGATCCCCGCGAAGGATTTTGGCGAAGATATTGCTGTCGTCGTAAGGTCGTGTCGGATCGATCGGCACAAATGAGCTCCATTCAAGTCCCGCTTGACCGGGAACGCTGCCTCGTTACCACCGGAAGCGATGACCGACGAGACTCCGGAAAGCCTGATTCCGTACGACGAGATCGTGCAGGAGGCGCTGCGGGACGTTGTCGGGCGGGTGCTGCGCGAAGTCGAGCAGTCGGGCGGGCTTCCCGGCGAGCATCATTTCTATATCACCTTCAAGACGAAGATGCCCGGCGTCGAAATACCCAAGCATCTCATCGAGCGCTTCCCAGAGGAGATGACGATCGTCATCCAGCACCGTTTCTGGGACCTCAAGGTCGAGGATGACGCCTTTGGCGTAGGGCTGTCGTTCGGCGGCGTCCCGGCAAGCCTTCGGGTTCCGTTCGCTGCAGTTACGGATTTCGTCGATCCGGCGGTCGACTTCAGCCTCAAGTTCCAGGCCAATGCCGCCGAAGGGGCGCGCGAGGAGCATGAGGCGGCGGAGAATGACGTCCCGGGCGCCGAGGCCGACGACGGCTCCAACGTCGTCAGCGTGGACTTCACACGCAAAAAATGACGGCCCCGGCCGTCACCCTGAACTTGTTTCAGGGTCCATTTCAGAGCATCGCGCCAGCGACAAAATGGGATGCTGAAACAAGTTCAGCATGACGGAAGGAAAGCATGACACCGACCCGCACCGAGAGCGACAGCTTCGGACCGATCCAGGTCCCGGGCGATTCCTACTGGGGAGCGCAGACGGAACGCTCGATCGAGAATTTCCCGTTCGGTCCGCGCGAGCAGATGCCTATCGAGATCGTCCACGCGCTCGGGTTCATCAAGCAGGCCGCGGCGCGGGTGAACGCCCGGATGGGACTGCTCGATGCGCAGGTCGGCGAAACGATCCAGCAGGCGGCGGCCGAGGTCGCCCGCGGCGATCTCGACCGGGAATTCCCCCTGGTCATCTGGCAGACCGGGTCCGGAACCCAGTCGAACATGAACGCCAACGAGGTGATCGCCGGGCGCGCCAACGAGATGCTGACCGGCAAGCGCGGCGGCAAGGCGCCGGTCCATCCCAACGATCACGTCAACAAGAGCCAGTCGTCGAACGACAGCTTTCCGACCGCCATGCATATCGCCGCGGCGCGGACCTTGGTCGCGAAGGTCCTGCCTGCCGCGAAGTCGATGCAGGCGCTCCTCGAGGAACTGGCCAAGAAGTGGGCCTCGATCGTCAAGATCGGGCGCACTCACCTGCAGGACGCGACGCCGCTGACCCTGGGCCAGGAGTTTTCCGGCTACGCGGCGCAGATGCAAGGCAACGTCGAGCGTCTCGAGGACGCATTGCCGCGGGTTTTCCGGCTTGCACAGGGCGGGACAGCCGTCGGAACGGGTCTTAACGCGCCCGACGGGTTCGGCGAGGCATTCGCGAAGGAGGTAGCGAACCTAACGCGCCTGCCCTTCACCTCCGCGCCGAACAAGTTCGCGGAGATGGCGGCCCATGACACGATGGTGGAGCTCTCTGCAAAGCTGAACACGCTCGCCGTTTCGCTGACGAAGATCGCGAACGACATTCGACTGATGGGCTCGGGCCCGCGCTGCGGTATCGGCGAGCTGAAGCTTCCGGAGAATGAGCCGGGAAGCTCGATCATGCCGGGCAAGGTCAACCCGACTCAGTGCGAGATGCTGACGATGGTCGCAGCGCAGGCGATGGGCAATCACGTCGCCGTGACCGTCGGCGGAATGCAGGGGCATCTCGAGCTGAACGTTTTCAAGCCGCTGATCGGCGCCAACGTCATCCGGTCGATGAACCTGCTGGCGACAGGGATGGAAAGCTTCTGCAAGCGCTGCCTCGAAGGGCTCGAGCCGGACGAGGCCCGGATCGGCGAGCTAATGAACCGCTCGTTGATGCTCGTGACCGCACTTGCGCCCGAGATCGGCTACGACAAGGCTGCGGAGATCGCCAAGCACGCCCACAAGACCGGCAAGACGCTGAAGGAGGCCGGGCTGGAGCTCGGCTACGTCGACGAAGAGACGTTCGCGAGAGTGGTGAAGCCCGAGACGATGGTCGGGCGCTGATTGCCAGCTACGGAAGCTCGACGTTCAGCCGAACTCCGATCGTATCCATTCCGGGGTTCTGCTTGCCGAACAGCTGCGCGTGACTGAGGTGGACCCAGCTGGCCTCAGCAGTGATTCTGGGGGCGATTTGGACACCGATCCCGAGCTCTGGCTCGAAAAGCACTCGCGAGCCGAATTCGATATCGTCGTTGAAGGGGTCGTCGAAGTTACCGTCGGAGCCGTTGTGGATCGCGAGGCCGAGGCCCGGCCGGATGTAGATCGAGCGGCCGAACTTCGCCGACAGGCCGATGGCCGCGAAGCTCGTGTCGCCGGAGCTGTTGAGCGCTCCCAAGACATAGGGCTGGAGCGGCGTGCGGCCGATACGACCGCCGCGCCAGCCGAGCTGGACATCGACCCCGTCCTCGGGATGGTCGCCGATCGTCAGCGGCGTATCGACGTCGTGGGCATAGAGACCGCCGAAAATTTCGCCGGCTGAAGCTGGGCTGGCCTGGCTCGCCGCGAAGACGCCGGCACAAGCGGCGAGTACAAAGCTCTTCACATTCCTCTCCCGAGCACTCTTCCCGCTGACAATGATCGGACGCGGCTTTGGTGCCCTGTTCAGGCTTCCGGAAGACCCTGGAACCGGTCGATCGCGTCGAAGATTGCGGAGATACCGGCGCGCTCTTCTTCCTCGATCTCCGGGCGCCACACGTCGAACAGCAGGATGATCCGCAGCTCGCCGGTCGGGTTCTTCGCCTCATGCTCGAAGCTGTCGTCGAAGATCAGCAGCTTGCCCTCTTCCCATTCGCGGGTCTCGTTACCGACGCGCAGCCAGCAGCCGTCGGGGACGATCAGCGGCAAGTGGCAGATCAGCCGGCAGTTGAGCATTCCGGTGTGCGGCGGGATGTGGGCACCGGGCTCGAGGCGCGAGAACAGCACTGCCGGCGTGCGCGCGCCGATCCGGCTCAGCGGGACCTTCTCGAGCGCCGCCATGGTCTTCGGGCAGAGCCTCGCATTCTCCTCGACGATCCTGCCGTCGCGCCACAGGTAGAGGGCGGTCCAGTCCGGATTGTCGTTGAGCCCGTGGAAATCGCGGTGCGGCCGGTCAGGATCGTTCTCGACATAGGGCCGGAAGTCGGCGCCCCGGCTGACGAGTGCGAGAAGCTCATCGCGGATCGCCGGGGTTTCCGCTTCGATCTGCTCGACCCAGCCGAATTCTTCGCGTTCGAAGAACTGCCGCTGCGCGAGATAGGGATAATAAAAGACGGCCGGCTGCTGCTGGAACACCTGCCGCTCGCCCTTGAGCATGTCGAGCGAGTGGCGCAGCCGCGTCGCCGCGAGCGCGTCCGCCGGGCTGACTTCGTCAACCGCGCGCTCGAGGGTCTTCTGGAACTCGCCCGCGCGGTCGACGATGAAGGCCTGGGCGCGGCGAAGCTCCGGCACCAATGCCGGGTCCAGAGATTGCGGATCGCGAACGCCTTTGAGCGCCGACTGGTAAAAGGAAACCGCCGCCCGGATATCCCCGCGAGCCGCATATTCGTCGGCCCGGGCGAGCAACGTCCTGACGTCGCCGGCCGGCGATGGTGCCGTCACGCCGCTTCGCTCTGCGCCTGTTCGCGATCGTACCGCTGCTGCGCGGCATGGATCTCGCCGACATTGTCCATCGACCAGCGGACCAGCCCGCAGATCGGCTTCTGGAGCGATTTGCCGAGTCCGGTCAGCTCATAGTCGACGCGCGGCGGGATGGTCGGGGTCACGGTCCGGTTCACGAGCCCGTCGCGTTCGAGGTTGCGTAGCGTCAAGGTCAGCATGCGCTGCGACACGGTCGGGATCGCTCGGCGCAGCTCGTTGAAGCGCTTCGGACCTTCCGCCAGCGTCTCCACGACGAGCACGCTCCACTTGTCGCCGATGCGCGAGAGCAGGGTGCTGATCGTCCGGCAGATGGGGTTCGACGGGTCTTTCACGGCCTGGTTACCTTCCTGTTCCT
This sequence comes from Pseudomonadota bacterium, assembly GCA_046733255.1. Taxonomy (GTDB): domain Bacteria; phylum Pseudomonadota; class Alphaproteobacteria; order Sphingomonadales; family Sphingomonadaceae; genus Sphingomicrobium. The sequence goes on from JBKPOU010000173.1 coordinate 7,992, forward strand.
CTCCCACAAATTTGTTCGTCCGTCACAAAAAAGTGCGTTCTTGCGGTCGAGCAGCATGTGGTTATTTAGGGTGCCTAAGTATCAAATCAATACCAAGGAGGCAATAGTGACCACCCTGCACATCGACAGCAGCATCAACGGGGAAAACAGCGCCAGCCGCGCCATCACGCGCTCGATCGTCGACCGGCTAGAAAGCGAGCGCGTCGTGTATCGCGACCTCGCCGCGGAGCCGCTGGATCACCTCACCCAGCGCGGCCAGGATCCGCATGTCCTCGAAGAATTCCTCTCCGCCAACACGGTCGTGATCGGTGCGCCGATGTACAATTTCACGCTGCCGACGCAGCTCAAGGCGTGGATCGACCGAATCGTCGTCGCCGGCAAGACCTTCCGCTATACGGAGAGCGGGCCCGAGGGGATGGTGGGTGACAAGCGAGTCATCGTCGCCCTCGCGCGCGGCGGTTTCTATGACGACGGCTCACCCGCTGCCGGTCTCGAGTTTCTCGAAAGCTATTTGCGCGGGATTTTCGGGTTCATCGGTATCGAGCCGGAATTCGTGGCCGCCGATGGGCTAAGCATCAGCGCGGACCAGCGTGAGCGGTCGATGAGCGCCGCGCTGGGGGAGACCGTCCGGCTGGCCGCCTGATATCGCCCTCCGTCAGCCGGATTGCGAACCTGCCTGATCCGTGGGATGAAATCGGCGGGGGAACAGTCGATGCTCATGATGCGGCGGCTGACGGACGACGAGAGACGGGGCGTTCGCCACTGGGCGATGGAGTTCGTCATCGTCGTCGTGGGCGTCCTGCTCGCCCTCTGGCTTCAGCAGTGGGGGGAGCGCCGGCGAGCCCTCGCCGACATGCGCGACGCGGAAGCCGCAATCCACGACGAAGTCCGCACCGCCCTGCAGCAGATGATGTGGCGCAAGGCCATCTCCAAATGCCACGTGGAGCGGCAGGAGCTGCTTAAAGCGATGCTACTGAAAAGCGGCGACAGTTGGCCCGGGCTGAAGGAAAACGCCTTGGCGGTGACCATCGGCGGGGTCCCCGAATCCGTAATACCGAGCGTCTATTCGCGGCCCTTCGATACGCTGACGACCGCGGCGTGGACCTCGGCACTCACGACAGGTGCGCTGGCCCCCATGGACCGCGACAAGTTCACGAAGCTCGTCGCCATCTACGACCAGATCGAGAGCTGGAGGAACGCACGCGACGACGAGACCGACGCCGTTTCAAAAATGTCGGCGCTCGCTTTCCCAATGCGCCTCACGCCGGAGCTGAAGGCCCAAATGCTCGAATCCGTATACCGCGTCGACCGCGCCCGCTTCACTTACGCGATGGTCAGCCCGACCGACTTCGCCGCAAGCATGCGCGAGATGGGCTGGGACGATACAGCTGAGGTCGACCGACAGATCCGCAAGGATACGGCCGAGACCAATGCAATGGGATTCGTCTGGCGCAAATGCGTCGTGCCGGTCGAAAACCCTTTCCGCGCTTCACGGCCGAAGCGGGGCTAGGCGGTCAAGAGCGAACATAGGCGGCCGCCATGCGTTTGCCCTTCTGAAAGGAGGGCCATGATGTCCGAACTCAGCGAAGCCCAGCGCGACAGGCTCGACGACGATCAATATGCATTCCCGAAGGAGCGAAAGGAGCCGCTCAACAACGCTTCGCACGTCCGCAACGCGGTCGCTCGCTTCAACCAGGTCGAAGGCGTTAGCGATTCAGAGCGCGACGCGGCGTGGAAACGGATCGAAAAGGCCGCGAAGAAGTACGACGTCGAGCTCAGCGAGAAGAGCTGGCGCGAGCTGATGGACTAGCTGAGCAACCTGAGCGGATTCTCGATCAGCGGCTTCATGTCGGCGAGGAAGCTGGCGGCGTCCCAGCCGTCGACGACCCGGTGATCGCAGCTTAGCGACAGGTTCATCCGCTTGCGGATTTCGATGTCGCCTTCGATCGGGACCAGCTTGTCCTCGATCTTGTTGACCGCGATGATCGCGACCTGAGGCGGGGCGATCACCGGCGTCGAGGTGATTCCGCCCATCGGGCCCAAGCTCGAGATGGTGATCGTCGGACCCGTGAGTTCCTCGCGGCTCGCCTTGTTGGTCCGCGCCGCTTCCGACAGTCGAACGATCTCCGAAGCAAGCTGCCACACGCTCAACGCCTGCGCTCCGCGGATCACGGGAACCATCAGGCCGTTGGGCGTCTGGGTAGCGATGCCCATGTCGACCGAGCCGTGACGGGTGACGGCCATCGCCTCGTCGTCGAAGGTTGCGTTGAGCATCGGGTAATCGGCGAGAGCGCGGCACATCGCGGTGACGAGGAACGGGAGCAAGGTCAGCTTCGGATTGTCGCCCCGGTCGCGGTTCATCATCGCACGCGTTTCCTCGAGCGCGGTGACGTCGAATTCCTCGACCAGGGTGAAATGCGGGATCCGCCGGTTCGCCTCGGCCATGTTCTCGGCGATCTTGCGGCGAAGGCCGACGACCTTGATCACCTCGTCGGAGCGTTTCGGGCCGGGGCCGCGGGCGGAAACCGAACCGCCCTGGTGAAGGATGAAGGAGTCGAGGTCGGAGTGGCGGATTCGGCCGTCGCGGGCCTTTACCCGCGCAAGGTCGATTCCGAGATCGCGAGCCCGGGCGCGGATCGCGGGAGAGGCGAGGACATGTTCTCCCCTCCCGCTTGCGGGAGGGGCCGGGGGAGGGCTTGTTTTCTCTGGGGAGGCCTTCGACACGTCCGCCCCTTCGGCGCTTCGCGCCTCTTCCCCGCTCGCACGCGGGCGGGGAGATGTTACCGGAATCTCGTCCGCCATTGCGGGTGTCGCTTCGACCGCGCCGTCACCGAGCGGGCGCTCGTCCTTGCTGTCGTCGGCGGTCTCGGCGGCGCGGTCGGCGCCTTCCGTCTCGATCACCGCGAGCACCGAGCCGATCGGCACCTGGTCCCCAACCTCGCCGGCAAGCTCGACGACCTTGCCCGCAACCGGCGATTCCATCTCGACTGTCGCCTTGTCCGTCATCATGTCGGCGAGCTGCTGGTCTTCCTCGACCCGGTCGCCGACCTTCACGTGCCAGGCGACGATCTCGGCCTCGGCGATTCCTTCGCCGATATCGGGCAGCTTGAACTCATATCTAGCCATCAGTCGGCCATCACTTTCTCGAGGGCTTTCTTCATTCGCTTGGGACCGGGGAAATAGGCCCATTCGTAAGCGTGCGGGTAGGGCGTGTCCCAGCCGGTGACGCGCTCCACCGGTGCTTCCAGATGATAGAAACAGCGTTCCTGCACGAGGCTGACGAGCTCAGCTCCAAAGCCCGTGTTGCGCGGCGCTTCGTGGACGACGACGCAGCGGCCGGTCTTCTTCACCGACTCCTCGATCGTCTCGATGTCGAGCGGGACGAGGGTGCGCAGGTCGATGACCTCGGCGTCGATCCCATTCTCCTCGACGGCGGCAAGAGCGACATGGACCATCGTTCCGTAGGCCAGGACCGTCAGGTCGGCGCCCTCGCGGACGACCGCCGCCTTGCCGAGCGGGACCGTGTAATGGCCGTCTGGCACCTCGCTGGCGGGGTGCTTGGCCCACGGCTTCACCGGCTTGTCGTGGTGGCCGTCGAAGGGGCCGTTGTAGATGCGCTTGGGCTCGAAGAAGATCACCGGGTCCGGGTCTTCGATCGCGGCGATCAGCAAGCCCTTGGCGTCATAAGGCGTCGACGGGATCACCGTCTTCAGGCCGGCGATGTGGGTGAACAGGCTTTCGGGCGACTGGCTGTGTGTCTGGCCGCCGAAAATGCCGCCGCCATAGGGTGAGCGGATCACGATCGGCATCGCCCATTCGCCCGCGGTGCGGTAGCGGATCTTGGCGACCTCGCTGACGATCTGGTCGTAGCCGGGGTAGATATAGTCGGCGAACTGGATTTCGATGACGGGCTTGAGGCCATAGGCCGCCATCCCCACGGCGGTGGCGACGATCCCGCCCTCGCTGATCGGAGCGTCGAAGGCGCGGGTCTTGCCGAACTGCTTCTGAAGTCCCTCTGTGACGCGGAAGACGCCGCCGAAATAGCCGGCGTCCTCGCCATAGACGACGACGTCCGCGTCGCGCTCCATCGCCACGCGGTGGGCGTTGTTGAGCGCCTGGATCATGTTCATGGTCGGCATCAGGCGCCGCCCTCACTGACCGCCTCGGCGCGCTGCTCGGCGAGGTTCCAGGGAACGTCCGCGTAAACGTCGTCGAACATGCTTTCGATATTGTCCTTGCCCTGCTCGGGGAGGATTCCTTGTCTTTCCGCTTCCTTCTGGGCGGACCGGACCTCGGCATCGCACTCCGCGCGCATCGCCTCATGCCGCTCCTCGTCCCACTCGCCGAGCGCCAGCAGGTGCGCCTTCAGGCGGTCTACGGGATCGCCGAGTGGCCAGGCTTTAGCTTCGCCGGCAGGACGATAGCCGGACGGGTCGTCAGACGTGGAATGCCCTTCGGCGCGATAGCTGAAGAACTCGATCAGCGTCGATCCGAGGTTCGAGCGGGCGCGGTCGGCGGCCCAGCGCATCGCCGCATAGACCGCGAGCACGTCGTTCCCGTCGACCCGGAGGCCGGGGATGCCATAGCCCACGGCGCGCTGGGCGAACGTCGCCTTCTCGGCGCCGGCGATCCCGGAGAAGCTGGAGATCGCCCACTGGTTGTTGACCACGCACAGCACCGCCGGAGCGTTGTAGACCGCCGCGAAGGTCATCCCGGCGTGGAAGTCGCCTTCAGCGGTCGCTCCGTCGCCGACCCAGCCGACCGCGATTCGGCTGTCGCCCTTGATCGCGCTGGCCATCGCCCAGCCGACTGCCTGCGGGAACTGCGTGGCAAGGTTGCCCGAGATGGTGAAGAAGCCATGGTCCTTCGACGAATACATGATCGGCAGCTGCCGGCCGCGGAGCTTGTCGCCTTCGTTCGAATAGATCTGGCACATCATCTCCAGCAGCGGATAGCCGCGGGCGATCAGCAGCCCCTGCTGGCGATAGGTGGGGAAGTTCATGTCCTCGCGGTCCAGCGCTGCGGCGGCCGTGATCGCGATCGCCTCCTCGCCGGTGGCCTTCATGTAGAAGCTGGTCTTACCCTGCCGCTGCGCGCGGTACATGCGATCGTCGAAGATTCGCTGCAGAACCATGTCGCGAAGGATCTTGCGGAGCGTGCCGGCGTCGAGCTTCGGGTCCCAGGGTCCGACGGCCTTGCCGGAATCGTCGAGCACCCGGACAAGCGTCTTGGCGAGCGCTTCCGTCTCGGCCGCGGAGACGGATATGTCCGGCTTCGGCACCGATCCGGCGGCGGGAATCTCTATCGAGCTGAAATCGGGAGAGTCGCCCGGCCGGTATTGCGGCTCGGGAACGTGCAGCCTGAGCTCGGGCCGGTTCGACTTCTTGGGGGATTCTTTGTCGCGCATTTGGTGGAGCCGCTTAGTCGCGAGTCGAGCCAGCGGCAACTGGCGAAGACAAGTGTACTTTACATCGCCGGCTATTCTGCGCCGCGTTGCGCGAAAGCCGGGGCGGCGCTAGGCGCTCGGACATGGCCGAAGCCCCACCCAAGCTGCCCGACCGGCTCTCGCTCGATCCGCGAAGCCCGCACTTCGATGGCGAGATCCTGAAGAACCCCGTGGGAATCAAGTTCAACGGGCAGGAAAAAACCAACGTCCAGGAATATTGCGTGTCCGAAGGCTGGATAAAGGTCGCCGCCGGGCGCAGCCGCGACCGCTTCGGCAATCCGATGACGATCACGCTTAAGGGCAAGGTCGAGCCCTATGTCGAGGCTCAGCCCGAAGGCGGCGAGGGAGTAGCGTCCGAGGGATAGCTCGGCTTGCGGTCGCGATAGCCTTTCATCTTTTTGTAGGCGTAACCGAGGACCGCCGCGGCGGCGATCGTCGGGATCAGCCTCTTCGCGACACTCTCGACTACGATCCCGGCGGCGGCGCCGCGACCGCCCTTGTTCCTTCCGGCCATCCGGTTGCCGATAATCGCGGCCGCAATTTTACCCAGCATGTCGTGGCCTTTCCTACTGTCTCCAACCCCAAGCATCTCACGCGCCGCAGGTTCCGAAGCGGTTTGGGAAATTTCGCCAAGCCGGGATGGCGCGCAATCCCAATTCCCGCCGTCTCGGCCACTCAGTGCGAGCCATTTTTAGCGGTTTTCTGCGTTTGGCACGGCCCTTGAATAGCAATGTTCATCGGCCCGCAACCTTTCAACAGGGCCGCGAAAAGGGAGATTAAAAATGTCCGGTCAGACGACCATCACTCGGACCCTCATCGCCGCCGTCGGCGCGCTTCTGATGAGCTCGGTCGCGGTTGGTTCGGCCATTGCTCCGGCGCATGTCGCCGTTGCTTCGACGCAGTCCTCGGCCAATGCCTGAGCTCGAGATCCTCGAAGCCAAGGTGCCGGTCCGCACGCCCGTGCTGGTCGGGGAGCCCGAAAGCGCCACGGTGCGCATGGCTCCGGTTTCCAGCTGGCTCAGCGGCCCAGTGTTCAGCCGCGCTCGTGATATTTTCGCGGCGAACATGACCGAGCTTCTCGACCGGGCGGAAGACCCGGCGCGGATGATCCGGATGATCATCCTGGAAATGGAAGAGACTCTCGTCGAGGTGCGCGCCACGGCGGCCCGCTCGATCGCCGACATGAAGGAGATGCGGCGGTCGCTCAGCCGGCTCGAGGACATCCAGTCGAACTGGACCGAAAAAGCCGAGCTCGCGCTGAGCAAGGACCGCGAAGACCTCGCCAAGCTGGCGCTGGTCGAGCGGCAGAAGGCCGCCGAGATGGCGGAAGGGCTGAGCGCCGAGATCGCTCAAATCGACGAGGTGCTTCGCGGCTACGAGGCGGACATCGCCCGGCTGCAGGCCAAGCTTCGCGAAGCCCGCGCACGGCAGAATGCGATCCAGCACCGGCTCGAGAGCGCGGTCACTCGCGCCAGGGCCCGCGAGCTGCTGCACGGGAGCCGCACCGAGGAAGCATTCAGCAAGTTCGAAGTCCTCGAGCGACGCGCCGACTTCGCCGAAGGCCGCGCCGAAGCGCTGGGCCTGACCGGCCCGAAGGACCTCGAGGAAGAGATTGCCGAGTTGAGGGAGGCGGAGAAGGTCGACGCCGAACTCGAGGCGATGAAGGCCGCGCTCGCGGCGAAGACGAACTAGGAAGGGGACGCCAGGTGGCTCGCAAGACATATCGATATTCGCTCAATTGCCGGGATTCGAAGCTGGCCGGCGTCTGCTCGACGCTGGGCGACCAGTTCGGGATCGATCCGACGATCCTTCGAATCGGCTTCATTGCGGCAGCGCTCCTCATCAGTTTCAAGCTGACGCTCGCGCTCTACGCCGGCCTCGGCATCTGGTTCGTCATGCAGAAGCGCAAGGCGATGACCCATCGGCACATGAGCGATTTCGACCGGATGGACCTGGTCACGAAGGTGCGCCCGTCGGTCCACGCGATGCGCACGCAGCTGGACCCGATCGACCGCCGGCTGATGGCGATCGAAGACCATATCGCGAAACCCAATGACGAGCTGGCGCGCGAAATCGAAGCGCTGCGGGAGGAGAAGTGATGGACCCCCTGTCGATTGGACTGATTGCATCGAGCGTCCTGGCCGCGCTGGGAACCGCCGCCTTCACCGGGCTCAAGGGCTGGAATAGCTGGCTCGAGCTGAAGCGGATGGAGCTGACCCACACGGTGGGCGACCACGGACTCCCGCCCGCAGGCAACCGGATCGAGCTGGCCGACCTCAAGGAGCGGGTCCGAAAGCTCGAAGCGATCGCCGCGGGAATCGATCTTTGAGCCCCAGACCGCGTCGACCTCCCCTCGACGTGGCAGCCAGGCGGCCCGGGACCACACCCCGGGCCGCCATTTCTTTTTCAGAGCCTCAAGCCGAACCTGGGGCCGGCCCAGGTCATCAGCAGGTAAAGCAAGACCGTCAGTGCGCAGCCGACCGCGAGCGTCGTCCAGAAGCCGAAGCCATTGCGCAGCATGATCGGCATCAGCAGGAACATCGGCAGCGACGGAATGACGAACCAGAAGGTCGCCTCAATATGCGCGGCCATGTTCGGAACATCCGGCTTGTCGCGCCACAGCCAGATCATCCCGAGCACGGATACGAGCGGAAGCGATGCGATCAATGCCCCGAAGCCGGGATAGCGCTTGGCGACCTCGGAAACGATGGCGACGATGACGCCGGAGACGGCTGCCTTGATGAAAAGATAGAGCATGGCCGGCTTTTAACCCGTCCAGCGTTTTCTCAGAAGCCGATGCGGGCGGTGAGACGGATGTCGCGGCCGCCGAGCGGCGCGAAATCCTTGAGGACGCTCGTGGAGCGTCGGGCATCGACATCGAAAAGGTTCTCGCCTTGCAGCGAGAAGGTGAGTTCCGGGTCGGCAGCGAACGGATGCCAGTCAAGCGACGCATTGATCACCGTGTAGCCCTGAGTGTCGGTCTCATTCGGCGCGGTGCGGTCGTGGCCGAATGCGTGCTCGACCTCCAGCCGCCCGTCGACTTGACCGCGCGACCCGGTCATCGCACCGAGGATGCGAAGCGGGGGAATAAGCGGCGCCGGGCCGAAATTCTCAATCGTCGCCCGGACGGCATCGCTAACCAGCTCGGCGCCCCAGTCTATCCCGAGCGCGCTTCCAAGCTTGGCGTCGCTCTGCAGCTCGAAGCCGTAATAATCGGCCTTGCCCTCGTCGTAGACATAGATCGGCAGGCCGCTGCGGATCGCGCCCGTCGGGGTCTGGAAGATGAAGCTCGCAAAGCGGCTGTAGTAGAGGCTTCCCTGAAAATGGACTGGGCCCGTCGTCCGGTGGACGCTGAGCTCGATCGCGTTGCTGCGCTCCTTGGCAAGGTCGGGATCACCGACGAGGAACTGCTGGCTTCCCCCGTGAGGGCCGTTCGAGAAGAGTTCGTCGATCGCGGGCGAGCGTTCGCTGTGCGACAGGGACAATCCCGCGCGCCAGCCGGAAACGAACTCGTAATTTGCGCCCACCGAGCCCGACAAGGCGGTAAAGCTGCGGGAAATCGGATTCATGCCGATCGGACCGCCGTTTGCTGCGATCTGCTCGTCCTCGTCCGCATCGAGTTTGGCGAACTCCACCCGCAATCCGCCCTCGAACCGTACCGGCCCGCGAACGAGCGATTGAAGGGTGAAAATCCCGAACTGCTTGTTTCGGCTGTCCGGCAGATATTTTTCTTCGCCGCGGATCCGGACGTCATTATCGAGATACTGGATTCCGGTGGTGCCGCCCCAGCTCCCGCGGTTTGCCTGGACGACATCGGCCCGCAGCTCGCCGCCATCGGTAAAGAAGCGGGAGCCGATCGCTCCGTCCTCTTCAATCTCGTTGTGCCTGTACTTGGAGATTCCGCCACGGAACTCGAACTGCTCGAGGAAGCCGCCGCCGATCGGCACGTTGGCGCGCACGTCGCCGCGGTCCTGATGAGCGTCGATCGTCGGGCGTTCGGGCTCGACCAAGGGGTCGAGCGAATAGCGGATCGGAACCCCGTAGCGGGCATCGTGATGGTTGTAGGAGAGGCCGATGTTGAGGCTGCCGTCGACATAAGCAAGCCCGCCGGCGATGTCGTCTGTTCGGCCGGCGGTGTTCGGCAGCTTATCCTTGAGGTCGGCCAAGGCGCGCACGGCGGGATCGGGGCTGGCGAGCGCCTCGTGGCGGAGCGGATCGGACAGGACGAAGCCCCCAATCTCCAGATCGTCATATTTGGAATATGACCCATCGGCGTGGGCGACGAAACGCCCGCCGATCGGAACGTCGACCGAGAGGTTGCCGGACCTTTCGTCGGCAGCGCTGCCGAACGCAGCGAGACCGTTCGCCGCGACCGGTCCATCCGGCACGTGGCGGGGGATTCGGGTATCGATGACATTGACGACGCCGCCGATTGCCGATGAGCCGAACAGGAGTGCGGAAGGGCCGCGAAGGACTTCGATCCGCTCCGCTGTCAGCGGGTTGATCGCGACCGCATGGTCAGGGTCGGACGCGGACAGGTCCAGGCTGCCTATCCCGTCGACGAGCACTCTAACCCGCTCGCCCGACAGACCGCGTAGGATTGGGCGGGACGCCGTGGGGCCGAAGCTGGACGAGGAAACTCCCGGCTGCGATGCGAGCGTTTCGCCGATACTTGGACGGACATCGTGAGTCAGCTCCTCTTCATCGAGGATCGTGACGCCGCCGAGCACATCGCCTGCCACGCGCCTTACGCCGGTTACCACGATCGTCTGGTCGGGATCCGGGTGCGCCGCCTGTGCAGATCCGGGAACCGGGGCTTCCGCGCCCGTCCCTGTCGCATCCGATCCATCTGAATAGCCGGAACCGCCGGAGCCGCTCGAATCATGGGTCGTCTTGCCGACTGCGGGTACGGAAGCGGCGTTCGGAGCGACGCCGAGGCCAATCGCTGCCGCGGAGGCCAAGAGGTACGCGATCATAGTACGGAAGAATCCAGCTAGGGTCGGAGCCCGGCGCGCTTACGCTCAGTGATACAAAGTCACAAGCGGCGCGCGCGCACTTTCGGCGAACAGAAGCGTGGGGTCGCCGAATGGCGGGGTTGCGGCTTCGGGCGACGGGCGCATAAGGCGCGGCATGGCCGACGGGCACGATCCTCTCGCTCTGTTTGACAGCTGGTTCGCCGAGGCCGAGGCGAGCGAGCCGAACGAGCCCAATGCGATGGCGGTCGCCACGGCCACAGCCGACGGCAAGCCATCGGTGCGGATGGTCCTCCTGAAGGATTACGACCCGCAGGGCTTCACGTTCTACACGCATGAGGACAGCCGGAAGGGCGGCGAGATCGCGGCCAACCCGAATGTCGCGCTTCTGTTTCACTGGAAATTGCTGGGCCGTCAGGTGCGGATAGAAGGCCCGGTCGAGAAGGTCGAGGCGGCAGCCGCCGATGCCTATTTCGCAACGCGGCCGCGGGATTCGCAGATCGGCGCGTGGGCGTCCGACCAGTCGCGCCCGCTTGCCGACCGCCGAACTTTCGAGGCGCGGTTCGAGGCGATGAAGGACAAGTTCGAAGGCAAGCCCATCCCGCGCCCCTTAACCTGGTCCGGCTTCCGCGTTCGCCCGGAGAGCTTCGAATTCTGGACAGCCCGCGAGCACCGGCTGCACGAACGACGCGTGTTCACCCGAACCGGGAGCGGGTGGGCTGAAGGGCTGCTCTACCCGTGAGCGGAATCCATCACCACCATGGCCAGGGACACGGCCACGCGCATGGGGACGACAGATCGACGCTGACCTCGCGCGCCGCGCTCGCGAGCATCGTGATGGCGATCTTCCTCATCGCGCTGAAGACCTGGGCGGCGCTGCAGACCTCGTCGATGGCGATGCTGGGCTCACTCGCCGACAGCACGCTCGACCTGGTCGCCAGCCTCGTCGTTCTTATGGGTGTTCGGGTCGCCGCGCAGCCGGCCGACCGGGACCACCGATTCGGACACGGCAAGGCCGAGGCTCTGGCGGCGCTCGTGCAGGTCATTATCATCTCGATCTCGGCACTGTTCATCGGCTTCAGGTCGATCGAGCGCCTGATTGGCGGAGTGGAGACCTCTCAAGCCGAGCTTGGGATCGGAGTCTCGCTCGTCGCGATCGCCTTCACGGTCGCGCTGATCGGATACCAAAGATACGTGGTGCGCCGTACCGGCTCGGTCGCGATCGCCACCGACCGGCTGCACTATGCGTCCGACTTGCTGCTCAACGGCTCGGTGATCGCGGCGCTCGTCCTCGATCAATATGCGGGCGTCGTCGGCGCTGACGCCGTGTTCGGGCTGCTGATCGCGCTCTGGCTGGCGTGGGGCGCGTGGAGATCGTCGGCGCATGCGCTTGACCAGTTGATGGACCGCGAATGGCCCGACGAGACGCGCGAACGCTTCCTCGCCGCGGCGAGGAAATACCGCGAGCTGGAAGGCCTCCACGACCTTCGGACGCGAACCAGCGGGACTCATAATTTCGTGCAGTTCCATGTCTGGGTGCCACCCGACTGGACCGTCCGAGAGGCGCACGACAGGATGGACCGGATCGAAATGGAACTTGAGAAGCAATTCCCCGCGACGGAGATCCTGATCCACCTCGACCCGGAAGGCCACACGGATCGTGAAGGGGTGCTGCCGTCCCACATCGCGGAGCAGTTGGAATGACGGACCTTCCATTCTTCCAGGTCGACGCGTTCGCCGAAGCCCCGCTGACCGGGAATCCGGCGGCGGTGATGCCGCTCGACCAGTGGCTCGACGAGCTGCTGATGCAGCGGATCGCAGGCGAGAATAACCTCAGCGAGACCGCCTTCACCGTTCCGAGCGAGCGGGAGGACGCCGACTTCGACCTGCGCTGGTTCACGCCGACGAGCGAGGTCGACCTGTGCGGCCATGCGACCCTTGCGGCCGGCCATGTTCTCATCACCGGGGAGGCGGCGCGTTTTTCTACTCGGGCGGGAATTCTGACGGTCACTCGACGCGATGATGTGCTGGAGCTCGACCTTCCCGCGCCCGTGCTCCGGGAAGTGCACGAGCCGGAGCTGAACCGGGCGCTCGGACTTCCGGACTCTTCGGCGTGGCTTGCGGACGGCTGCAACGACGCGGCGGTCATCGAGCTTGCCGACGAGGCCGCGGTTCGGGCGGTCAGGCCGGACTTCGCTGCGCTTCGCAAAGTCCACCGGATGGCGGTGGTGACTGCGCACGGTGACAGCGAAGACATCGTCGACCGGGTCTTCGTCCCCTATCTCGGAATCGACGAGGATCCCGTCACCGGCTCGGCGCATGCGGCGCTCACCTCATATTGGGCGAAGCGCCTCGGCCGGAGCAAGTTCACCGCGCTCCAAGCGAGCGCCCGAAGCGGCGTGCTCCACTGCATGCTCCAAGGCGATCGGGTGATCCTCGGCGGCCGCTGCCGGACCGTGATCACGGGGACGTTCCAGCTGTGAGGCTGCTCCTCGCGTTCATCCTGTTGCTCTTGGCCCAGCCCGCCGTCGCATCGCCCAAGGACGACAGGGCCGCGATCCTCGACACGATCGCGCGGATGGAGGCGGCGTGGAACCGCGGCGATTTTAAGGGCTACATGGCCGGCTTCAAGAATCCCGACGTGATCTTCGTCTCCGGAGGCAAGTTCCAGGACGGTTGGCAGGGGACGCTCGACCATTATCTCCGCGACTACGGCGGGTCGGCGGAGCGGCGCGGCCAGCTCCACTTCTACGACATGAAGGTGGACCTGCTCGCGCCGGACGCGGCGATGCTGATCGGCAAATACCGCCTCATCCGAGGCCCTCGCGTAACGGAAGGCGTCAACACCCGCCTGTTCCGAAAGGTCGGCGGAACCTGGCTCATCACGATGAACCACGTCTCCGCTTTTGACGTTGCACCTACTCCGACCGCCCCAGAAGCTCGATAAGGTCGGCTTTCCAGAACTTCGCCCAGGTGTGCGTGCCGTGGCCATGGGTGTCCGCGCTTTCGCGCACTAGCCGAAACTTCGCGTTCTTCATCCGCCTCACCGCCCGCTGAGGGACGTCGAGGTTGCGCGGATTGATGAAGTCGTCGGCCGAATTCACCCACATCACCGGCGCCGTGATCTTCTCCAGCCCCGCCGACGGGTTGTAGTTCCGCGACGAATCGAACTGATAGATCATGTCGTTGGCGTCCAGGCTGACCATGCCTTTCTCAACCGTCTCGCGGACATAGGCCGTCGCTTTCTCGCGGGTCGGATAGTGCTCCTGAAGGTAAAGCGGCGCTCCGCCGACGATGAACAGGATCGATTCCGCGGTGCGAAGTCCGTCGACCGGCTCCTGGTCGTATTCGCCCGCCGATTTGCCTTCGCCATAGGCCGGATCGTGCGTGATCGCGTCTATGACGAGTTGCCTCCACATCCGGTTCAGGCCGGCGATCTCTACGGGCAAGCAGGCGAGCGGCATCAGCGCCTTCGCGAAGCTCGGATATTTCTCGCCCCAGACAAAGATGTGCATGCAGCCCATCGACGTGCCCATGATCAGGCGGAGCTG
>JBKPOU010000174.1:0-24026 GCA_046733255.1 Pseudomonadota bacterium
ACTATCGGCGGGACGCAGAATGCCGACGCGCAGCGGCTAGTGATTCAGTCAGGCGCAATCGTCGACAACAGCTTTTCGAAAGAGAGTGTGGAACATGGGCTTCTGCTCCTCGACAAGGCCATCCAGATAGATCCCAATTACGCCGCCGCCTACGCTCGGAAAGCCGCGCTCACGATCGCCTACGGAAACAGGTTCTCCGAGGATGCGCTGCAGCTGGCGCAAACCCGGGCGGATGCGGCTCGTCTCGCCAGTACCGCTGTCGGAATAGCACCCGATTTTCCAGAAGCGCATTTCGCGCTCGCCACAATCTACAGCAGCAACCTGCAGGTTGCTGCAGGCTATCGGGAGATAAAGCGGGCGATCCAACTCGCTCCCGGCAATGCATTCATGCTCACCAGATATGCGAATTTCGCTGGTGGCATTGGACACGGGGACGAAGCCTTGCGTGCAGTCAACAAGGCGATCGCCCTCGATCCGCTCAACAAGGCAGCTTACAATGAGCGGCTGCGAGTTCTCTATCGCGCCAGGCGTTACGGTGACGTCGCGGAATTCGCGGAGAATCTCAAACGACAGGCGCCCCAGATGTTCGACGCACCGGAGCCTGTCGGCAATGCGCTCGTAATGCTGAAGCGCTATCGCGAAGCACAAGCCTATTACAGCCAAATGGCTCCGGATTTCTGGGCACGGCTCACCGGAGAGGCAGTCATCCTGGCGCGCATGGGCGATCGCGAGGGAGCGGAACGCAAGGTCGATGCACTGCAGCGTGCGAATGGTGATGCCGCGAGCTACCAATATGGCGAAATATACGCGCAGCTTGGCGACTTCGACCGCGCGTTCGAGAACCTGGACCATGGTTTCGAAATTAAGGACGCCGGGCTTTTCGGCCTAAAGGTCGACGGGTTGGTGGACCCGATCCGCTCCGATCCGCGCTTCGCCGCGCTGCTCAGGAAGATGAACTTCCCGAGCTGACGCTGGCGATTGCCGGCGCTCTCTGCCAAGGCGCGGCGATGGAGCGCAAAACGACGCATGCGGGCGGATGCTTTCTGATGGGCTGCATCCTGCTCGGTTTCCTCGGTGGGCTCTCCGTCCGCGACCCATTGGTTGGGACTCTGATCGGGACCGCGATCGGTGTCGTCATCGCACTCGCGTTGTGGCTGGTCGACCGCCGCAGCGACTGAGAGTCAGCCTAGTTTCCTTCCAGCCCATATCACGCGGCCGATACAGTGGATGGCGTCGATGTCGCAGTCCGGCCAGTCCGGATAAGCGGGATTGTCCGACTGCACGGTTACCCGCCGCCCCGTCGGATGGATCGCCAGCCGCTTCACGACCAGCACGTCGTCGGCCCGAAGCACGTAGATGCCGTCGCGAAGACGCGCCATCGTGTCGCCGAGATCGACGAGGATATCGTCGCCGGCATTGAGGGTCGGCGCCATTGAATCGCCTTCGACGCGGATGATCGAAAGCTTCGACGAAGCGGACTGGGTCAGCATTCGCAGCCAGCGTTCGTCGAACGCGAAATAGGGCCCTCCCCGCTCGTCGCCGGCAAACGCGCCGGGCCCGGCCGACGCCCGCACGAGGGTGCGCCGAACGGCGACCAGACCCGATGGAGCCTGGTCCGCCTCCGGTGGTCCCCCGAGCAGGGATTCGGGGACGTCGAAGAAGCGGGCAAGCTTCTTGCGTTCCTCCTCCTTGAGCTTCTTCGGAACCCCGCGGCGGACGAACTGCTGGATGTAGGCAGGGTTGCGGCCGAGCATCCGGGAAAGCCCTGCGAAATCTTCTCCGCGGTCGGCACACAGGCGCTCCAGCGCGGCACGGGGATCTGGCTGCATGATCTTCTCATAAGTGTAGGCATGTGCCTAGACAAGTAGGAAATGCGTTGGGAATGGATGGGAAGCCGAGTCGTCAGACACGTGGGGAATGAAGAGTGTATTTGTTGAGAGAAGTCGAAAAATTTCTACGTAACCGCGAAATCCCGCCGGCGAGATTCGGTCGCGATGCCGTCGGCGATCCACGCTTCGTGTTTGATCTGCGCAAGGGGCGAGAACCTCGCCCAAGGACGATTGCGCGGGTCCGAGCCTATCTGGAGGCGACCCAGTGATGCGCCTGGCAATGTCGCCGGCGGCCGCCGGGCTACTTCGGTCGCTGCTCCGCCGCGGCGGCGTCGAGCGTGATAGGATTTTGCTTACGGAGTTCCGTTCAACGGATTGGCAATCGTTAACCTTTATAGGTGAGCAACATCGAATCCGGCTGCGAATCCCTGCGCCCGGCGCAGACGCGATCGCTGCCGGCCTGGTTAACGGCCTGGAGGATTGCGAGTTTGAAATCCCCGGTCACATCGTCGCCGACATCGCGCTCTCGGAAGGACCGGAAGGCGGTGAGGACGGCTCGATTGGACTGACGATCGACGCGCTGACCGTGGCTGAATAGGCTAGCCGAGCGAGCGCCGAAGTTCGGCGAGCGCAGAGCGCAGTTCATCGACGGCGTCCACCGGCGTGGTTTCAATCTCTTGCGTACGGTCCAGGTGCCGCTCGATCGACTCGCGAAGCTCGCCTGCCGTTGGGGCCGATCCGGACAGCACTACTACGTTCGCCTGCCCTTCGCCGGCCGATACCACCCGGTCGAGCAGCAGCTCGTCCTCGTCCACGGGCGATTGCAGCTCGAACGCGAGCGGCGCGAGGTCGAATGGCGGAAGGGGGTATTCGCGCTCGGCGAACAGCTTCGAAAGGAATGACATGCGGCGGACGAATAACCGCGAATCCTTGCCAGCTGGTTAGGCGGAAGCCGGCTCCGTCGCGGATTCGAGAAGCTTCACAATGGCGTTCGTGAAGGGCTCGACGTCGCCCGGCTTGCGGCTCGTAACGATATTGCCGTCCACAGCAACCGGCTCGTCGACGACATTGCCGCCGGCATTGCGAAGATCGGTCCTGATCGAAGGCCAGCTGGTTACCGTTCGCCCACGGACCAGGTCCGCCTCGACCAGGAGCCATGGGCCGTGGCAAATCGCCGCCACCGGCTTTCCCGACGCCGCGAAATCGCGGATCAGCGCGATGACCGCCTTGTTGGTCCGAAGCGCATCGGGATTGCGCACCCCGCCAGGGAGGATCAGCGCGTCGAAGTCCGAAGCGCGGGCGTTGCCGACCAACATGTCGGGCCGAATCGTCTTGCCGGGGTCGTCGTGAACCGTCGCTTGTATCGGATCGAGGCCCGGAGACGCGAGCTTCACGTCGGCGCCACAGTCGATGAGAATCTCGCGCGGGCCGAAGAGCTCGGATTCCTCGAAGCCGTCGGTCGCCACGATCAGGATTTTCGTATCGGAAATATTCGGCATTCGCATCTCCTGGAACAGCAATGCAGGAACCGCGGGGTTTCCCGCTCGCTTAGCCGGTCAATGCCGGAAGGAAAGCAAAGGTTGCGCCATAGCAGCGACGACGAGCCGGGCTATTCGCGCAAGCGGCAAGGCCGGTACTGGGCCTATTTCGACGAGGAGGGTGCAAGGGTCACCGATCGCGAGACAATAGATCGGCTGAACGCGATCGGGCTTCCTCCAGCCTACACCGAAGCCTGGTTCTGCAAGGATTCGAATGGGCACCTTCAGGCGACGGGGATCGATGCGAAAGGCCGCAAGCAATATCGCTACCACGCCGATTTCCGAGCGCGCGCCGATAAGAAGAAATTCTCCGGGCTCCTCGAATTTGGCCAGGCGCTGACGAAGATCCGCACTCGCGTCGACAAGGATCTCGGCGAACGTAGCCTGTCCCGCGATAAGGTGCTCGCCGCCGTGGTCCGGCTTCTGGACACCCAATACATCCGGGTCGGCAATGATCGTTATGCGCACGAGAACAACAGCTTCGGGGCGACGACCTTGCTCTGCCGCCACGTGACGACGGAGACCGGCAAGGTGAAAATGCGCTTCAAGGGCAAGTCGGGCAAGATTCACGAGGTCGTGATCACCGACCGCCGGCTCGGCCGGATCGTTCGCAAGTGCAGGGAGCTGCCCGGCCAGGCCTTGTTCCAGTATGTCAACGGCGAGGGCGTCCCCCACCCGATTACGTCCGGCGACGTCAACGATTACATCCGCGACGCGTGCGGAGAGGATTTCACCGCAAAGCATTTCCGCACCTGGTGGGCGAGCGTAATTGCGTTCGGCGAGATTCTCGATTCCGGCGAAACGGAGCGGATTAGTGTCCAGACAATGGTCGAGCCGGTCGCCGAGGCGCTCGGCAACACGCCGGCAATCAGCCGCAAATCCTATGTCCACCCCGCGCTGATCGAGGCGGTGAAGGCTGACCCGCGCGACCCGCTGGATGGGATCGAACGGCCGCGCGAATGGAAGTGGCTGTCTTCGACCGAGGTCGGATTCCTCAAGTTCCTCGAGGGCAAGGAGGACGGCGGCAGGAAGCGCGCGGCTTGATTTCCCACCGCCGCAGCGGCCATGAACCGCGGCCATGAACGAGCGGATAGACTGGCCTTCCCGGACGCTTGCCTGGCTTGATCAGAATTCGAGTGGCCTACTGATCGGCCTTGCGGTCGCCTTCGGCGCGGTGATCGTGATGCTCGGCCTCCGCCGGATCGGAATGCGCATCGTTCGCAACGACCCGCATTGCCGAACCTGGAGATCGGTCATCGGCCGGGTCCTCGCCAAGACCAGCATCTTCTTCATGATCTTCGCGGCGCTGGACGTCCTTGCCAATTACACCGTTCCGCCGCCGAAGATCGCGCATCCGCTCGACATCGCCTTCATCATCGTCGCCGCCATCCAAGTTGCGATCTGGGCGCGCGAGCTGGTGATGGGCGTGGTTGCTCGCGCCGCAGGCGAGGAGGTTGGCGAAAACGCGCTCGACAATGCGCAGGCGATAATCAAGGTCCTGGTCAGCATCGTCTTCTTCGCGATCGCGGCGATCGTCATCCTCGACAATATCGGCGTCAACGTCACCGCTTTGGTCGCTGGGCTTGGGATAGGCGGCATCGCGATCGGACTCGCTGCCCAAGGCATCTTCTCCGACCTGTTCGCCGCCCTTTCAATCCTGTTCGACAAGCCGTTCCGGCGCGGCGATTCGATCCAGTACGACGATACGATGGGCACGGTGGAGAGGATCGGGCTCAAGACAACACGCCTCCGCTCCGTCACCGGCGAGCAGGTGGTGATGGCGAACACCAAGCTGCTCGAACGCGAGATCCACAATTATTCGGTTGGCCAGTCGCGACGCTCGTCGCTGCCCTTTGGGCTCGTCTACCAAACACCGCCCGAGCAACTCGAAAAGGTGCCGTCGATCGCCAAGGGCGCCGTCGAATCGCGTAAGGGATGCAGCTTCGTTCGCTGCGCGATCCGGGGCCTCGGACCTTCGAGCATCGACTTTGAGCTGTTGTTCGATTCCGCGAGCGTCGACCTGAACCAGGTCGCGGCCGACCGAACCGCGGTAGCGCTGGCGGTGCTGCGCGCCTTCGCGAAGCATGGCCTGGAATTCGCTTACCCGACGCAGACGACCTTCACCGCCGCGCCGGACGGCACGATGATCATGCCCTATGCGGGCATCCCGGCTGCACCTTCCAAGGGCTGACCATCCGCGCCGATCCCGCGCTGGGCGAGCATCGAGCGCCAGTTCTCCATCGAGATGTTGCGCTGGTAATCCGCCTGCATCTGCGGGGTCAGCATTTCGAGCATCTGCGTATTGTCCACCCAGAACTCGATGACCTGGAACCAGGGTCCGCGCTGGCAGAGGCTCGTGTGGCAGCCGTATCGGCGACCGATTTCCTCGACCTCCTCGATCGACAGCGGAGTTGCGACCGCAGCGTGAAACGGACCGTGCCGCGATACCGCCTCGCTACGCTCCTCGCCCGCCCCTTCGGTCGGATAGAATGCGAGGTCGCGCTGGTACACCTCGATCGTCGACCGCCGGTCGTCACCTGCATGTGCGACCCAACTCTCCTTTCCGACCATCGGGAAGGGAAAGGCCTCGCCGCGCCACAGTTCCGCGAGCATCGTCGCGGTTCGCTTAGGATTGTCAGCGGCAATGGAAATGTGGAAGATCACGCTACGCGCCCCCATGCTCTTGCTCGGCACAAGCGGGCCGCTACACCGCCAGCATGCCCGTTTCCAGCCTAGATGAAATCCGCTCGCGCGTCGGCGCCGAGATCGGCGTGTCCGGTTGGCTCGACGTCGGCCAGGACCGGATCGACGCCTTCGCCGACGCGACGGAGGATCGCCAGTTCATCCACATTGACCCGGAGGCTGCTGCGCAAACGCCGTTCGGAAGCACGATCGCCCACGGTTTCCTGACGCTTTCTCTCCTCTCTCGGATGGCCGCTGAGTCAATGCTGGTGCCGGGCAACGTCAAGCTGGTCGTCAATTACGGACTCGACCGGGTCCGCTTCCTGGCGCCGGTGCGCTCGGGCAAGCGGGTTCGAGGCCGCTTCCTGCTCGAGTCCGTCGAGGAAAAGACCGGCGGCCAGATCCTCCTTCGCCACGATGTGACCGTCGAGATCGAGGGGGAAGACAAGCCCGCGCTTTCGGCGCAATGGCTCACGCTGATCTTGACTTGAGGAGAGCTTCGAATGGCTCGCGACGCCGTTATCGTTTCCACTGCAAGAACCCCAATCGGCAAGGCCTATCGCGGAGCCTTCAACGCGACCTTAGGCCCGACGCTCGGCTCCTACGCGGTCAAGGCCGCCGTCGAGCGCGCAGGGATCGCGCCGGATGAGGTCGAGGACTGCATCATGGGCGCGGCTCTCCAGCAAGGCAGCCAATCGCCCAACATCGGCCGTCTTGTCGCCCTTCGCTCCGGCCTTCCCGTTTCCACGCCCGGAATGTCTATCGACCGCCAGTGCGCTTCGGGCCTGATGGCCATCGCGACCGCAGCCAAGCAGGTCGTAATCGACCGACAGGACGTGGTCGTCGCGGGGGGCCTGGAATCGATCAGCACGGTCCAGACCCCCGAAATGCGCGTGCAGCCGGACATGGATCTCATCGGCATGCACTCGGCCATCTACATGCCGATGCTCCAGACGGCCGAAACGGTCGCCCAGCGCTACGGGATCTCGCGCGAGCGGCAGGACGAATATGCGCTGAAGTCGCAGCAGCGCACGGCGAAAGCACAGGCGGAGGGCCGGCTGGATGACGAGATCGTACCGGTGACCGCCACGATGATCGTCAAGGACAAGCAAAGCGGCGAGACCTCCCAAAAACAGGTCACGATCTCGAAGGACGAGGGCAACCGCCCGGACACGAGTCTCGAGGGCCTGTCGCAGCTGCAGCCTGTCCTCGGCCCGGGAACGACGATCACGGCCGGCAACGCCAGCCAGCTTTCCGACGGAAGTTCGGCCTGCGTCGTAATGGATTCAGGCGTCGCCGAGAAACGCGGGCTCCAGCCGCTCGGCCGCTACGTCGGAATGGCGGTCCACGGCGCCGAGCCGGACGAGATGGGCATCGGGCCCATCTTCGCGATTCCTGTTCTCCTGAAGAAGTTCGGCCTCGCCGTCGACGATATTGGCCTCTGGGAGCTGAATGAGGCGTTCGCGGTGCAGGTGCTCTACTGCCAGGACAAGCTCGGGATCCCCGGCGACCGCCTCAACGTCGATGGCGGCGCAATTTCCGTCGGCCATCCCTACGGGATGTCGGGCGCCCGCCTGGTCGGCCACGCGCTCATTGAGGGGAAGCGCCGCGGCGTGAAGAACGTGGTCGTCACGATGTGCGTCGGCGGCGGAATGGGCGCCGCCGGGCTTTTCGAAGTGTTGTGACGATCAGTTCGACGCGACGATCGGAGCAGGCGTCGAGTTCTGGGCTGCAACGCCGGTCGTCGGAACGATCAGCGCCGCTGAAACCAGGGCGGCGGCGGCAACGAACAGGATATTCTGGCGGGGCATTTCGACTCTCCTTGTTTGCGCTACATTTGTAGCGCTACATTTGTAGCTTGCAAGTTCTTTTTCGACGAACGGCGGAAAAAGAGACATCCAGCCACGATTGAACCGTTGCGCTCGCAGCCGGTTGTACTTGCGAATCAGGGAGGTTTTCGATGCCCGAATCAAATTGTCCGTTGGTCGAGCGCGTGGCGCGGGTGCTGGCTGGCGCGAAGCTCAGCGCAAACGCAGATGGCGACAACGGCCACGCCGCGTCGGAAGTCGACCGAACCTGGCGCGAACATCTCAACCAGGCTCAAGCCGTGCTCCGCACCATGCGCGAGCCTGACGCGGCGATGGCGGCGGCCGGCGATGCAGGCATTTGGCGCAACATGGTCGAAGCCGCGATCGCGCAGAAAGTCGATTAGTGCATTCACCGTCATCCCGGCCTTCGAGCCGGGCTCTGCCTTTTCTTGCTTCTCAAAAGCAGTCGGATGCCGGATCGAGTCCGGCATGACACGAAGATACTCCCCGACATGGACGCTCGTCATGTCGGTCTCTGCATCCTCGCTTTCCTTCATCGACGGGTCGGTCCTCAACGTCGCGCTTCCGTCGATGCGACAGAGCCTCGACGCCAGCGCAGCTGAAATCCAGTGGGTCGTCAATGGTTTCACCTTGCCCCTCGCCGCCCTGATCCTTCTCGGCGGAGCGCTCGGCGATCATCAGGGGCGCCGACGCTGGCTAGTGATCGGGACAAGCCTGTTCGGCCTCGCATCCCTTCTTTGCGCGCTGAGCGCCACGCTCGAGATGCTCCTTGTCGGCCGAGCATTGCAGGGCCTGGGCGCGGCGCTCCTCCTCCCGAACAGCCTGGCGCTTCTCAACGGCGCCTATGACGGCGAGGCGCGTGGCCGGGCTGTCGGCATTTGGGCTGCTGCAGGAGCGATCAGCGCAGCCATTGCACCCCTGATCGGCGGCTGGCTCGTCGATCACGCCGGCTGGCCGAGCATTTTCTACATCAACCTGCCGTTCGCAGCCGCAGCCATCGCGGTCGCGCTCGTCAGGGTTCGCGAAGCGAAGGACCAGGAAAAGGCGCGTATCGACATGGCCGGCGCGGCCATTGCCACGGTCGGCCTGGGCGGACTGACCTATGGACTCACCCTCTGGTCCGCCCACAAAAGCTTTTCCGTTGTGGCCGGCGCAGCGATCGCCGCAGGAGTCATCCTCCTCGTTGCATTTATCGTCGTGGAACTGCGCAAGGGCGCCAACGCAATGATTCCGCTGCGCTATTTCGGCGACTTTTGCTTTTCGTCGCTGAACCTCATGACCTTCCTTCTCTACGGCACTTTCGGATCCTGCCTGCTTCTGCTGCCTTATGTCCTGATTTCCGCCGGCAGCTATTCGCCCGTTGAGGCGGGGCTGTCGCTGTTTCCACTCTCCATTCTTATCGGCGCCGGCTCTCCCCTCATGGGGAAGCTCGCGACCCGCATCGGCCCACGCGTTCCGTTGACAGTGGGGCCGCTCATCGTCGCCGCCGGTTTCCTGTTGGCGACCCGTGTCGCGACTGACCAGGCCTATTGGTCGCATGTCTTTCCGGCGGTCGCGCTGATCGCGCTGGGAATGGCCGTCCTGGTGGCGCCGCTGACCAGCACGGTCCTCGTCTCGGTCGATCCGGAGCACACAGGAATGGTCTCGGGCTTCAATAGCGCGCTGTCGCGTGCCGGCGGCCTGCTCGGAGTTTCGCTTCTTGGAGCTGTCCTCGCGGAAAATGGCGAGGCGCTGCTTGCACCATATTCAATGGCAATGATCGTCGAAGCGGTTGTTGCGGCCCTGTCCGGCCTGGTGTCCTTCTTCGGCCTTCGCCGCACTTCGACCGGTAAGCAGCGCAAGCCGGCGACCACCTAACCGTTCGCGGCGATCCAGTCCTCGACGACAGGGGCGATGATCTCGCGCCACTTGCCTCCATTGAAAATTCCGTAATGACCCACGTTCGGGGCAAGGAAATATTTCTTCGCCGACGACTTCAGTTTGGTCGCGAGGCCGAGCGCGGCCTTGGTCTGGCCGATGCCTGAAATATCGTCGCGCTCGCCTTCGATCGCCAGAAGCGCCGTGTCCGTGATCGCCGTCGGGTCGACCTTGCGTCCGCGATGGGTCAGCTTTCCGCGCGGCAGCTGGTGCCTCTGGAAGACGACCTCGACGGTCTGCAGGTAGAATTCCTCGGTCATGTCGCACACGGCGCGATATTCGTCGTAGAAGGCCCGCGTCGCATCCGCGCTCTCCTCGTCGCCGACGACGAGATGCTTGAACATCTCCCAGTGGCTGACGAGGTGGTCGCCAAGGTTCATCGCCATGAATCCCGCAAGCTGCAGGAAGCCGGGGTAAACCTTCCGTCCCGAGCCCGGATAGATCGCCGGAACGGTCGCGATCACGTTCTGCCGGAACCAGCTCAGCGGACGCTGTGTCGCGAGCGTGTTCACCGCCGTCGGCGCTTTTCTTGTGTCGATCGGCCCACCCATCATCGTCAGCGTCTTCGGCCGCGACGGATTCTTGTCGGCATTCATCAGCGCGGTTGCCGCGAAGGCCGGAACGGACGGCTGGCACACCGCGATCATGTGCGGCCGGCCGCCGGTGATCTTGCCGACCGTCTCGAGGAACTCGACGAGGTAATCAATATAGTCGTCGAGGTCGAAATTGCCGTCGCTGGTCGGCACTAGCTTCGCATCGCGCCAGTCAGTGACATAGACGTCGTGCCTCGGGAGCATCCGCTCGACGGTCCCCCGCAGGAGGGTCGAATAGTGACCCGACATCGGAGCGACGATGAGCAGCCCCGGCCCATCCTCAACGCCTTCGCGAACGAAGCGCTTGAGCTGCCCGAACGGCTTCCGAAGCACGACCTCCTCGCGGACTCGGACCTCCTTGCCCTCGACCACGGTCCGTTCGATCCCGAAAGCCGGCTTCCCGCGGGGCGCGGCGGCATGGGAAAAAACTTCGAGGCTCGCCGCGATCAGCGGGCTCGTCGAGGCATAGGCTAAAGGATTTGCGGGATTGGTGAGCCATCCGGCCCCGAGCCCCGCCAGCTTGCTCGCTCCGGCGAGGAAGGAGCGTTGCACTTCATACGCGTCATAAAGCATCCGTTGGGGATGTGGCGGTTAATTCGCACCTGCGCAAGTTCCATGCTGCGTTGCAACAGGCGAAACTGTGGACGGTTTCCCGCCTCGCGATTAGGTTAGATGCAGGCCTTGATGATCGACCGGGTCCCGTGCGCGAACTTGCTGTTCACGCGGACCGTCGGCGGAGCGAGGTCGATGGCCATGATTCTTCCGGAGCTGTCGTTGTACATCAACGTCACATAGCCCTCGGCGTTCACTGCCGTGACGTCTCCGCGCTGCGACAGCCTTCGGGTCAGGCATTGCTGGAGTTCGTTGAGACTCTTGTCGGTGCGGTAGACCGCTTCCGCATGCTGCGGCGCGGGAACGGGCACGGTGGCGGCCAATAGCAACAGGAGCTTCGCCAGCATGGACCCGGCATAGCTCCTCCTCCCGCAGGTTTAACTCGGGGGAATTATGGATGCCGCGCCTTCATCGCTGCGTTGAGGCGCGCCGCCGCGCCTGCTAGGCGAAAACCATGGCGGGGACCCCGGAAAAGTCGAAGGCGAAGATCGGCAACCTGTTCCTCGTCTGGCGATTCGCGAAGCACTATCCCGCCTATATCGCCGGCGCCCTATTCTTCCTGACGCTGTCGTCGGCGGCGACACTCGCGATCCCGTACGGCTTCAAGCGCGTGATCGACCGCGGCTTCGGCAGCGGCGCCGCTGGCCCGGTCGCCGTCCAGCAGGCCTTCCACTACCTGCTGATGATCGTGATCGTCCTCGCCGCGGCCACGGCATTGCGCTTCTATTTCGTGTCGTGGCTCGGCGAGCGAACCGTCGCCGACCTGAGGCTCGCGGTCCAGAAGAACCTGCTGACTCTGCCGCCGCGGTTCTTCGAGGAAAACCGGCCCTCGGAGATCGCATCCCGGCTGACCGCCGACACCGCGATCCTGGACCAGGTCGTCGGCTCCAGCGTCTCGATCGCACTGAGGAACATCGCCACCGGCCTCGGCGGGATCGTCTATCTGTTCGTGCTGTCACCCAAGCTTGCCGGAATGCTCGTGATCGGCATTCCCGTGGTCTTCGGTCCGGTGATCTTTTTCGGCCGCAGGATCCGTGCGCTGAGCCGCGCCTCGCAGGACCGGATCGCCGACGTCGGATCGACCGTGTCCGAGACTCTCAGCGCGATGAAAGTCGTGCAGGCTTTCGGCCAGGAGGAGCGCGAGCTCGGCCGGTTTCGAACCATCGTCGAGCAGGCATTCGGAGTCGCCCGAAAGCGTTTCCGGATGCGGGCGGTCATGACCTTCACGATCATCGCGCTGGTCTTCGGATCGATCGTCATGCTGCTGTGGGAAGGCGCGAGCGACGTCGCCGAGGGCCGAATGACCGGCGGAGCCATTGCCGCGTTCGTATTCACGGGCGTGCTCGTCGGCGGTGCTTTCGGAGCCCTCACCGAGACATATGGCGATCTCCTCCGCGGGTCGGGCGCGGCTGGCCGGATCTACGAGCTGATGGTCGAACGCCCCGAAATCCAGGCCCCGGACAAACCCGTCCCGCTGCCGGAACCCGCGAAGGGGGCGCTTCAGTTCGACACGGTCACCTTCCGCTATCCCACGCGGCCCGAAGACAAGGCGCTGCACGATCTGTCGCTGTCGATTTCGCCCGGCGAAACCGTCGCGGTCGTGGGCCCGTCGGGCGCCGGCAAATCGACGCTCTTCCAGCTCGCGCTCCGATTCTACGACCCGCAGGAAGGGCGAGTCCTTCTCGACGGAATCGATCTCCGCGATGCAGACCCCGCGGCGGTCCGGCGGCGGATCGCGGTGGTTCCGCAGGAAACCATCATCTTCGCGGCCTCCGCCCGCGACAACATCCGCTATGGCCGCTGGGACGCGAGCGACGAGGAGATCGTCGAAGCCGCCAGGGCTGCGAACGCCCACGAATTCCTCGAGACGTTGCCCGAAGGGTATGAAAGCTTCCTCGGCGAAGGCGGCGCCCGCCTGTCCGGCGGACAGCGCCAGCGGATCGTCATCGCCCGCGCGCTCCTCCGCGACGCGCCTCTTCTCCTCCTCGATGAAGCAACCTCGTCACTCGACGCGCACAGCGAGAAGCTCGTCCAGGAAGCGCTCGAGCGATTGATGAAGTCGCGCACCACGATCGTGATCGCTCACCGGCTCGCCACCACTCGCGCCGCCGATCGGATCATCGTCATGGAGCGCGGCCGGATCGTCGAGGAAGGAACGCACGCCAGCCTCAACAAGGCGAACGGGCTCTACGCGAGCCTCGCCCGACTCCAGTTCGCGGGACAGGCCGCCTAGCTCAGGCTTATTTCTTCGCAGACTTCCCGCCGCCCCTGCGGGCACGCGACGCCGGCTTCTTCGCTCCCGTAGTGCTGCGGCTAGTCGTGGCGGTGGAGGACTTGGCCGCAGTCTTGCGCTTCGTGCCCGTGCTCTTCCGCTTCGTTGCCGCTCCGCTGGAAGTGCGGGCCGCGGGCTTGGATTTCGCGGCCGTGCGCGACCGGGTCGAAGCCTTGCGCTTGGGCCGCGCGGTGGAACGGCTCGGGCTCGCCGCAGTGCGCGACGTCGACGCCCCGCCCTCCTCGCCCGGCCACTTCCCGGAAAGCACCTTCTGGGCCGCATCGGCCACTGCCTCGGCGATCAGGGAACCAAGCCTGGTGGCGCTCGCCGTCACCGACTTCGCCGCCCTTTCCGCCGTGTCGGCCGCATCCATCCCGGCGTCCTTGATCGCCTTGCGCGCCTTCGGGCTGGCGCTGCTCGCAGCAGCAGCAGCGGCGAGCCCGGCGGCGAGCATTTCCTTGCTCATCGCGGCTTTCGCCAATTTGTCCATCGTGTCCGATCTGCCGGAAGACTTCGAGGTACCTGAGCGCTTGGTAGACTTTGCCATCGCGAACCTCCGTTTTCGATTCGCCCATTAGACAATTGAGCGAAACAACTGTTCCGTTGCACGTCCGAAAAGGCAACGGAATTCGGCGAATCCGGTGGGGCAAATACGTATAAGGGGCGGCTCCGGTGCGTTTCTGCGGGGCAGATACGTTAAGGGGCGGTTCCTGTGCGTTTCTGCGGGGCAGATACGTTTAAGGGGACCGCCGCTAGCGCAGCGATCCCCTCGAACATGGTCAGCGGCCGGAAGTGACGGCCGTCCGTCCAGCACCTATGGCCGACGAACACCCCTTTCCGACCTGCCTGCTGAACCATGAGACATCGGATCACCTCCTTTCGCTGCGTTGAAGCCGAGGTAAAGATGAGTCACGACGCGCGTTAGAACAAGTCTTGTAATGCACTCGTGTTTCAGTAATTCTCTTTGACTTCGCGCTTCCGGGCGAGTCCCCTGGGGCGATCAGCTCCGGCAATCCTCGATCACCCGAATCGGCTCCGGCCAGGCCGGCACCGCAACCATCGGCGCCCCGGACGCTCCGGTCGCAAAGCGCCCGCGGCTGAAGGCGATCGCATCGAGCAATTGATCCGTCGCCGCAATGTCGGCGACCAGCTCCTTTGTGGCGAGGAAACGTGAAGGGACGCTCCTAGACATGGTCGTCGTCCAGATCGAAAGCGTCGGCGCGGCGGCCGCTATGCCCGTCCTCACCACCGATACGGTGCGGGCCGCACGATTGCATCGGATCTTCAACCGAACGTCCGCATGACCGTCGATAAAATCAGCTTCGCTGCCGCCATCGATGGAGCGGTAAGACCAGGCGCCCGAGACCGGTTTGACCGTGTCCAGGTCGATTTCGGCCGGAGCCTGGGCGAAAGCGGACGAAACAAGCGGCAGCGCGCATGCTGCCGCGAACGCGAACATCGATTTGGTCATTTGCTCAGGCGATCGACTTTTTCCTGGAGCTTCGCAAGCTCGGCGCGGAGCTCGGCGAGCTCTTTTTCCGAAGCCGAAACCGGCGCGGCCTTCTTTCCGCCGTTGGTGAAGACCCGGCTCGCATCCTCGAACACCGCCATGTTGCGCTTGGCGATATCGGCGAAAGCATTGCCGCTGAACGCGTCTCCGAGCGCCTTCTGGTTGCGCTTGAAGGCGTCCATCGCCGCGTCGAGGTAATCCGGCACCACCGCTTGCATCGAATTGCCGTAAAGCCCGATCAACTGCTTCAGGAAATTGACCGGGAGCAGCGTCGACCCGCGCGATTCCTCATCGACGATGATCTGGGTGAGGACCTGGCGGGTGATGTCCTCGCCGGTCCTGGCGTCGACCACCTCGAACTCGCGGCCTTCGCGGACCATCTCGGCCAGGCGGTCGAGCGTGATGTAGGCGGAGCTTTCGGTGTCGTATAGACGCCGGTTCGCGTACTTCTTGATCGTGACCTTGCCGCCAGACTTGCCCATGAAGCGCTCCGATAGTCGAACAGACAGCGTAACAGACGCCAAGTGTGCGGTGCAACAAAGGCACGCGCCGCGCCCGCTGCCCCTGTTTCTCGAATTGGTACGGATGGTTTCGAAAGACGAGCCCGAGCTCGCGGCAAAGGCGCTGGAGGGGCTCAACAAATACCAGGCAGCGTCGAGGGAAGCTAAGCGGGCCGCTCGACCGGCGATCGCTCGAGTCGGTCCCGCGACCCTTCGCGACTGCGGGGGAAGCGGCCCGCCAGCGGTGCTCGTCCCGTCGCTCATCAACCCGCCGGACGTGCTCGACCTCGACGAGCAGGTTTCGGTCGCTTCGGCGCTGGCGGCGCTGGGGCGCCGGGCGCTGCTCGTCGACTGGGGCCGGGCAGCCGATCGTGCGCAGCTCGACCTCGGCGGGCATGTCGAGCGATTGCTGATCCCGCTGGTGGGCAAGCTCGGCCAGGAGACTGCGCTGATCGGCTATTGCCTGGGCGGCACGATGGCGATTGCCGCCGCCAACCTGGCGCGGTTCGAGCGTGTCGCGACTCTGGCGGCGCCGTGGCGCTTCTCGGGCTATCCGGCGGAGTCTCGGGACTCGCTCCAGCGTCTTTGGGACGGCACGAAAGGTGCCGCGCGCGATCTCAAGGCGCTGCCGATGGAAGTGCTGCAAAGCGCCTTCTGGTCGCTCGACCCGAAGCGCACCGTCGCCAAGTTCGCGATGTTTGGCGAACTCGCTCCGGACAGCGCCGATTCGCGCCGGTTCGTCACGCTCGAAGACTGGGCCAACGAGGGCGAGCCCCTGCCCTTCCCCGCGGCGCGCGAGCTTATCGAGGATTTGTTCGGAGGCGACCTCCCCGCAATCGGCGAATGGCGCGTCGGGGGACAAGTCATGAGCGACCGGATCGGCTGTCCATTGCTTAACGTAACAGCCGCATCCGACCGAATCACGCCCGCCGCCGCCGCACCCGCGGGCGAATTGGTGCAGATCGACTCCGGGCATGTCGGCATGATCGTCGGCTCGGCGCGGGCGAAGCTTCACAAAGCGCTGGCGAATTTCCTCGCTGCTTCTTGCCGCTAGGGGATGCCGTCGCTAAGTCGCAGCGCCACGCACCCGTAGCTCAGCTGGATAGAGCGCTGCCCTCCGAAGGCAGAGGTCACAGGTTCGAATCCTGTCGGGTGCGCCATTTCCAAGCCGCTCACTCAAGGTTCATTTCGGAAGCGGCATGAGCGCGCCGCCCCAAGGAATCGGACCCGAACATGCTGCTGATCTTCCTCGCCTATCTCGGCGGAGTGCTGACGATCCTTAGCCCGTGCATCCTGCCGGTGCTGCCTTTCGTCTTCGCCAGAAGCGACCAACCTTTCGTCCGGAGCGGTCTCCCACTGCTCGCCGGGATGGCGCTGACCTTCGCGATCGTCGCGACGCTGGCGGCGGTCGGCGGCGGCTGGGCGGTGCAGGCCAATGCGATCGGGCGCTGGGTCGCGCTGATCCTGCTTGCGCTGTTCGCGCTCACCTTGATCTTCCCGGCGCTGTCCGACCGGATGACCCGGCCCCTGGTGGCGATCGGCTCGAGCCTGACCGAGAAGACCGGACAGCAGCGCGGGATTGGCTCGTCATTGTTGCTGGGCGTTGCAACCGGGCTGCTTTGGGCGCCCTGCGCGGGGCCGATCCTGGGCATCATCTTCACGACGGCGGCGCTTCAGGGCGCGAGCGCGAGCACCACCTTCCTGCTGCTGGCTTATGCGCTGGGCGCGGCGACATCGCTGGCGCTGGCCTTGCTTGCGGGCGGGAAAATATTCGCGCGGATGAAAAGTTCGCTGGGCGCAGGCGAGTGGATCAAGAAGGGCCTCGGCATCGCCGTCCTGGTCGGCGTCGCCGCGATTGCCGCGGGTCTCGACACGCGTGTCCTGTCGAAGCTCTCGACCGCGCAGACGACGGGACTGGAGACCGGGCTCGCGCGAGTGCTTGGCGTGAACGGGATGGACCAGTCCACGACGACGAAGACCGGAAAGGGCGGCGAGCTGGTGCTCCCGGTCGAAGGCAAGCTTCCCTCGCTCGACGGGATCGGGCCGTGGATCAATTCGCCGCCGCTCAGCCGCGAGCAGTTGAAGGGCAAGGTCGTCGTCATCGACTTCTGGACCTACAGCTGCATCAACTGCCTGCGCTCGCTTCCCTACGTCCGCGCCTGGTACGAGCGCTACAAGGACGACGGCCTCGTCGTCATCGGGGTCCACGCCCCTGAGTTCGCATTCGAGCGCGAGTTCGACAATGTGAAGAAAGCCGTCGCCGACCTCGGGATTCGCTACCCGGTGGCGCTCGACAACAATTACAGCCTGTGGCGTGCGCTCCGGAACAATTACTGGCCCGCCCATTATTTCGTCGATGCCCAGGGGCGCGTCCGCTACCACCATTTCGGCGAGGGCAATTACGAAGAGTCCGAACGGGTCATCCGGCAGCTGCTGAGCGAGGCGGGACATGCGCCGTCCGCGCAGATGGCGGGCACGGCGTCGACGCAGGCTTCGGAAATGGCCGCCTCCGGCACCGTGCGCTCGCCGGAGACCTACATCGGTTATGCCCGGGCCGATCGTTTTGCCTCCTCCGGCGCCGAGGCGAAGGACGTGGCGAAAGACTATACGGTCCCGCGGGTGCTGGACCTCAACCAGTGGGCCCTTGGCGGACGCTGGAGCGTCGCCCCGCAGGTCGCGACATCACTGGCTACGGGGGCGAAGATCGCCTTCCGGTTCCACGCGCGCGATCTGCACCTCGTCCTTGGGCCGACCGCCGACGGCAAACCCGTTCGCTACAGAATAACCGTCGACGGCCGCCCGCCGGGTGAGGACGCAGGCAGCGACGTGAAGGCTGATGGGACCGGAATCGTGACTGAAGAGCGGCTCTACCAGCTCGTCCGGGAGAAGGGCCAAGTCGAGGACCGCACCTTCACGATCGAGTTCCTCGATCCGGGCGTTCGCGCCTTTTCCTTTACCTTCGGCTAGCGGCCAGCGGGAACCGCCCGCTCGCACTCGCCGTTCAGCGGGCGAGATGGACAAGCAGACCACGCTGGAGAAGAGCCTCTACGAGCCGCCGGCGCAGAAGGAAGAATTCTACACCGAGGTCATCGAGCGGCTCGCGGAATCGGAAATCCCGTTCCTCTTGTCGGGCACCTATGCGCTCGCGTTCTATACCGGCATCGTCCGGCCGACGAAGGACGTCGATCTGTTTTCGACGGCCGGCGACTGCTTGAAAATCCTGTCCTATTTCAAGCAGAAGGGGGTCGACGTCGAGATTGTCGACGACCGCTGGCTGGCGCGGATCACCCGCGGGGAAATCTTCGTCGACGTCATTTTCAACATGCCGACGGCCTCGACCCACGTGACGGAGGACTGGTTCGACAATTCGCCGCGAGCGGAGCTTTTCGGGACCGAGATCCACCTCGTGCCGCCGACCGAGTTCGTCTGGTCGAAAATGTTCGTGCAGGACCGCTACCGGTATGACGGCGCGGACGTCGTCCACATGATCCTGAAGCGCCACAAGGAAATCGACTGGCGCCGCTTGCTGAACCACATGGAGCTTCACTGGGAGGTACTGCTGATGCACCTCCTCAACTTTCGCTACATCTATCCCAGCGAGCGCGACGCGGTCCCCCAGTGGCTGTTCGACGAGTTGCTCGACCGCCTGCGCGTCCAGAACAGCATTCCGGCGCCCGGAATGAAGGTCTGCCGCGGCCGTATCTTCTCGCCGCGCGACTATCGCACGGACGTCGACGAATGGGGATTTTCGGAGCCGGTGGGAAACCTCGAAGAACATTATCACGAGCCGGCCAAGTGAAGATCGCAGCGATCGGCGACCTGCATGTGACCGAGGACAGCGTCGCGCCCTACCGACAGATTTTCGAGGAAGCGTCGGGCGAAGCCGACGCGCTCGTCCTTTGCGGCGACCTCACCAATTTCGGGAAGTCTCCCGAGGCCGAGATCCTCGCTGAGGACATCAGTCATTGCACGGTCCCCGTCCTCGGCGTCCTCGGCAACCATGACTATGAGTGCGGCAACCATGAGGAGGTCGCGCGGATCCTTCACCAGGCGGGTATGATCGTCCTCGACGAGCAGGCGCACGAGATCGACGGCGTCGGCTTCGCGGGCGTGAAGGGTTTCCTAGGCGGCTTCGGACGCGGAGAGCTCGCGCCGTTCGGAGAGCCGGAAATCAAGGCGTTCGTCGATGTCGCCAACAACGAGGCGCGCAAGCTCGAGAATGCGTTGCGCTCACTCCGCACGGAGAAGATCGTCGCCGTGCTTCACTATTCGCCGGTCGCCGAGACGCTGGTCGGCGAGCCCGTCGAGATTTTCCAGTATCTCGGCTCGGCCCGGCTCGCGGACGCGCTCGACCGTTTCGACAACATCGCCTTCGTCGTCCACGGCCACGCCCATCACGGCACCTACCAGGGTGCGACGATGCGCGGGACGCCGGTCTACAATGTGGCCCGCCCGGTGCTTCGCGACCAGCTCGGCGCGGCCTTCGCCCTCCTCGAGGTCTAGGTCTTGTCCTCGCCGGGGATCGGCGTCGGCGTATCGAGCGCTTCTCGGACGTATAGCCGCTTCACAAGTACGTAGGTGACGACGGTAAGCGGCGCCGCGAAGACGACGCCCACGATACCGAACAGCAAGGCGAACGCCAGCAGCGCGAAGAGCAGGACGACGGCCGGGACCTCGACGGCATATTGCTGGATGAGCGGCTGGACCAGGTAGGCTTCGAAATGCTGCACGAAGACGTACATGAGCGCCGTCCACAGCGCGAGTTCGGGACTTTGGACGAGCGCAATCAGCACAGCGGGGATCGCAGAAAGGATGGGTCCTGCGAACGGGATGAATTCGAAGAAGCCGGCCAGTATTCCGAGCACGAGCCAAGATTGGATTCCGAGCAGCCAAAGGCCGCCACCGGTCATGACCCCGATCACGACCATTGCCGCAAGCTGCCCGCGAAGCCACAGCCGCAAGGCATTCTCGGAATCGCGCATGGCGTCCGCGACGAGCGGGCGACGATGCGGCGGAACGAGCTTGATGACCCCCGTCCTGTAGAAACGCGGTTCCGCGGCGAGGAAAATTCCCCCGAAGAAGACGATGAGCAAGTTCGCAAGACCTGCGCTCGCATTCGACAGCCAGCTGCTGAAGCGGGAGACCAACGCACCCCCGTGCTGATGCAGCTCCGCAAGCCAGCTCTGGATCGGATGGGCAAGCCCCAGGTTCGCAAGCCACGCGTCGACTGTCGCCAACGCCGTCGGCAGGGTATCGGCCAGCGCCTCCGTCTGCGAAGCGATCTGGTTGCTCAGCATCCAACCGACTCCGCCGACCAGCGCGACGATTATGAGCACGGCAATCAGGACCGCCGCCGGCTCCGGCATACGCAACCGGTGCGTGCAGGGATCGGCGATAGCGCGGATGATGGTCGCGACCACCACGGCTCCGAACAGGAGGACGATGACGGTCCGAAGCTGCCAGGCGAGGAATGCGAGCGCGACAAGGCCGAGGACGATCAAGGCCCGCCGAACGAATTCCGAGTCGCTGCTACCCTTCTTGCCTTCAGCCATTCGCGCTCCCGACACAGACCAGCGTCGAAGCGCCTCGGATAGGCAAACTGTTCCGGACGAGAAAGGACTAGGCCGCGACCGGCTCGGTTCTGTATTTCTCCTGCTTAGGCAGGGGGTGCGACCGAACGCGCCGCTCAAGTGTTGGGATGGTGAATGACGAAGATGCCCGCTTTATTCATCGGCCACGGAAGTCCGATGAACACCTTCGAGCTGAACGGCTTTACCCGCGGCTGGCGCGGGATCGGCAAGGCGCTTCCGAGGCCGAGGGCCATCGTCGTCGTCTCCGCACACTGGTTCTTCGGCGCCACCGCCGTCACCGCGATGGAGCGGCCGCGGACCATCCACGATTTCTATGGTTTCCCGCCGGAGCTGTTCGCCTTCGATTACCCCGCGCCTGGAGCGCCTGGCGTCGCCGGAGAGGTCGTCGAGGCGGTGAAGCCGATCTGGTGTGGCCTCGACCATGACCAGTGGGGCCTGGACCATGGTGCCTGGAGCGTGCTCGCGCACGTCTATCCGGACGCGGACATCCCGGTCGTGCAGCTATCAATCAACGCTCTGAAGCCGCTCGAATATCACGTTGAGCTGGGCCGAAAGCTCGCGACGCTTAGAGACGAGGAGATTCTCGTGCTCGCCAGCGGCAATATCGTCCACAACCTTCGGCGGATCGAATGGAACAAGCCCAACTCCGCCTTCGACTGGGCCGAGCGTTTCGACGACTCAGCGCAGGAGCTTCTGGCATCGAATCCCGCGGACATTCTCAAGCTCGCCGAACATCCGGACTATGCGCTGGCGGTGCCAACCCCCGATCACTTCATCCCGATGCTCTACATTGCCGGAATTGCGGCCGAATCTGGCGAGTCGATGGAGCCCTTCCTGAAGGGCTATGCGATGGGGTCGCTGTCGATGACGTGCTACAGCGCGGGCGCCGACATGCGATGCGTCGAAGCGCAAGGCGCTGCTGAAATTCCCGAGGGGGTCCCCGCGGACCAGACGAATATTTAGGCGGCCGGCCAATTCTCCAGGATTTCGACGAACCGCGTGAGCCAGGCGTTGGTCTGGTGGCCGTCGATGACGCGGTGGTCGATGGTCAGGGTCACGTAAGCCATGGGCAGGATGACGATCGCGTCGTCGCCTTCGACCTCGCGGACCATGACGCGCTTCTCGAGCTTGCCGATACCGAGAATCGCAGCCTGGCCCTGGTGGAGGATGATCGGCGCAGCGAGCAATGAGCCGGATACCCCGTGATTGGAGATGGTGAAGCTGCCGCCGGAAACGTCGCCGCCGCTGAGCGAGCCTTCGCGGGCGCGGCGGGTCAGGTCGTCGAGCTTCGCCCCGATCTCTTCGAGCGACAGGCTTCCCGCGTCCTTCACCACGGGCACGATCAGCCCCTTCTCGCCGAGCGCGGTGCCCACTCCGATGTCGATCGTCGCGGGAATCGCGATCCGGTCGGATTCCCAGCGCCCGTTGATCGCGGGCGCAACCGCCATGGCCTCGGCGGCGGCCCTGACGATATAGGCGGTGTAGCTGAGCTTGACGCCACGCCCCATCATCGCGGCCTTGTGTGCGGCGACCGCGGAGAAATCGGCTTCGAAGACCGCGGTTACGTGCGGTTGTTCGGCGACCGCGCGAGCCATGTTCTCGGCGATCTTCAGCCGCATCCGGTCATGCGGGATATCGTGCGCAGAGACGATGGTCGCTTCGGCAACGGCGCGGTCGACATCTTCGCGGGTTATCCGCCCATCGCGGCCGGTGCCTTGGATGCGGCTTGGGTCGATCGAATTCTGCTGGAGCGCGCGGCGGACCGAGGGGGACAGGCGGGTCTCCCCTTGGCTGTTCCCCGGCGCAGACCGGGGCCCAGAAGCGCCGGAAGGCGCTTTCACTGATTGTGCGGAAGGCTTCGCCTCCCGGGCCCCGGCCTTCGCCGGGGTACCAGCGCTAATCCGTCCTAGAACCGCACCCGGCACAGCCTCGGCTTCAGTGTCCAGCACGATCTCCGCCAGCACGCCCGCAGCCGGGGCAGGAACCTCCTGGGTCACCTTGTCGGTCTCGAGCTCGACCAGCGGGTCGTTCTCGGCGACCGAATCGCCGACCTTCTTCAGCCACGAACGGACGACGGCCTTTGTTCCCTCCTGCTCGTCCGGAACGACGACGTCGATCACGTCAAAACCCCACAAGCCGATCGATCTCGGCGCGGATGTCCGCCGCCGACGGCACCGCCCAGTCGAGAAGCTTCGGGTGATGCGGGCTCGGGATGTCGGGCATCGTCACTCGCGCGACTGGCGCATCGAGGTCGAGGAACGCCTCGTCCGCGACGACCGCGGCTATTTCCGCTCCGAAGCCGCCGGTGCGGAGGTCCTCGTGCACGATCAGGCAGCGGCGGGTTCTGCGGACGCTTTCGAGCACGGTCTCTTGATCCCAGGGCATCAGGGTGCGCAAGTCGATCACGTCCGCGCCGATCCCCTCAGCCGCGGCTTCGCACCGCGGGACCATTGCGCCCCAGGTGACGATGGTGATGGTGTTGCCTTCGCGGGTTTTCTTCGCCCGGCCGAACGGCAGCACATAATCGTCCCCCGGCCACGGCCTCCGAGCCCAGGAGTCGTCATACATCGCGCGATGTTCGAAGAAGATGACCGGGTCGTTACCGCGAAGCGCGCTGCGTAACAGGCCGACCGCGTCTTCGGCGTTCGACGGGACCGCCACCCTCCAGCCCGGATTGTGGACGAACTCCACCTCGTTGGTCTGGCTGTGCCACGGGTCGCCGCACTTGAAGAAGCCTCCGGGTACGCGGAGCACCATCGGCGCTGCGAAGCGGTTGTTGGTGCGCCAGCGCATCGTGCCGCAATCGTGGATCTGTTCGGTCGCGGGCTCCGAATATTTGCGGAACTGGATTTCCGGCACCGGCATCAGGCCGGCGAGCGCCATCCCGACCGCGCGGCCGACGATGCCCTC
This sequence comes from Pseudomonadota bacterium, assembly GCA_046733255.1. GTDB lineage: Bacteria > Pseudomonadota > Alphaproteobacteria > Sphingomonadales > Sphingomonadaceae > Sphingomicrobium. The sequence continues at coordinate 23,784 of JBKPOU010000174.1, forward strand.
CTCGTTGAGAGAGGTGTCGAACACGCGGTCCCGCCCGTACTTCTCCTGAAGCCCCAGCGTCACTGCATGGACTCCGCCCTTGGGGCCGATGTCTTCTCCGAAAAGAAGCACGCGCGGGTTCGCCTCGAGCTCCTGGTCGAGCGTCCGGCGAATGGCGGTGACCATGTTGATCCGCTGCCCCTCGGCCTTTGGTTCGTCGGTACCCGTAACTCCAAGCCCCGCTCCGCCGCCCACCTGCTGCAT
>JBKPOU010000175.1:0-4225 GCA_046733255.1 Pseudomonadota bacterium
GACCGCGAAGCGCTCGACAAGGTCATCGCCGACCCCGCCCGCCTGCCGCAGGTTCCGCCGGGAATGCCGATCGGCGAGGGCGACTGACGCGCCCCTATTCATTGGACGCGCGCAAATGTAAGACTTTCCCCGACAATTGGGGCGGTTCGTCGGTATGTCGGACGTATTCGTATCCTATGCCCGCTCGAGTGAAGAGCAGGCTATGCGGGTCCAGCAGGCGCTCCGCGACGCGGGTTACGGCGTCTGGCGGGACGATGAGCTGCCCGCCCACCGAAGCTATGCCGACGTCATCCAGGAACGGTTGAACGGCGCCAAGGCGGTCGTCGTCCTTTGGTCCGAGGAAGCGGCGCAGTCGCAATGGGTGAGGGCAGAGGCCGATTCCGCGCGGGGAGTCGGCAAGCTCGTCCAGGCGAGCGTCGACGGGATCATCCCTCCGATCCCGTTCAACCAGATCCAGTGCGCCGGGCTCAAGGGCTGGGCCGGCGAGAGCGACCATGCCGGCTGGCAGAAGCTGCTCGCAAGCGTTGCCGAGCTGCTGGTCAATGAAACCGTATCCGTCCCCCGGCCCAAGGCGCGGACCAAGAAGACGTCGATCTGCATCCTGCCGTTCCAGAACATGAGCGGCGACGCCGAGCAGGAATATTTCAGCGACGGCATCAGCGAGGACATCACCACCGATTTGTCGAAGGTGTCGGCGCTCGAAGTGACCGCGCGCAACACGGCATTCACGTTCAAGGGACGGTCGGTCGACGTTTGCGAAGTGGCCCAGAAGCTCGGCGTCACCCACGTGCTCGAGGGCAGCGTGCGCAAGGCGGGCAACAGGGTCAGGATAACCGCCCAGCTGATCGACGGAGAGACCGGCGGCCACGTCTGGGCGGAGCGGTTTGACCGCGACCTCACCGACATTTTCGAGATCCAGGACGAGATCAGCCATTCGATCGTCGACGCGCTGAAGGTCAAGCTGCTTCCGAGCGAGAAGAAGGCCATCGAGCGCCGCGGGACGAACAATGTGGAGGCGTACAACCTCTACCTGCTCGCCCGGCAATATTGGATCACGGGCAACCACGGCGACCTGAGGCGTGAGGAACGGGTCATGCGGATTTGCAGCAAGGCCGTGCAGATCGACCCCTATTACGCGCAAGCCTGGGCGCTGCTGGCGATCGCGCAGTCCAACCTTCGCTACAATTACAACCGCGAGGTCGATGACGGCTTCGTCGCCGCGCACACCGCGCTCTCGATCGATCCGACGGTTGCCGAGGCCTATTGCGCGATGGCTCGCCGCCTGGAGGAGCAGGGGCGGCACGAGGACGCCGAGGCCGAGATCGAAAAGGCGCTTCGGGTCGCGCCGGACTCGTGGGAGGTAAACAAGGAGGCCGCGCGCCTGAGGAAGCTTCGCCGCGATCTCGTTCGGGCGACACAACATTACGAGAAAGCGGCTGAGGTGATGGAGACCGACTTCCACGCCTGGGCGCTGCTGACCACCTGCTATCAGGCGCAAGGCCAGAAGGAGAAGGTACTGCACGCCGCGACCAAAATGGTGTCGGAAGCGGAAAAGGCGCTTCAGCAGGATCCGAGTAACGGCGCCGCGCTCGGCATACTCGCCGGCGGTTACGCGATCCTGGGCGAAAAGGACCGCGCCCGCGAATGGATCGACCGGGCGATGCTGATCGATCCCGACAACCTCAACATGCGCTACAATTTCGCCTGCGTCCTCGCATCCTACGTCGGCGACACGGAGGAGTCGCTGCGGCTGCTGGACGGCACCCTCGGGCTTTCGGGACCGACCATGCTGAAGATCGCCGAAAGCGATCCGGATTTCGACTGCCTCCGCGACGATCCACGCTTCCGGAAAATCATCGCTCGGGAGCGCAAGCGGCACGGCACCGGAGATGCCACGGCAGAAGCCGAGGCGCCGGCCACTCCAGCCGCATCCTGAGATCGGCCGATGTCCGACGTCTTCATCTCCTATGCGAGATCGAGCGAAGGCCAGGCCAAGACGGTCGAGGAGGCGCTGCGGTCGGCGGGCTATGCAGTGTGGCGCGACGACGAGCTACCGGCGCACCGGAGCTATGCCGACGTCATCGAGGAGCGCCTGAGATCCGCAAAGGCAGTGGTTGTGCTCTGGGGTGCGGAAGCGGCCCAGTCGCAATGGGTGCGCTCCGAAGCGGATGCAGCGCGCCAATCGGGCACGCTCGTCCAGGCCACGATCGACGGTTCGATTCCGCCAATGCCGTTCGACCAGATCCAATGCGCCGACCTTCGTGAATGGAACGGCAATTGCGAATGCGCGGGTTGGCGGAAGGTTCTGGGCAGCATCGAGGTGCTGGCGGGGAGCAAAAAAGGCGTGGAGGCGAAGCCTTCCACACGCCACGCCAGCGGCGGCGTCTCGATTTGCGTCCTGCCGTTCGCGAACATGAGCGGCGACGCCGAGCAGGAATATTTCAGCGACGGGATAAGCGAAGACATCACCACTGATCTGTCAAAAGTGTCGGCTCTGGCAGTGACGGCCCGCAACACCGCCTTCACCTTCAAGGGACGGTCGGTCGACGTTGCCGAGATCGCGCGGTCGCTCGGCGTCAGTCACGTTCTCGAAGGAAGCGTCCGGAAGGCCGGCAACCGCGTCCGGATCACCGCCCAGCTCATCGATGGCGGAAGCGGCGACCATGTCTGGGCCGACCGCTACGACCGCGATCTGACGGACATTTTCGCCATCCAGGACGAGATTTCGACGGCCATTGTCGAGGCTCTGAAGGTCAAGCTGCTGCCCGAGGAAAAGAAGGCCATCGAAAACCGCGGCACGAACAACGTCGACGCCTACAATCTGTATCTTAGGGCGCGGCAATATTGGATCACGGGCCATTTTGGCGATCGCCGCCGCGAAGAGCGGGTCATCCGCATTTGCAAGGCCGCGACCGAAATCGATGAAGATTACCCGCAGGCCTGGGCGCTCATGGCGCTTGCTCAGGCAAACCTCCGCTATGGCTTCTCGGGCAACGAAAGCGTGGAGGACGGCGCAGTTGCTGCGAAACGCGCGCTCGCCCTCGATCCGACAATTGCCGAAGCGCATTTGCCGATGGCCTGGCGTCTGGCCGAGCACGGCCGCTTCGAAGAGGCTGACATGGAGATTGCCACGGCCACGCGGCTCGGTCCGGAATCCTGGGAAGTGCACAAGGAATCGGCGCGGATTCTCTATCGCCAGAGGAGGATGGAGGAGGTCAGGCGCTACCTGGAAAAGGCGACGACGCTGATGGAGTCCGACTTTCACGGCTGGGGCATGTTGTTCGCCACTTCCAATGCGCTTGGAGATATTCCGGGCAGGCAGCGGGCCGCGGAAAAGATCCTCGAACAATCCGCGCTGGTGCTTGCCGAGGACCCGGACAACGGCGCGGCGCTCATTTTTTCGGCGCTGGCTTTCGCCTCGCAGGGCGACCTCGAGCGGGCCAGGCAGTGGATGGACCGTGCATTGCTGCTCGATTCCGACAATCAGTTCATGCGGTTCAACCTGGCTGTGGGCGAGACCGTCTTCTTCAAGGACAAGGAAGCCGCGATCGCAACGATCGGCGAGGCACTGGCAAAGGGCGGGCCGAACGTCGTGACGCTTGTCGCCAACGATCCCAATCTGGACGCGCTCAGGGAGGATCCTCGTTTTCAGGACGCGCTCAGCTCCGCGAAGTCCAGGGTGAAGGCTGCAGCGCAGGCGATCGTTGCGCCGGCATCCGAGTGACCGCCGAGCGCAATGACTCGTCGCTAGAGTCCTGATATCCAAGGCCGAAGGGGGCCCGGATGGCTGACGTATTCGTCTCCTATGCTCGCGAGGACGAACCGCAGGCCACGCGTGTAGCCGGCGCGTTGCGCGGCGAGGGCTATGAGGTCTGGCGCGACAATGAGCTTCCGGCCCACAAGAGCTATGCCGACGTCATCGAGGAGCGCCTGAGATCCGCAAAGGCGGTGGTCGTCCTGTGGTCCGCCGAAGCGGCGCGATCGCAATGGGTGAGAGCCGAGGCGGATGCCGCGCGCGAATTGGGAACTCTGGTCCAGACGAGCGTTGACGGGACCGTTCCGCCAATGCCCTTCAACCAAATCCAATGCGCGGAGCTGAAGGACTGGGATGGGCGGCCCGAACATGAAGGCTGGCGAAAGGTCCAGGCGAGCGTAGCGGAGCTGGCCGGCGGAACGAAGCAGCCGGAATCTTCAAAGCGGTCAAGGCAGGGCACGTCGGTCTGCG
>JBKPOU010000176.1:0-5416 GCA_046733255.1 Pseudomonadota bacterium
GATCCGCGCGCCTTGCGCGCCTCCGCCGGGCTTTCGGTCTGCTCGGCGATGGCGACGCGGAAACCGCCCTTGATCAGCCGCGCCAGATAGGATTCCGCCGAGTGCGCCGGCACCCCGCACATCGGGATCGGCTCGCCCGCGTCCGCGCCGCGCTTGGTCAGGGCGATATCGAGGCAGGCCGAAGCCGCCTTCGCATCGTCGAAGAAGAGCTCGAAGAAATCGCCCATCCGGTAGAAGAGCAGTGCGTCGCCCGCCTCTTCCTTGAGGCGCCGGTATTGCGCCATCATCGGCGTCGGGGCGTCGGCTCGGGCCATTGCTCAGGGGTAGCGGGATTCTGCCTGTGCGTCATTCCCGCAACCGCGGACAATGCACCGGTTTTTGCGCGTGCGACGAATTGGACTAAGGCGCAAAGCCAATGAGCGAGAGCAACATCAAATTCACCGAAAAGGAAGCGCTAGACTTCCATTCGCAGGGCCGCCCCGGGAAGATCGAGATCGTCGCATCGAAGCCGATGGCGACGCAGCGCGATCTCAGCCTTGCCTATTCGCCGGGCGTTGCCGTTCCGGTCCGCGCGATCGCGGAGAATCCGACCTGCGCTTACGACTTTACCGCGAAGGGCAATTTGGTCGCCGTCATCTCCAACGGGACCGCGATCCTTGGGCTCGGCAATTTGGGAGCACTCGCGTCGAAGCCGGTGATGGAAGGCAAGGCCGTCCTGTTCAAACGCTTTGCCGATGTCGACGCTATCGATCTCGAACTGGCGACCGAGGATTGCGACGCGTTCATCGACGCAGTCGCCTTGCTCGAGCCGAGCTTCGGCGGAATAAACCTCGAGGACATTGCCGCGCCGGACTGCTTCGTCATCGAGCAGACGCTTCGCGAGCGGATGAACATCCCCGTCTTCCACGACGACCAGCACGGCACCGCGATCATCACTGCCGCTGGGCTGATTAACGCATGCCGCCTGACCAACCGGGAGTTGGGCGAAATCAAGGTGGTCGTGAACGGCGCCGGCGCGGCGGCCATCGCCTGCACCGAGCTGGTGAAAGCAATGGGGGTCAAGGGCGGCAACGTCATCATGTGCGACCGCAAGGGCGTCATCCACAAAGGCCGTACCGATCTCGATCAGTGGAAGTCGGCGCATGCGGTCGACACCGAGGCCCGGACTCTCGCCGAAGCGATTGCGGGCGCCGACGTCTTCCTCGGCCTGTCGGCAGCGAACGTTGTTTCCAAGGACATGGTGAAGTCGATGGCGGAACAACCGATCATCTTCGCCATGGCCAATCCGGATCCCGAGATCTGGCCTCCCGACGCGATGGAAGCCCGCCCGGATGCGATCGTTGCGACCGGCCGCTCGGACTTCCCCAACCAGGTGAACAACGTTCTCGGCTTCCCCTTCATCTTTCGCGGCGCGCTCGACGTTCGCGCGACCGCAATCAATGACGAGATGAAGATTGCCGCCGCCGAAGCCTTGGCCGAGCTGGCGCGCGAGCCGGTGCCTGAAGAAGTCGCCGCAGCCTATGGCGGTCGGAGCCAGAGTTTCGGCCGCGACTACATCATCCCGGCTCCCTTCGATCCCAGGCTGATGGAAATCGTGGCGTCAGCAGTTGCCGAAGCCGCGATGAGGAGCGGGGTCGCGCAAAAGGAGATCGCCGACTTTGACTCCTACAGGCAGGAGCTTCGGGCGCGGCTCAACCCGACGGTCTCGGTCCTCAGCCTTGCTTACGAATCGGCTAAGTCCAATCCCAAGCGCGTGCTCTTCGCTGAAGGCGAGGAGCCCAATGTCCTTCGCGCGGCAATCGCTTTCCGGGAGGCCGGCTACGGCACGCCCGTACTCGTCGGCCGCGAGGACGTTTACGACCTGCTTGCAGAGATGGGGGTCGATGATCCCAAGAGCTACGAGGTCCTCAACAGTCGCAACTCGCCGCTAGTCGGCCGCGCCGTCGACTACATCTACGAAAAGCACCAGCGGCACGGGCTCCTCCGCCGGGAAGTCGAGCGGATGGTCAACCAGGACCGCAATTACTTTGCCGCCGCGATGCTCGCTCTCGGCGAAGCGGATGCGATGATCACTGGAACGACGCGTCCATTCAGCCAGTCGCTTCGCCAGGTCCGCCAGGTCATTGAGGACGAGAAGGATGCCACTCCGTTCGGAATCAACGTTGTCGTTGCCCGCAACCGGACCATCCTGATCGCGGATACGGCAGTCACGGAGCGGCCGGATGCGCACCAGCTGGCAGCGATCGCGATGCGCTCTGCCGGATTTGCCCGGCGGATGGGCTTGGAGCCGCGGATCGCCTTCATCAGCTACACGACCTTCGGCAATCCGCCCGGAACGCATATCGAAGAGCTTCGCGGCGCAGTCACCTTGCTCGACTCGATCAATACCGATTTCGAATATGAAGGTGAGATGGGCCCCGACGTCGCGCTCAATTATGAGATGCAGCGGCGCTTCTATCCGTTCAGCAGGCTGACCGGCCCCGCGAACATTCTCGTCATGCCGGGACTTCAGTCGGCCAATTTGACGTCCAAGCTGCTGAAGAATCTCGGCGACGAAAGCGTGCTCGGTCCCTTCATCGTCGGCCTTGAGCTTCCGGTCCAGATCGCCCCGATGACGGCGAGCGCGTCGGACCTCGTCACGCTTGCAGTGCTGGCTGCAGGAAGCGTCCGCGAAAGACGCTCGAAAGCCTAGATCCGCTCGACGGAGCTGACTGGGTCGGCGTCGCGAAGTGCAGCGATGATGGCGTGGAGGTGCGCGAGGTCGTGTACCTCCGTATCCAAATGGAAGGTCTGGAAGCTCCCGTCGCGGTGAACCAGGTGGAGGTTGACGATATTGGCGTGCTTCGCGCCCAATATCCCAGCCATCGTACCCAGCGCTCCAGGAACGTCGCGAAGAATCACGCACAGCCGGGCCGCTCCGCCTGAGCCCTCGCCCCAGGCAAGGTCGAGCCAATCCGCATCGACCCCGCTTGCAAGCGTGTCGCAGCCGATGACGTGAACCTCGATCTCCTCATCCTCGCGCCGCAGACCGACGATACGGTCGCCTGGAATCGGGTGGCAGCAGGTCGCCAGATGATAGGCGACGCCGGGCGTCAGGCCTTTGATCGAGATTGCTGTGCGCTGCGCCGGCGGCCGCGGGGCGACGTCGCCGCCGGCCGAGCCCGGCATCAAAGCTTCCATCACCTCTTCGTCGGAGACTCGCTTGCGCGCGATGGCGATCATCAGCGCGTCCGAATCTTCCATCTTCAGCTTCTTCAGCGCGCGCTTAAGCGCATCCTCGCCTAGCTGAGCCGGAAGCCGCTCGACGATGTCGTCGTAGATCTTTCGGCCGAGCTCGATCGTCTCGTCGCGTTCCTTGTGGCGGACGAAGCGGCGCACGCCTGCGCGCGCCTTGCCGGTCGTGACGAAACGTAGCCATGACGGCTGCGGGTGCTGCGCTTCGGACGCCAGGATTTCGACCTGGTCGCCATTCTCCAGGATGGTCCGGAGCGGAACCACGCGGCCGTTGACCTTCGCACCGACTGTCCGGTCGCCAAGGTCGGTGTGGACCGCATAGGCAAAGTCGACCGGGGTAGCGCCCTTTGGAAGCTGGATCAGCTCGCCTTTCGGAGTGAAGGCGAAGATGCGGTCCTGGTACATCGCCATCCGGGTATGCTCGAGGAGTTCCTCGGCATTCTCCGCATGGTCCAGGATTTCCACGAGATCATCGACCCACGGAATCTTGAGCTCTGCCTTCGGCTTGCCTTCCTTATAAGCCCAGTGCGCAGCGAGGCCGCGCTCGGCCTGCTCGTGCATTTCCTTCGTCCGTATCTGGATTTCGATCCGCATCTGCGAATCGTGGATCACCGACGTGTGGAGCGACCGGTACCCGTTTCTCTTCGGCGTCGAGATGTAGTCCTTGTAGCGGCCCGGGACCATCGGCCAACGCTGATGGATGAGCCCTAGCGCGCGGTAACAATCCTCGGTCGTACCGACGATCACCCGGAAAGCCATCACGTCCGAAAGCTGCTCGAAGCTGATGTGGCGCTCGGCCATCTTCCGCCAGATTGAATAGGGATGCTTCTCGCGTCCGGTGACCTCGGCTTCGAGACCGTTGTCGGCGAGGTGAAGCTGAAGCCCAAGGCCGATCCGGTTGACGAGGTCGCCGCCCTGGTCGTGAAGCTGCTTCAATCGCTTGGTGATCGAGGCGTATGCGTCGGGCTCCAGCTCGCGGAACGCCAGCGACTGCATCTCGGTCATCATTTCGTACATGCCGATGCGCTCGGCGAGCGGCGCATAGATATCCATCGTCTCGCGCGCGATCCGGCGTCGCTTCTCCTCCGACGGCACATGATGGAGCGTGCGCATATTGTGAAGGCGGTCCGCCAGCTTCACGAGGAGAACGCGGATGTCGTCGCTGAGCGCGAGCAGGAACTTGCGCAGGTTCTCGGCGGCGCGCTCGTTTTCCGACTGGGCTTCGATCTTGCTGAGCTTTGTCACGCCGTCCACCAGGCGCGCGACATCCTTGCCGAAGAGCTTCTCGATTTCCTGGGGAGTCGCGACCGTGTCTTCGATCGTATCGTGGAGGATGGCCGTCGCGATCGTCTGGTCGTCGAGCTTCAGGTCGGTCAGGATTCCGGCGACTTCGATCGGATGGCTGAAATAGGGGTCGCCGGAAGCGCGCTGCTGGTCTCCGTGCGCCTTCATCGAGAAGACGTAGGCGCGGTTGATGAGCCCCTCGTCCGCATCGGGATCGTAGGACCTAACCTTCTCGACCAGCTCGTACTGCCTAAGCACGACTGTAAGATGGGGGGAGGCAGCGCCTTTGTGCAAGCGCGAAAAGCCGCGCCCCGAGGGCGCGAGGCGCGGCTAGAAGGGCGCTAGCGTGCGTTAGCGACCTTAATGCTGCCGTCCGCCTTCGCGGACGCATTGCAGCGATCGAGCTCGTCGCCGCTGATTTCGCGGCCGTCTACGGCGAACGACTGGATCGGCCCGACCTTCTTCGCGAGGCCCTGGCAAAGGACCAGCGGGCGGCTGTTCTGGGTGACGCCCGTGCAGCTGTCGGCGCCGCAGGCCCACAGGATATCGCGCGCTGCGATCTTTGCAGGAGCCGGAGTTGCAGTCTTGGCGGAATAGGTCGCGGCGGCGGCCGGCGCAGCGGCCAGTGCGACAGCTGAAAGAGCAAGGAAAGAACGAAGCATCGCGTCTTCCTGTATTTTCGTTTTGATTCGAAACTTTTGCGCCTTACAGTTTCACTTTGCAACTGTTATTTTCCGGCTGTTTGTGCTTTTGGCCTCATCGAAGGGAGCAGTAGCGTGACCGCTGACGGAAGGTCGGGTGCGGACATAGATGCGTTTCGGGAGGCGGCTCTGCGCTGCCCCATTCCCGCTGCGGTCGAGGTCATCGGCGAGAAGTGGGCATTTCTCATCCTTCGCGG